>NZ_PUQF01000044.1:0-5231 GCF_003331015.1 Enterobacter sp. GER_MD16_1505_Eko_090 | reverse complement strand
TCACGGCTGAGCGTGCTGACGTCCTGCTTCTGGTTAGCCTGGTCGCGAACAATGATAGCACCGTCGGCTACCGCTGACTGCGTGACCGCTGCCGCTAAAGCTGATACGTATCCTTGGCCAGGCCTTCCCCATCTGCGTGTTTTACAGCGACAACACCGGCGGAGTTCTCCGACGGCATCCTGCGCTTTCTGTACCTGGCGGTAGCGCTGTTAAGCCCGCGCCTACCGGCATTTATCGCGTTGAACGAACCGGAAAACTGACTGCATTCGCAGATGCTGCCCGCCGGCCAGCCGCTACTCGCAGATCTGGCTCACCAGCCACTCGCCGGAGCTGGCAAAGTTGATTGAGAAGCAGCGATCATTTCGCTGTATCAGCTGTCGAGGGTGGAGGGGGAGACGCGGGTGGAGAGGCTGGGGTAGCTTAACCCCAAAACTAAAATGGC
Organism: Enterobacter sp. GER_MD16_1505_Eko_090; assembly: GCF_003331015.1. Taxonomy (NCBI): domain Bacteria; kingdom Pseudomonadati; phylum Pseudomonadota; class Gammaproteobacteria; order Enterobacterales; family Enterobacteriaceae; genus Enterobacter; species Enterobacter sp. GER_MD16_1505_Eko_090. Next base: position 4,789 of record NZ_PUQF01000044.1, on the reverse strand, counting down.
CGCCAGAATTTTCAATCTGTTATCAATTTTCGGTCTGCCGAGTCTTCTGGCCGACAATTTTTACCTCAGCGTACCCTCTTCAACCGAGAGGGATAATATGGTTAATTTTACCAATCAACTAAAATTGTCCCAAAATAACTTATTCCTCAGAAAAAAGTTCTATACTCATGAGAAGAAATTATCTCATAAGCGTCACTCTGCATAATTTATCATTTTTATTGAACTGCAGATGCATCGCATAACTCTTTTCCTCATATTTTATCCAGCGATTCATATAACCAAGAAGTGCATCTTCCGCCCCCCCTGAAGATGAGGGCACTCCAAAATGATGAATAACCTCAGACTCAGAACAACCAAAAGATAACGGTAAATCACCTTTAAATTTGGAAAATCCTTCATCAGCCTCAATGTAAAAACTAATTTGGTCCACGATCCCATTATCCAATAAAAATAATATACCTGAACCGATGAATGAATAATATTCTCTATCACCTAAAACACTTTCATCACGTTTAGGTAATTCATTAAACTCTTGAGAAAGATGGATGAATCTTTCATCCATCTTCTGGCAGCCTAACATTTCGACAAAATCATTCCACATCAACATCACTTAATCACTCCAGTCTGACGATTTTTATCAATAATCTGTTTTATTGCGTCATCAACCTGCTTGGGATCATATCCACGCTCAATCATGTTACCTCTTAGCGCATCTGTATCCCTACATATCGCACCACAAAGATCAAGTGCATCTTGTTGAACTTGTTCTGGTGTATAGTCCGTCGCAGTTCTTCGCCTTAAACTCGTCAACCGCGTCTTTCAGTTGCTGCTGCGCGTCCTTGTATCTGTCCTCCGGCTTTTTACCCGTTGCCAGATAATCAGCAGCTTCACTGAGCGAGTTATTCTCAACAACAACTCTTTCCGATACAGTTATTGAGAATTTATGGATGATTTCCCAATGTAGTTAGGAGGTTACAGTCCATTTTTGTTAAGGAGTTTCGGCGCTTCCAATATTTTTCCCGGACGCGCATTTTTGGCCTGAATACGCTACCGCCCTAGAGTGACTCGTATCTGCCACTCCAGCATCATTCCAAAAAACTACAGCATCACTGCGAACGCCGAAGTTTTGGCTTTATATTTCAATTAAGAAATTCCTTTAATACATTGCCAGTATCAAAAAACTCTTTTGAGATCTTTACAATAAGTTAACAGTCTTTTGTAACCTGAGATTCCGGCCAGTAATCTCCAAGTATCACCATTCCTGTATCAGGTTAAGATGAATCCCAGTACGTTCTTATTTGATATTCATCTTTGACAATTTCACCTAATGTTATTAAGTAATAACCATTCTCCGTTCTGACCTGAAGCATTCCAGCGCTATCATCGCTATTATTAAGTATATCAAGAGTAAGGGTTCCTTTTCTTCCCTGAATTTGTTTAAACTGATTTAATACCATATCCCAATTTGAGATCTGTTTATTTCCACCTGTTTTGTCCAGTGTCCAACTCATTTTGAAAGTCATTTTATTCCCTAGCCTTGAGAGATTTCATGCCAGGCTGCCAGTAGAGAACTGATCATGAGAAGGTATAAAAGATAGAGCCTGAACAAGCAGGCTCATAAAACAATAAAAACATCACATTAGCTATACTTACTTTAACTGTAGCTTTACATTAATCCCAGCCAAAACACTTTCAACTTTATCAAAGAAAAACAGAACATCTTTCGGCGGATAATTTTTGAAGTAAATCTCAATAATTTTCTTTGTTTTCCCTTTAGATTTAGGGAAACTTTCTTCCATTTGCCCACTTTCTATAAACTCAATATATGAATTTATTTTTTCCTGTAACTTATACAAATGATCATTTGTGTTCTCACCCCAAGCCAGATGATCTGATATAGCCAGACTGATAGCGTCTGGCTCATTTTCAGTGATCCCCATAAAATCAATTTTATTAAGGTCTTCTACTGACATATTTAACCTTTATCTTTGCCTGGTCTTATCACGTCAATCTTTGTTGGTGGAATCACTGTCCCACCATCAAATCCGGGTTTGCCTACTCCCATAATCACACCACCACTATTTTCTATTTCTGGGTAGCCGATCTTTTGATTAGGCGTTAAAGGTGCTGTCTCTGAGCTTTTACATTCGACACAGAAAATATTCCCGCTACTATCTTTCGTCATAATATCCACTCTAACATTTACCCCACTTCCAGTTTTGATTGTAACCTCTCTGGCTGAATCGGTCATTCCCTGTGAATATTTTTGATAAATGCTATCTTCGAATGCTTTTCCCTGATCATAGTTCTGGCGAATTTGATTCGCTGGGTTTGGAGATAGGGTGCCATTTTTTGACGTGCTATCAAAAGTATAATAACTACCATTATTACTGTAAATAGCGTTACCCGATGAGTCTGTTTTCCCTGTATTGGTATACATGCCACCTTTCGGACCTACCACATCTCCACGACCTGTAGGAGTGTAACCAGAAGGTAATCGAACCGCAGAACCAATAGGCACTCCAAATCCTGGCGCATAAGTGATCGGATTTCCGGCTTCATCCCGTTCAGGTTCCAGCCCTGGATTCATAGGGATAATTTTTATATGCCCATTACCAAGCTCTTTTTCGTGCTCTTCTTCCTCATGCTCAAACGGACTGTGTTCACTGAGCGAGTTATTCTCAACCGTCGTCTTGCCCGCCTGAGCCGCCGCTACCGCATTCGCGCTGCTGTCTCCGACAAGCCCGCCAGCCAGACCAGAAGCCAGTGTCGCCAGCGCAGATACCGTCTGTTTTTCTTCCTCGCTCAGTTCGCTGACCTGTTTGCCAAAACCGTCAACCGCAATCTTACCAGCCAGCTCACCCACCGCTGCACCGGCTGCAGCGGACGCCGCATCTCTGCCGGAAGCGGCTGCAAGTGCGGCGTTGACAACCGCATGGGCCAGCACGCGTCCCTTAAGATCCTTCTCCGGGATGGCATTCGCGATGGCATTGGCGATATACGGCGCGGCACCGCCCGCAATCGCAGCTTTAATATCGCCACCTGCCAGCGCCTGAATGGCCGCCGTTGCTGCCGTGATGGCGCGCTGGGTGCTCTGCCCCGTTCCCATGCCAGACTGGTTAAACGCTTCGTTATAGAAGGTCTGGTACATCTGGTCATGAATCGCCTGATCGGTAACCTCTTTACCGTCTTTTTTCAGCTGGCTGATGGCGGCGTTACGCGCATCGCTGCCCGCGGTTTTCATCTTCTCGTTGGCCGCTTCCGTGGCCGCAATCTTGCCGTTGGTGCGCGCAATATCCGCAACCTGATTGCCGATCTCGCCAATCATTTGCGCGGTTTGCAGGCGTTTCTGCTCTTTCTCTTTGTTAAAAAACCGATTGTGGAATGGGTTTTACCTGAGGAGGAACTTCTAAAATATTAGTCCCACGCAACGCATCACCGCCCAATGAACCACTTGATGGAACTTTAGCAATGGTTGCACCTGCAGGGTATTTATTCACAGCCTCCCGGATGTAATTAGTCGCTGTTGATTCAGTGATATCAGAGAACTGCGTGAACTTACGTGACACTATCTCACCTGTAGCCGGGTTATACGAATCAACACGATAATAGCCGTTTCCGTTAGGTTGAAACGAAATCGGGATCGAAAGCTATAGATATTTTTCAGGTATATGAGATAACTGTTCTACAACAGACCAGTTTTCAGGCTCCGATTTTTTACTGTGCCACTTAGCTCCATCTTCTAACCATTTTGTCCGATATTTCTTAATTCCTTGCAATGTTGAATCTTCGTAACCGAATTCAACCCCACAGCAATCACATATTTCGTATGTTGGTGATTCTCCATCATCACCCCAAGGGGCCTCAAGCTGCTCAGCACCACATACCCGGCAAATATATAAATCATTATTTTTGTGCATTGAAGTAGTCCAAATTTGTTGGATAGCCATGATCTGCGGGATCCGGCCTGAACATTGTTTTAGGCACACCATCACTATTTTTGACTGCAAATGTATTGGACGATGGGTTGTAGTAAATCGTATCACCGTTTTTACGTATTGTGGTGAGCGTTCCTTTTGGCGGATTTGTTACAAAATTATGTGTGGCATCCACATATTGTTTTGAGTTTTGATATTCGGGAAACTCTTTTCCATGCTTCGTCCAGTGTCCATACGCATTGTCAACAGGCTCCGCTTTTTTGGTTTCAGTCCAAATCTGAGTATCTTTAGATTTGCCACCTATCGGAACTGCCCCAATACCAAGACCAGCAGTTCCAGGAAGCGGCTTACCATCTTCGTCAAACAACACCCCAGGCCTGGCAATGTTGTAGACTTTTGGGAGGCGGTCGCCGTGCTCTTTCTCAAACTCTTCCTCATCATGGCCAGGACTCAGCGTGTTATTCTCAACCGTCGTCTTGCCCGCCTGAGCCGCCGCTACCGCATTCGCGCTGCTGTCTCCGACAAGCCCGCCAGCCAGACCAGAGGCCAGCGTCGCCAGCGCAGATACCGTCTGTTTTTCTTCCTCGCTCAGTTCGCTGACCTGTTTGCCAAAACCGTCAACCGCAATCTTACCAGCCAGCTTGTCTACCGCAATTTTGCCGACAAGCTCACCCACCGCCGCGCCAGCTGCAGCGGACGCCGCATCTCTGCCGGAAGCTGCTGCAAGTGCGGCGTTGACAACCGCATGGGCCAGCACGCGTCCCTTAAGATCCGTCTCCGGGATGGCATTCGCGATGGCATTGGCGATATACGGCGCGGCACCGCCCGCAATCGCAGCTTTAATATCGCCA
>NZ_PUQF01000043.1:0-5608 GCF_003331015.1 Enterobacter sp. GER_MD16_1505_Eko_090 | reverse complement strand
CCGGATAGATTCAAGCAAGCCAACTTGTCGTCAAAATCGGTGTTGCAAAAACGGGAGTGACCATAGATTCCGTTTTCTGAGACGACCCCCTTATGGCAGCACTTTAAATTGAGTCTCATACAGTATCTGTTTTCTTTCTCTTCATCTCTCATGACCTGCTGCCCACTTACAGACTCCAGGGTAAAGCAAAAAATTCTCCACCGGTGAGCAGAGTATATTGCATATGCCAGTTTATGAGTGTATATATAGCATATGCCAATAAGGAGCCTTCATGCCAAGACCCAGAATTCCCCGTAACATCTGTGGCCGCCCTGCGGATACCTGTTTTAAGCCCAATGCGCGACCGATGAGCCAGCTTGAACATGTTCATTTAAAAGAAGATGAGTTTGAAGCGTTACGGCTGGTCGATTTACTGGGCATGCAACAGCAGGAAGCGGCTGTTGCAATGGGGGTTTCAAGGCAGACACTGGCCAATGTCCTGAAAGCAGCCCGTTTTAAGGTTGTGGACTGTCTCACTCAGGGCAGGGCCTTAATAATGCACTCTGAAAGGGAAGGTGTTACACAAGATGATCACAGCCATTCCAGTGAATGACGACCGGGTAGCAAATCATTTTACCAAAGCGAGTCACCTTGTCCTGGTGGATGAGCGCGGTGTGGAGCTCAGCCGGACAGAAAATCCCGCGCTGGGCGCAGATTGTTCAGGTAAACGGAAGCTGGTTGACCTGCTGGTTCAACAGCAAGTCAGCCGCGTTGTGGTCCGTAACATCGGGGAACGGATGCTGGGTAAATTACTGGGGCATCAGATCGCGGTGTACCAGACTGACTGTGGTCGTCGTTTGTTCACTGAACTGTGTGATCCGGATACCCGTGTTCTGACTGAACTGAATAAGCCGGAGCAGGGACGCCAGTCCTTTCATCATGAGGCGAAAGGGAAAAAATGCTGTCACTCTGACGGGAACACAGCAGAAAATGCGTGCCAGGGTGGGCGTCAGCATCATCACGGAAACGGGCGCTGTTGCCATTCATGAGTTTATTTCATCACGGGCGGTGATTTTTATCAGACCCGTATTGTGTATAAACCAGGAGCCGGAATGTGTGGAGGAGGCAGTAATGATGCCGGGGGAGCCCCTCAGCTGACTGAATTCCGGATGCCTCCCGTCAGTACAACCGGACGCTGAGCAGAAACAGATGAATTGTTATCTTGATGCCAGAAAGGCCCATACCTGTTGTATGGTCTGTAGTTCCCGCGACAACAACCCTGATACGGTGAACTTAATGTTTTCAGAGCACCCGGATGGCTCTGTATGTGCGGACTACACGGCCAATCACAGGCATCAGGGGTATACGGGTCTTTTACATGGCGGAATGACGAGTACCCTGCTGGATGCAGCAATGACTCATTGTTTGTTCATGCAGGGTGTGCAAGCCCTGACGGCTGAACTGACGGTAAGATTCATTTCACCCGTTTGTACCGGAGACAAACTGATGGTATGTGCCAGACTGCTTGGGCAACGCAGGGGGATTTACCTGCTTGAAGCATGGCTGACAAAAGGACAGCAGACAGTGGCACGTGCCACGGCGAAATTCATTGTTCCGTCGCAGGATATTGCTCTGGCGCATCGCTAGTGTGACAGACGACAGGTGTACCTGGTTATTATAAAAATTTGAGGCGTGTTTTGCTCAGACCGGAAAGAATAATCGCATATCGTATATTCCACTGAAACCGTGTAAGAGGTAGTTATGAGTAAACAAATCATTGATATTGGTATTGCTGAATCATCCCGGGTGGAGATTGCAGACGGCCTGTCCCGGCTTCTTGCTGACACCTATACCCTGTATATAAAAACACATTACTATCACTGGAATGTAACTGGCCCCATGTTTAACAGCTTACATTTAATGTTTGAAAATCAATACAATGAGCTGGCCACTGCCGTTGATGATATCGCTGAACGTATACGCTCGCTCGGATGCTTCGCGCCCGGCACATATCATGAATTTTCACGTTTAACAGCGGTTAATGAAGATAAGGATATTCCGGCAGCAAAAAACATGATTGAAAATCTTGTCCAGGGCCAGGAGACCGTGGTTAAAACTGCACGCTCCCTGTTCCCGCTCGTTAATAATGCGAATGATGAAGCCACAGCAGATCTGCTTACACAACGTATCCAGTTACATGAGAAAACTGCCTGGATGTTGCGTAGCCTGCTTGAATAATGTCACCCCGTGGCAGCAGAAAAAACGGTTTGTCAGCCACAGGCTATTACTGACAGTGCAGAATCATCCGTGTTCCTGTGGCTGTTTTTTCTGACCGTCACAGTATTAAACACCATTGAATCAGTGGGTTAATCAGTGAATGCGTGAACGAGAAATACAGTCCGTGACGGGCATCATCGGCTGGTATATCCGGACCACTGTTGTTTTCCCGTTAAGGTATCGCAGGTTCCGGTCTGGCATTTCACAGCCTGAACAGGGTTAATGATGCATGGATAAAACGGTTTACGGGGAAAGCAGGATCATATTATTCGTTGTTATGGCTTCCTTTACCGGTGCCTGCCTGCGGGCAGTAGAGATCATATAAGGTATTTAACAACGTCATGATACGGTTATCCTCAATACGGTAATATACCATTTTACCTGCCCGTCGGGTCTCGACCAGCTTCAGGCGGCGCATTACACCCAGCTGCTGGGACAGGGTCGGCTGAGTGATACCGACCGCCGCTTCCAGCCCGGCCACATTCGCTTCCCCCAGGCTTAACTGACACATCAACAGCAACCGGTCGCTGTTGGCCAGTCCCCGTAAGACATCTGCTGCCCTCAGGGCCGCATTCTTCATATCTGTCTGACGTTTTGTGTCTTCATTCATGAGCATTGCTGATTTCTCATACTATGTGTTTTTATATAATATAATTTAGTATACTAACGGTATCGTAATTTTGCCATCGTGTTCGTCAGGTCTGCAGCGTCCTGCCGGCCCGGGGAAACGATTATATCTGGCAGGCATTTTTGCCCCGGGTGAACAGAGAGGATGTAATGAAAATAGTGATTGTTGGTGGTGTTGCCGGCGGGGCATCCGCTGCAGCCAGAGCTCGTCGGTTATCAGAGGATGTCAGTATTGTTGTGTTTGAACGGGGAAGCGATGTCTCTTTCGCCAACTGTGGATTACCTTATCATATAGGCGGAAAAATTCCTTTAAGGCAGTCACTGATTCTGAAAACCCCGGAGGATTTTAAATCCCGCTTTAACATAGACGTCCGTATCTGTCATGAAGTGACGTCAGTGGATCCGGTTAATAAAACGGTGACGGTTAAAAATCTGACCTCAGGGGAGGTCTATAGCGAAGAATGGGATCGTCTGCTCCTCAGTACCGGCGCCGCTCCGGTTGTCCCTCCTTTGCCCGGGCTACAGGAAGAGGGTGTCTTTACGCTGCGAAATCTTACTGACATGGATGCTATCCTGGGGTGGATTGAGCAACATCACGTAGCTCACACCACGCTTGTCGGGGGGGGATTTATCGGACTTGAAGTGATGGAGGCTCTGAGCGAACGGGGGATCAGTGTGACCCTGCTGGAGATGGGGGAACAGGTTATGGCTCCGGTTGATCCTGAAATGGCATCTGCCCTGCATCAGGAAATCCGGAGTCATGGCGTGGATCTGCGTCTCAGAACGGCGCTCACCGAGGTACTGCGGACAGAGACGGGATTCCGCGTTGCACTGTCTGAGGGTGGGTTTCTGCAGACCGACATGGTTATTCTCGCCATCGGGGTAAAACCTGAGAACAGCCTTGCCACAGGAGCCGGGCTCGCAGTGGGTAAACGGGGAGGCATAAGCGTCAATGCCTGTATGCAGACCAGTATCCCTGACATCTACGCCGTGGGGGATGCCGTTGAAACTCCAGACTTTGTCTTTCAGGAACCCGCTAATTTTCCTCTGGCAGGGCCCGCCAACCGCCAGGGACGCATTGCTGCTGATAACATGCTAGATCGTCACAGCCTTTACCATGGCAGTCAGGGGACATCCATTTGTAAGGTATTTTCGCTGAGTATTGGCAGCGTCGGTGCGAATGAAAAGCAGCTGAAAGTTCATGGCACCCGATACGAGAAGGTTTACGTCCATGCCGCTGATCATGCCGGTTACTACCCGGGGGCAACGATGATCAGTCTGAAACTGCTGTTCAGCCCCGATACCGGTAAAATTCTCGGGGCTCAGGCATCAGGGAAAAAAGGGGTTGATAAACGCATCGATGTCCTGTCTGTCGCACAGCGCGCGGGGCTTACCGTCAACGATCTCGAACATCTTGAGCTGACTTATGCTCCACCTTTTAACAGTGCAAGGGACGTCGTTAACCAGGCTGGTATGGTGGCGACAAATGTAATGAAAGGAGATACGGTCATATGTCATGTCAGCGATGTGTTACAACGGGAACCGGGCAGTTATTGTTTACTTGATATTCGCTCTCCTGCCGAACTGAAACAATTTGGCGAATATCCTGACGCGCTATCCATTCCACTGGATTCCCTGCGGGAGAATCTTGAAAAAGTGCCTAAAGATAAAGAGATTTTTATAGGGTGCCAGAGTGGCCTGCGCGGGCATGTGGCATACCGTATTCTTCAGGCCCACGGCTTCAGGACATATAATCTGAGTGGTGGCTTTATAACCTGGCAGGCGGTAACGGAGTCAATAAGTAAATAAGAGATGAGGTGCCATACACATGGCACCCTGAATCGCCACAGGTTTAACAGTGAAGTGGTCTGCTGAATTTGTTCACCTGAACAGAGGTGTGGACTGACCCCGCACCGTTATAAGGACAGTTATGAAAAAAATAACTTTTCAGATCAGGCATATAATGTCAGATTCATGGTCACTATAGGAATGGCAAGGACTGGATTTTCATTTTGCAGCCATCAGGCTGCTTAGTTCAGAGATAGGTCTGTGTAATGCGTAACTTCGTGACTCGATTGAGAGTATGGTTTCCGCCCCCACTCATCTTATTGCTGTTTTTCGTCACTGATGTGTTGACTGCAATCCCGCGTTTTACCTTCGACATCGTGAATATAGTGCTAAGCGTGTTGCTGACCGGTGTTTGTATTACCATGATACTGCACACCGCTTGGCAGATGAGCACGAACGGCACGACGCTTAATCCGCTTCATCCGGATAGAACCACCAAGCTGGTAACTGTCGGTTGTTACGCATGGAGTCGAAACCCTATTTACCTTGGAATGAGCGGGCTCCAGTTATCCGTTGCTCTCTGCTTTGGCAGCCTGGTGGGGATACTTGCTGTACCGTTGTTTATGTTTGTAGTAGCCAGATTACATATCCATGTTGAAGAGGTACAGCTTCGAAAACGTTTCGGGTTGGAATGGGAACGCTATACCCAACGGGTTCGTCGCTGGTTATAGCAACCCCGTGGTGTTGCAGGAGACAAATAACGTCGAAATCATAAAGAAAAGAATTCATCATCCTTGAGCTTTTATATCGTAATCGTAAACCAGGTGCCGTATGTAGCCATTGAGCCAGTGCTGGTACCTTAGGGAAGGTGCGAATAAGCAGGTCATTTCTTCCCAAGCTGACTCGCTGATTAAAATTTCGCGGATCTGGGCCGATT
>NZ_PUQF01000042.1:0-5617 GCF_003331015.1 Enterobacter sp. GER_MD16_1505_Eko_090 | reverse complement strand
GGGTGCGCAGCGGCCGCCCTGGCGGAGTGGGGCTCGACGACCGGACAGCAGCGCTGGCCGGGAGCCGAAGGGGGCCATCGCCCTGCCCGTTTTTTGGGTTATGGCCACTGAGCTGCAGCTGAGAAAGTTAACCAGCAGGACGCCGGATATAACGCCCGGGATGAAGAGCACAGGGAAAACCAGGCCGAAGCCAGAGACAGGCAGGTAACTCATGGCGCGCTGACTTCAGCAAAATCAGGCAGGAAAGGCCGGAGTGTTTACAAGGCGGAGGGAGCAGAGGGGCAGCGCCGAAGGCGCGTCCCCCTTCCCCCGTTCCCCGCAGGGGAACAGACCTTCCGGGTTGTTCATGCATGCGACTGCACCCTTCGGGATGGAAAAAGGGGCTACCGGTAAACCGGCAACCCCTTCATAAAGGCGCTTCAGGCATGTCCACACAGTCTCAGCCCCTGAATGGCGGGGGTTCCCCCCCGCCGGGGTTAGCTACTTAGCGGATTCGTAAGCCATAAAAGCTGCCACCTCCCTGTTCGTGTCCCTGTATCGGATTTCGCAGAGCGATTTCCGTGTCAGGTAAGTGAATATCAGCAGTGTGAGACACACTATTAATACGCACCAGAGCAGGGTATTTCGTGGCAGTTTCATGGCCTTCTTCTCCTTGCCTTGCGGCATCTAAGAGGCTATCCTGATGTTGTCTAGGCATACAGGTGGCCTCGTGGGTTAATGAAAATTAACTACGGGGCTTTCTGCTTTCTGCCACACAACACGGCAACAAACCACCTTCACGTCATGAGGCAAAAAGCCTCAAGCGCCACGTCGATTATACCGGGCAGGTGCTCTTTCTTACCAGGTATATCCACGCTTTATGCTGCTTAACGCCTGAAATATCTCAGGTATCCCCATCCCGCGATCACTACGCCCGTGACCAGCGCAAGATTGGGCAAAATGACGTCAAATGCACTTACAAATTCGGCATCAGAATTACCCTGCCCCCAGAATGCCAGCTTGTACCCGACGCCCCAGACAAAGAAGATGATCCCGGCACTCAGAACTCCGTATTTCATTACGCCGAGCAGGATTTCATCTAACCAGCCAGGCGGATCACGCCATGTGATGACCAGAGCTATTAGTGTGCAGATGATCTGGCCTGCATAATAACCAGGCGTACCATGCCATTCTGGCGCAGCATGCTTAACGATTAAATAGAACAGCACGTTCAGGAAGATAACGAGCAACCAGTACCTCATAATTCTGCTTTCCTTATATGTTTTGTCTGAGCAGTCAGACAACATTGTATCTGATTCATCGGGCGGACTTGCCATTGAAATATGCCTGACTTGCAGCCAGCTCACGCTCGATTAACTCATCGGCAAACAAAGGGGCAACACGATTAATCCGTGCCTGCATATTGCGCCTTCTCACTGCGGCTTTCCGTTCATCGCTCCAGCGCTGGATCTGTTTCTGACCGAGAAAATCCACGCAAACAGCGTAACCTGAGCCAGCAACCCAGCGTGCCATCACCTCCTCAGGTGCCGCCTGCCCTGCCTCCACGACAACTGAAACCAGCTCCAGTAGACCTGGGCAGGGCTTGTGCGGCAATTTCCAGCGCAGGGAATAGCGCCACTTCATACACCGCTCCGGTCAGCCAGCTTATTTGGCACCTGCCAGCGTTCAGCGACACGAACATGCTCAGGTGTTTCCCGGACAATAAACGGGATTTCATACATCACTGTATACAGCGGCTCACCGCTGATGCGAAGCCAGTCAAGTTCCTTCAGCGACGCGAACCGCGACTGCCAGCGCCAGAACGGTCCGGCAAGCTCTGCCGCGTCAAACTCGTCGCTCCACCGGGTGTACCAGGTGCAGACGGTTTCCGGAGACTGAAAATTCAGGTCAATTTTCGCCTGCTCCAGCAGGTTCTGGCGCAGTTTCCAGCGCTGTTCGTACTCACGAGACTGGCGGCGCAGCTGGCGCGTGGTCTTAATGCCGGACCGGTGCAGCCGTCGACCCGTGCGGGTGTGCATGACCTCAGGAAACAGTTCGGCCTGTACGTCAATCGTGAGCGGCAGCGGGCAGGCTTCGCCACTGGTGGCGATCATCGTGTTAAGCGCCTCCTCGACCTGTTTCAGGTTCGAATGACGGTTATTTGGCACCCAGTGCAGGCCAGGTATTTTACTGGCCACCGTGGCGTTGAGGCGTCCGCTGCCCGTGAGAAGACGCAGAAAGGTACGCACATACGGCATGGCGGGCAGTCGTGCGCCGCGTTCGCGGGCAGACTCAACATGGCTGATAGCCTGTATTGCAGCCTGACGGGCGGGCTTCAGGGAAACGAGCGCGTGTGAGGATGGGATCATGCTGTCACCTCCCCGCTCATCAGGTTCGCCACGGTGCGGGCAGTGCAGTTAAAGCGGCGCATACCTGCCAGCTGCGCGATCAGCTGGCTTATCCGGTCAGGCTGTAGCGTGTCACTCTGGTAAAGGGTACGCACCACTTCCCCACCGGAGGAGAGCAGTACCAGAAGCCAGTAAGGCGAGACTTCGCCGGGGCTGCACACGCACAGATGCCAGTCATCGCTGCCGTCCGCGCTGAAGCGGCACTGGACGGGGAAGAAGCCGCCGAACTCGCTGCGGTATTCGGCGCAGACGTGCCATCCTTCTGGTGTCGACAGGAGGCCGGTCACGGTATCGCTGAGGGCGCGGCGCGCGTCCTCGCCCTGCTGACGGATAAACTCCAGGTCGGAGGCGGTCAGTTTGTTGATTTGGTTCAGGTCATATTGCATAGTCATGTCTGTTCCCGCCGCCCGAAGGCGGCGGCCTCCGGTATTAAGCAGCGTGGTCAGTGGTGTGAGCGTCGGTTTCGGTGGCTTCTTCAGCCTCAGCGGTTGGTGATGTGCGCACCATCCAGTCAGGCAGCCAGCCCTGAGCATTCAGATCCTGCTCGGCGGCCTTCGCCGCATCGCGGCGCTTGAGCTTCACAATCTCTCCGGCGCGGGCACTGAGTCCGGCTTCTTCGTAGGCTTTGCCAATCTGGGCGATGGTGAGCTTGCCGAAGTAGCTCTCAGCATCCGGCTGCCACCATTTGCGCAGGTCAAAGTCCAGCGCCGCTTCCAGCCCGTCCAGTTCGCTTTTCTGCGTATGGTTGTACATACGTTCCTGAATACCGTTGATACCGTGCGCGGCACAGAATCCCAGCAGGGTGTTCACCTGCTCCGCTGACCATGAAAGCAGCCACGTGAAATCGAGATGCCAGTTTTCGGGCAGCGTTGCCTGAAGCGCCTCTTTCTGCGCTTTGAGCGCCGTCAGCGCCTTCCCTTCTTCACCGGATGGAGCCAGTGATGCAAGGTGATACTGATTCGAGGTCACATAGGCTTTCAGCGGTTGGCTGCGCTTGCCGTGGGTGCGATCAAAGAGCGCAAGACACAGCGTCCACGTCAGCAGCGCCACCGACACGTCAGGACGACCCGCCAGTTCGGCCTGAACAGCCAGAGTCCGTTCGGCTGACATGGCCTTAACCAGCGTTGCCGGATAGGCGTCAGCGGGAATGTCAGGCGTGGTGTATCTGATCACATTGCTTTCACGTTCCTGACGCGCCTGTTCTTCTTCTGCCCGGTCTTCGTCGGTCAGCCTGCGGATACCAGGCTGAACCCGAAAATTGCTACCGTCCCATGACACCCAGATTCCGTGCGCGGCGCGAAATTCCGGCGTGGCTTCGCGGTACTGCGCCTCGCAGTAAATGTCATCGATATCCTGCTGAAGCTCGTATTCGTCATCGTAGCTTTCAGTGGCTTCCATTTGTTCTTCCAGCTCACTGACGCGTTTCTGTTCTTCTTCCGTCAGGACAGCTTTCGGCATCGCAAAACGGTACTGTTCACCGTCCTCACCGCTGGCACGCAGTTCCGTCATACGGAACTCAGCCCAGCCCCAGCCCTGCTCCTGCTTAACGCGAGCGGCGAGCACGGTGAGCTTGCCAGCCAGCAGAGATTTAACCAGCGCCGCATCGGCAAAGGTGCTGTCCTTGTCGCTGAACAGGTCGGCGGTCAGCGTACCGCCAGCGGCGGTATAGGCTTCCTCGCCCACATACTCAAACATCGGGTGACTGATGGCCATCTTGTCGTCGGTCACCATTCTGCGCAGAGTCTGTACGGCTGGATCGCGCCACTGTTCAACAGCCTCTTTCCAGACCTGCTCCTGACGCTCATGGGTATCAGCAAGTGTCAGGACTTCACACTGTTCAAGGGAGATTGCATCCCGCGCCAGCGCATCCAGCAGGGAGGGGGCAAGATTCGCCAGCTTCAGGCAGCGCTGAACGTGGCGCGGGTGGTAGCCCATCAGTGCGCCGATCTGAGAGGCCGTTTTACCTTCCTGCTGAAGGGTACGAAAACCGATAATCTGCTCGGCGGGATGCATGTTTTTACGTCGACCGTTCTCGATCATCGAGGCCGCCACAGCCATCTCCACGGGCAGGACTTTCACCGGAACAAACGGCGTGTCCGCATCGAGCACACCGCGCATCACCAGAATGCCTGTGCCTCTGCGGCGACCTTCCCCGCCGACAATGCCGATCGTACCGTCCGGCAGTTCTGCACCGATCAGGTTCTGCAGGATGCCCATTGCCTGAATGCTGTCTGCCATCTCTTCCACTTCCTGATCGGTATGCGGAATGATGCGCGTGTTTAAGCCAGTGTGTGACAGGCGGGAGTACGGGAAGATTTGCACGGGCGTATCAGCGAGCAGCCGGACGAGTTTCTGCTCGGTAGACTGCGCGATTTTTTCCGCAGATTTTGTCTGACGGGTGGTCCTGGCTGGTTTTTTTGCCGTAGTATTGGTGGCGACCATGATTTTTACCTCTCAGTGATAGTTGTGGTTAGCCGTGGCCGGAGTGCGATCCGGTCACGGCACCCGGTTAACCGGTAATGCGTTTCGGGTGTGCTGCCAGTGCTCCAAAGGACGGATAGCCATCAAGAAGCTGCATCATGACTTTTGCCCCTTCCAGCATCGCTTTATCCGTTACGCTGCCGCTGTTTTCACACACGTTGATCGTTGCCACGATCCCCGATTTCACATCTGAAAAACGCTCATACATGCGGTTGCTGAACAGGACTCGTTTGCCTCCTGCCATCACCTGCCAGTTGTTGCAGTCATTAAATCGGGTGTCCACGTTGTCAAACTCGACCACGTGGGTGTCGCTGGCCTGAATGCGCAGCAGCTTCACGATTTCGGTGCTCTGCCCGACCTTACGGGTCGCCGGACGGGTGTTAAGGTTCTGCATGTTTCCTCCTTCTCTGGGTTAAGGCCGGACATCCGGCCTCCGGTTAAAGCTGCACGTATTGCAGATTGCGTTTCAGTTCAAAAAGAAAATCCGGTTCAAACGACCAGGCGCGCCAGTTAAGCGTTCCGTTGGTGCGGATCTCCACCTGCACGTCGCCGTATCGGGACACATCGGACAGGGTGACGGTGACCCCCGCCTTCAGCGAAGTGGCCTGAGCCACCCACTCCCGTGCGACAGAAACAGGGTTTTGTTCTTCCCCCATCTTCCTGGAAGATTCCTGAGCGGCGGTTTTGACGTTGACGTTTCGTGTGTGCATCCTGGTTTTCTCCTGTGGTGATGGCTGGCCATCTCCCTG
>NZ_PUQF01000041.1:0-6068 GCF_003331015.1 Enterobacter sp. GER_MD16_1505_Eko_090 | reverse complement strand
GTTTTCCATGATGGTTCTCCGAATGAAAGCCTGTCCTCAGCATAGTACTGGGAAGGAGGGAGTGACCATCTCATTAAATAAAGCACGTTAAGCCCATTGCAGACTCTAGATATTGACGAGTACGTCGGGTTTTCTCTTGTTTGAGTTGCCTCTTGTGGTAAGATAGTAATCAATTACTATCTTACAAGGAGTGCTCGTGGACACCCATCCAAAGCATCTGCCGGCCGATGAACGTCGTGCCGTAACTGTCGAGTCCGTCGTGGCGCTTGCCGGTTCACAAAACCCAAGCGAGATAACCACTGCGGCTATCGCTAAACACATGAACTTGACCCAGGGTGCGCTGTTTCGGCACTTCCCGAACAAGGAAGCCATTTGGCAGGCGGTCATGGAGTGGGTAGCAGAGCGCCTATTAGCCAGAATCGATCGATCCGCACAAGGAATCGAGTCGCCCTTGGCAGCCATGGAGGCGATGTTCATGAGTCATATCGAATTCGTAGCTGAGCACCCAGGCGTGCCAAGAATGATGTTTGGTGAGCTTCAGCGTGCCGAATCGACACCGGCCAAGCGCATGGTGCAAACCTTGATTCAGCGCTACGGCGAACGTTTGCATCGTCTCATCGAGAAAGGCAAGGCCAGCGGCGAGTTGTCTCCCTCGCTTGACAACGAGGCGGCGGCAACGCTGTTCATTGGCACGATCCAGGGCTTGGTCATGCAATCGCTGTTGGCGGGTGATGTGGGACGTATGCACCGCGATGCGCCGCGCGTCTTTGCAATTTATCGGCGTGGCATAAGGAGTGCGCAATGAAAAAGTTACCCTTGCAAGGCCGCACCCTGGCACTGCTTGCCGTCATCATTCCTTTGCTGGTGCTTTTTATTTATGTCGGTCTGCGATCAGGGCCGCTCGCCCCGGTCGCTGTGACGGTGGCAAGCGTGGAATCACGGGCTATCACACCGGCGCTGTTCGGCATCGGCACGGTGGAGGCGCGCTACACCTACAAGATCGGGCCGACGTTTGCCGGGCGCGTCAAACGCCTGGAGGTGCATGTAGGCGACCAGGTCAAGGCCGGACAGGTGCTCGGCGAGATGGAGCCGGTCGACCTTGATGATCGGGTGCGCTCACAGGAGTCTGTATTCAAGCGGGCGGAAGCGGCTTTGCGCGAGGCAGAAGCCCGGCAAGCCTACGCGCAAACCCAGGCGCGCCGCTATGAGCAATTGTTTGCGGTGCGCTCGACCAGCGAGGAAATCGTCACCACCAAGCGGCAGGAACTGCAGATCGCCGATGCCGCCCTATCCGCCGCTCGGGAAGATATTGCCCGGGCACGCTCCGACCGCGAAGCACTCGTCGCGCAGCGGAGCAATCTGCGCCTGATCGCGCCGGTCGACGGTGTAGTCGCCGTGCGCGATGCCGATCCCGGCACGACCATCGTCGCGGGCCAGGCCGTGGTGGAAGTGATCGACCCCAAGAGTTTGTGGATCAATGTGCGCTTCGACCAGATCAGCGCATCGGGGCTGGCTGGGGGGCTGCCGGCTCATATCGTCCTGCGTTCGCGTGGTGGCCAGACCTTGAAAGGTCGCGTGCTGCGGGTGGAACCCAAGGCCGACGCGGTAACCGAGGAAACGCTTGCCAAGGTGACATTCGATAACAAACCAGAACCTTTGCCACCAGTGGGTGAACTGGCCGAAGTCACGGTTGACTTGCCGGCGCTCCCGGCCGCTCCACTGATCCCCAACGCTGCCGTCCAGCGTGAAGGCGATAAAGTTGGTGTCTGGCAAATCGTGGATGGTGATCTGCATTTCTCCCCGGTCAAGCTCGGCACTTCCGACCTCAATGGTTACGTGCAGGTGCGCGAAGGGCTCAAGAATGGGGACCAGGTTGTGACCTATAGCGAAAAGGCACTGACGGCGCGCAGCCGCATCCATGTGGTCGAGCATATCCCGGGAGTTTCACGATGATCAGCCTGGCCGGCCGCGACATTCTCCATGCCTGGGGGAAATTCGTCTTCACCGGCATCGGTCTGGGTCTGCTGATCGGCGTCACCCTAGTCATGGCTGGGGTGTACCGAGGCATGGTGGACGACGGCAAGGCGTTGCTCGACAACAGTGGCGCTGACCTTTGGGTGGTGCAAAAGGATACTCTGGGTCCTTATGCGGAGTCGTCCAGCCTCAACGATGACGTGTATCGCGCCATTCTCGCCATGCCGGGAGTCTCACAGGCAGCGAACGCGACCTACCTGACCATGCAGGTACGCAAGGGCGAGAGTGATGTACGCACCATGGTGGTCGGCATCGCGCCCGGTGCGTTGGGGGCTACACCCGGATGGCCTCCTTATCTCGTCGCTGGACGCCAGATCACGCGCGGTCACTACGAGGCTGTGGCCGACATCGCCACCGGCTTCAAACTGGGAGATCGTCTTACCATTCGCCGCAATCATTACACCGTCGTGGGGCTGACACGGCGTATGGTGTCGTCCAGCGGCGACCCGATGGTATTCATTCCGCTCAAAGATGCCCAGGAGGCCCAGTTCCTCAAGGACAACGATGCCATCTGGCAAAGCCGGCGTCGCACCGAAGCCAACCCGGTCTTCAATCGACCCGGTGATCCAGGTTTGCTGGATGCCGTGATTGCTTCACAGAGCAGCAACGCGTTCGTCAATGCCGTGCTGGTCACTCTGAAACCTGGTCATGCGCCGGACGAGGTTGCCGAATCCATCCAGCGCTGGAAGCGTTTGACGGTCTACACCCGGGCACAGATGGAAGACATCCTCGTCGGCAAGCTGATCGCCACCTCGGCCAAGCAGATCGGCATGTTCCTTGTGATTCTGGCCATCGTTAGCGCGGCCATCGTTGCCTTCATCATCTATTCGCTGACGATGGACAAAATCCGTGAGATCGCGGTGTTGAAGCTCATCGGCACACGCAACCGAACCATCGCCGCGATGATCATGCAGCAGGCGCTCGCCCTGGGCGTGATTGGCTTCGTGGTCGGCAAGATCACAGCCACCTTTTCAGCACCGGCTTTTCCAAAATATGTCCTGCTCACGCCAATGGATTCTGTCGCCGGTTTTTTTGCCGTGCTCGTGATCTGCGTTCTAGCTAGCCTCGTCGCCATTCGCATAGCACTCAAGGTCGATCCGGCCGAAGCCATTGGAGGTTGAGATGAGTGGCAAAGGGATACACATCGAAAGTTTAAGCAAGCGGTATGGCGATGGTGACACCGCTGTCTTTGCCTTGAGAGACGTGAATATGCATGTTGCGCCTGGTGAAGTGGTGGGACTGATCGGCCCTTCCGGGTCCGGCAAGAGCACGCTGCTCAAGTGTCTGGGTGCGGTGATCGAACCGACCGCCGGTCGCATGACGCTGGGCGATGAAGTGATCTACGCCGATGGCTGGAAAGTCCGCGACCTGCGCGCCTTACGGCGTGACAAGATCGGTTTCGTTTTCCAGGCGCCGTACCTGATTCCGTTTCTCGATGTCACCGACAACGTGGCGCTGCTGCCGATGCTTGCAGGCGTCGCGAATGGAGAGTCGCGCGCGAAGGCACTGGAATTGCTCACAGCGCTTGATGTGCAACACCGAGCTCGCGCAATGCCCTCGCAACTCTCCGGTGGCGAGCAGCAACGGGTCGCCATCGCGCGCGGACTGGTCAATCGTCCGCCGGTGATCCTGGCCGATGAACCCACTGCGCCGCTGGATTCCGAGCGCGCCATGGCTGTAATCCGCATCCTCAACGACATGGCCCGGAAGTTCGAGACCGCCATCATCGTCGTCACCCATGACGAAAAGATCATCCCCACATTCAAGCGCATCTACCACATCCGCGACGGCGTGACCCATGAGGAAGCTGGCGAAGGGCGGGAGTTCGAATGAGAGAACGATTGAATTACAGGAGAATTTCATGACCCACCGCAAACACAGCCACGCATTTGGAACTATCACCCTGACCGTTACGGCCTGCCTGCTTTTATGGGGTTTTCAGTTGCCAGCTTGGGCTGGTGACGCTACCCAGGTTGAGCCACTGGCGCTACGCAAGATCATGCAGGAACTCGGGCGCAACATGCAGGCTATTACCGGTGCGATTTCGCAGGAGGAATGGGTTCAGGTCGTTCAGCTCGCCCCAAAAGTTGCTGCACACCCCGAGCCACCGCTTACTGAAAAAATGCGCATCCTTGCTTACCTCGGCGCTGATGCGACCAAGTTCAGAAACTTTGACGCGCAGACTCACGAGGCGGCGCTGGCCATGAAGCTGGCTGCTGCGAGCAGCGACGGCAAGGCGGTGACCCAATCATTCGCCCACGTGCAGGAAAGCTGCTTGGGCTGCCACCAAGCTTTCCGTAAACCTTTCGTGGAGCATTTTTATGGAGCACGCTAAAACATGCCAGCGCCCCATCAGCCTCGAAAGACGGCTTGCGGCAACTTACCTGGTAGCTGGTCTGGTCACCGCCGGTCTGGCCGGCTGCGCCGCCGGCCCTGATTTTCAGCGTCCCACCGCACCCGATGTGGCTCGCTACACTGCAACACCGGTAGCTGATAGAACCGTGTCCGCTCCCACGCAGTTCGGCGAAACACAACGTCTAGTCGAAGGGCTTCCGATCGAAACGCAATGGTGGCAAAGCTTGGGTTCATCCGCACTCGACGGACTGATAAACGAAGCTTTCCATGTCAGCCCGACGCTGGCGAGCATCAGCGCCAATTTGCGACAGGCGCAGGAGCTTCTTGCCGCACAGGCGGGCTCGACGCAATATCCACAGGTAGATGTCGCACTGGGATCTCAGCGCCAGCAAATGAGTCCCAGTAGCCAAGGGTTGAGCGGAGACGCACGTCAATTCAGCCTCTACAACGCCAGCGTTGGCGTGCATTACAACCTCGATCTGGCTGGCGGCAACCGGCGCGCACTCGAAGCCTTGGCTGCTCGCGCCGACTACCGTCGCTTCGAACTGAATGCTGCGCGCCTGGCCCTTGCCGGCAACATGGCAACCGCTGCCATTACCCGAGCACGCCTCGCCGCGCAACTAGAAGCCACTACTGCCATTTTGCGCGTGCAGGATGAGCAACTGCGCCTGGCCCATGAACGCGTGCGTATCGGTCAGGCCTCACCTGATGAAGCGTTGAGCCTACAAGCTCAGGCGGAGCAAACGCGGGCAGAACTGCCTGCGCTGCGTAAACAACTGCAACAAACCGAACATCTACTGGCGGTGCTAGCCGGTCGTGCCCCAGGCACGGGTGGCATCCCGGCCTTCACTCTGGCCGATTTCACTCTACCCGTCGAGATGCCGCTCGTCGTGCCCTCAGAACTGGTGCGCCGCCGACCGGATATCCAGGCGTCAGAGGCGCTGTTGCATGCGGCCAATGCAGACTATGGTGTGGCTGTCGCCAAGCTCTACCCACAGATCAACCTGAGCGCCAACCTTGGTTCTCAGGCGCTGACCACCGGTGCCCTGTTCGGTGGTGGCTCGGCAGTGTGGGGCCTGGTTGCGCAGCTCACCCAGCCTCTTTTTAATCCAGGGCTACCCGCTGAAAAAAGAGCGGCGCTCGCCGCTTTTGATGCCGCCGTAGCCAATTACCAGAGCGTCGTATTGGAGTCTTTGCGTAACGTCGCCGACACCCTGCGCGCGGTGGAAAGCGATGCACAAACTTTGACTGCCCTCGCTGCCGCTGATATGGCTGCACAGGCCTCCTTGCAGTCGGTCGAGCGGCAATACCGGCTGGGCGCGGCCAGCTACCTGCAACTGCTCATCGCGCAGCAACAGGCACAGTCAATCCGGATCAATATGGTTGCGGTCCAGGCACAACGCCTAGTCGATAGTGTTGCTTTATATCAGGCCCTGGGAGGTGGTGTCAGTTAAGACTAAACCCAAAGCAGTCAATCCGGTGAGACAGTTTTTCTGTCTCATTTGGGTTGTTTTCGTCTCATCCTGGTGTTACGTTTTCATCATCTAGAGTTAAACGAGACAGTTTTCATGGCACTGTTGCAAAGTTAGCGATGAGGCAGCCTTTTGTCTTATTCAAAGGCCTTACATTTCAAAAACTCTGCTTACCAGGCGCATTTCGCCCAGGGGATCACCATAATA
>NZ_PUQF01000040.1:0-6815 GCF_003331015.1 Enterobacter sp. GER_MD16_1505_Eko_090 | reverse complement strand
TACCAGCGTACGGCCCACAGAATGATGTCACGCTGAAAATGCCGGCCTTTGAATGGGTTCATGTGCAGCTCCATCAGCAAAAGGGGATGATAAGTTTATCACCACCGACTATTTGCAACAGTGCCCTTAATACCGGCCATCCAGGCGGTGTTATGTCAACGCACGCTAACTCTGCGCGCGATGCCTTTAACCGTATTGGGCTGCTTATCAAGGCGACCCCTATCGGCCGTATGCTCGATATGAGCGATATTATGCGAATGCTCTACTCCACCATTGACGTTGTGGTGCATATGGAAAAGCGGAAAATCAAAGAAATTTATTTTGACCCTGAATATAAAATGCAGTGTGTGAACGGGAGCCTGTAATGAAAAACTTAGCAACCTGGCTTCTGGCCGCAGCATTTACGACAGCCGCCCTGCCCGCCTTTGCGGTGGAACCATCCGTTCAGGTTGGCTACTCGCCTGAAGGAAGCGCCCGCGTTCTCGTCCTGAGCGCCATTGACTCCGCAAAAACCTCGATACGGATGATGGCTTATTCTTTTACCGCCCCGGATATTATGAAAGCACTGGTAGCAGCCAAAAAACGGGGAGTTGATGTGAAAATCGTAATTGATGAAAGGGGCAATACGGGGCGCGCCAGCATTGCGGCCATGAACTACATAGCGAACAGCGGCATCCCTTTGCGTACTGACAGTGATTTCCCTATCCAGCATGACAAGGTGATCATCGTGGATAATGTGACCGTTGAAACTGGCAGCTTTAATTTCACCAAAGCGGCCGAAACGAAAAACTCGGAGAATGCGGTGGTGATCTGGAACATGCCTAAGCTCGCTGAATCATTCCTCGAACACTGGCAAGACCGCTGGAATCGGGGGAGAGACTACCGTTCCAGCTACTGAATACTGACCGCCAAAAGGCGGTTTTTTTGTTCAAAGAAACTGATCTCAGTATCGCGCCCGG
Organism: Enterobacter sp. GER_MD16_1505_Eko_090; assembly: GCF_003331015.1. Classification (NCBI taxonomy): domain Bacteria; kingdom Pseudomonadati; phylum Pseudomonadota; class Gammaproteobacteria; order Enterobacterales; family Enterobacteriaceae; genus Enterobacter; species Enterobacter sp. GER_MD16_1505_Eko_090. The sequence continues at coordinate 5,856 of NZ_PUQF01000040.1, read as the reverse complement.
GGCAGCTGGCCAACGTCGCCGGCATCGCGCCGGCAAAAATCGAAAAACAGAAATATCAGCAAGATAGCTTAAACAGGTGTCGGGAAATTTCGTTGAGATATTTTGAAGGAATCACAGTGTAAGCAGGCGCTTTTTCAGGGAGGCGCGTTCTTGCGGGTTGCGTCCCTTGTGATTGGCGATGCGATCCGCCGTGGCGGCCTGGCGCTTGACGGGCCAGTAGGAGCGGCCATCCTTGCCCATCGACCAGACGCTGCTGGCCTGGTTTTCCAGCAGGGGCAGATGGGCGCTCAGGGCTTCGGGCGACGCGCTGGTCAGCGCCGTGCGCTCACGGGTGCGCCAGCGCTGATGCCAGAGCTTCTTGTCCTCGCGCTCGCTGCCGCAGGTCGTGTGCCCGACGATGGGTGTTTTGCGGCGGCTGCGGCTCATAACGTAGTGGTCTCCAAGAACATTCAGGACTGATCCCAGGCGTCGATGGTCAAGACCTGATCGGCAGGACAGGCGGCTACGCGGTCGGGAACTGGATGGTGTTCAGTCTCATGCCGACCCCATTCGATTGATCGCGTCGCTTGCGGCACGCTGCGACGCAAGGAGGTTTGCGACCTGGTTTAGCAGCCGTGTCCGCTGCATGTCTGTTACCTATCTCCCCGACCGCTCATTGGACCAACTCCAGAGATTGGGCTCTATCGCTCAGCCAATACGAAACCGGCATTGGCTGATGCCACAACCGAGACTAACACAAATGGCTCGGTACCTGTATTTCGCGCCCCGTGCACTTGGCCCGGTCTTGCCACGGCTATCTCACCTTCCCTGAGGGCACGAACAATCCCATTGCCCTGAAAGTAATCAGCCATTCCCGACAAAACAGTCCACGTGTCTTGGCCGTGAGGATGAATGTGAGCCGCAATTTCCTGCCCGGGATGGACATGCCAAACCACGATAATTGAGTCTCGGGTTTCAAGCACAACGGAACGAATAGGCTCGCCTTCGGACGGCTGAACATACTCGGCTACAGAAAATATTCTCGATTCAACAGTCATCGGAGATCCCTCTTTCACAGTTGTCGTTACGGTCTTCATCGTCGGCATCCTGACGCACGGCGGGCAATTGCTGGAGCAACGCCGGCAGCCATTCCTGTACCGTCTCCCACACCACATCGAGGTTGATGTCGAAATAGCCGTGAGCCATGCGATTACGCATATTGCGCATGCTGCGCCACGGCACGTCGGCATGCGCCTGGGTGAACTCGACGTAGCCATCCATCACCTTTGTGGCCGCCTCGCCGATGACGATCAGGCTCATGATGACGGCCTGCTGGGTGCGCTTGTCGGCCAAGAAGTCGTCCTTGGCCATCCCTTCCACGAAGCTGCGCGCATCGGTTGCGGCCTGCTGAATGTGGTCGAGGTAATCGGGCAGGCGGTTCTCGCTCATATCGGTTGCGCCTCCGCGAGCACCTTGGCCCGGAACTTCGGCGGCAGGTCGCCGGGAGTCAGCAGATCGACGTCAACGCCGAGCAGCGATTTCAGTTCTTCTTCCAAATCGCCCAAGTCCAACAACGTGGCACCGGGCAGCGCATCGACCAACAGGTCGAGGTCGCTGCCATCCCGGTCGGTGCCATGCAGCACCGAGCCGAAGACGCGCGGGTTCGCGGCGCGAAAGCGGCCTACCGCTTCACGCACTGCGCTTCGCTTCATGTCAAGCACAACAGACGGTCGCATGCGCATCCTTTCTTATCGAAACTCGTTGAGATGATATGCAATCAAGAATAGAATTTCAAGAACTCACAAAGTAACGCGGTGGTTAATATCCTGTACCCACGGATTGCCCTTAGCGCTGCCTATATCGGCTAAAGCACTCCGGTAGCTTGATTCACCCCACGGCCACGGCAGGATCTTGGCCGTCGCAAGCGCCAGGGGAAAATCTTCAGCTGCAAGCCTGAGTGATTTCATGTGCGTGTAATCCATCGCCCAGATGATTTTTGTGAAGAAGAACTCGCGCTCGTTCATGTCCGGGCGCGCGTCCTGGCCCTCCGTGCCAACGGCCAGCAAGTAATCGGCCTGAATTGGCAGTATCAGCGCGCGTAGTAAGTCATGGATCGCCGGTTGCGGCAGTCTGCGCGCCAGATTAATTACCCGGTCGAACTTCAGTTTATCCTGCTTGCGCTTGTCGGTCTGCTCCATCAGATTTCATGGCCCCCTTCTTCATGCTCATGCTCATGGGTGTGTTCTTTTCCGGTATGGCTCTGTTCCGCCTGAGACGTCTGCGGCATGGCGTAATCGTCGTAAATGCTGCTGTCAAAGTCGTAGTCTGATGCTTCGGCATAATGCTCGTAATCGGCATACTCCTGCGCGCTCCACTGCTGATCGTCGGCAGCAGCATAATCATGGGCCAGCTCTGCATCATTTTGCTGTGCTTCATGACGCCGCAGGCCAACGGAATCATCCATAGGGTTCTGCTTAAGATGAAAGGCGTCCTCTGCGTTGCTCACCGGCTGATAATCAGTGCCGGTTGTCATGTTATGTTCATCGGGTTTCTGGTTAAACGCCATGCTTTCCCCCGTGGCTTCTGGCAGACCTTTTTCAGCTGATCGGGTTTCTAAACTGGTATCGCGGCCAATATCCTTAAACCTGGCCTCAAGCCCAAAGAAACGGTCAATTTCTGCGGCCGTGGTTTTCGGGCTGTCGCGGCTCACGCTCGATGCCAAAGATTTTTTATCGTCGGTAAAAATTTCCACCTCATGACGCGCACGCGAAATACCAACATAAAAAACGTCCTTAGAAGTGGTAAGCGATTTGGTATCTATGTTGAACAACACGCGATCACAGGTAAGCCCTTGGGATTTGTGGACGGTGGTTGCATAAGCATAGGAAAGATAAGAAGCCTGTTTTTTGTCCAGCTCAACCGTGCGCCCTTTTTTGTCCTCAAGCGTCAGTTTTTCACCCTCCACGGTTTTCACCGTGAAGCGGTCGCCGTTGGCAACGTCCAGCGTTTTATCGTTACGCGTTACCATAACCTTATCGCCCGGCGCCAGTTCGGCGCTGACTGCCTGGTATACAGACAGCTTGGTGTGTGTACGCGGGCTGAAAGCGATCTGCTCACCGCTGCTGCTTTCAACCGTCAATTTGTTGCCCGGCCCGGTATCAAGAACCTGGTAAGACTCGCCCCGCTTCATACCATTTTTGTAATCCTGTTCGGGGATAATGATTTGCCCTTTACTGAAATAACGGCTGTCGCGGCGTTCCGCCTGTGTCGAATCCACGCGGTCAAGTAGCGTGAACGTTTCGCCGGTTCCGGCAAGCCCCAGATTGCCCCGGATGTAGTCATTGAGGGTTTTGCGTGAGGCGTTCGTACCAGAGATTATCAGGGTGGCATCCTGTTGTTCTGAGGACAGAGACAGGTAGCGATCGGCAAGTTGAGCGAGTCGGGGCGCTTCTTCCTTCAGTTCGTTCACGCCGGTGATATTTTTCAGGGCGCGCGCGGCATTACCTTCAGCGGCATACTTAACCGCCTCAAGCAAAACTTCATTCTTCTGTCGCTGAATGTCTTTCATGTAGCTGGTCTGCATATCTGCTTTAATCAGCTGCTCAAAAGGCTTACCGGCTTCTACCGCTTTCGTCTGTGACGTATCCCCCAGGAATACCGCGCGAGCGTTATGCTTCTCGATCACCTCCATCAGCTGTTTCATCTGTCGGGCGGGTATAACCCCGGCTTCATCAATGAATACGACTGATTTTTCATCCAGCTTTTTATCCTTCGCTTTGAGGAAAGCGGCAACGGTGCGGGCCGGTAATCCATCATCTTCAAGCGCTTTTTTCTGTGTCCCATAGGGGGCCAGCGCCGTGACCTTCAGCCCTTGTGACTCCAGCAGCTCTTTAGCGGCCATCGTCATATAGCTTTTACCGGTACCGGCGTAACCATGTGCGGCCACAAACCGATCTTTGCTCGTCACAATTTCTGTAACCGCGCGCATCTGCTCCTTCTTGAGGGTTTTCCCGGCAAGCAGCTGGCCTGCAATCTCTGCGGTCAGCTGTCGCGGCATCTGCCCCCGGCCGCGTGATTCGATAGTCAGAATGGAACGCTCAAGGCGAATACCCTCCACGGTAGTGACGCGGTGGCTGGTCTTTTTAAGCCTGCCGTTTTTAATACCATCATCTACCGCAAAACGGGCTTTATCCGCACGCATCCCGCTATTCGTCAGCGAGTCGATCCACTCTTTGCGCGTCAGAGTTTCGGCCATAACTGAAGCACCGACCTTCAGAGTTGATTGATACCGGGCTTCGCCCTCGATGATGGCGCCCTTCTGTACCGCCTTCAGGTACGCTTTTTCAACATCGGCTATTGTGGCATGGCCCAGCACCTGCTTATTAGCGATTTGAATCAGCTTCTGGCGTTCAAAGCTGGCATCGCGCTCTGACAGCGACTTAACTGCAAACTGGATAGCCCGGTCAGCTTTAACCTCCGGGCTGGTAAAATCCGGGGCCATGTTGCGCGCTATATCAGCCTCCAGAGGTTTACCGTGTCCCTGCCATTCACGGTTATCAAAATCAATGCCGAGCGTTTTGGCGCGGCTGGCCCATTCCTGGTGAATTTCTTCACGGGAATGCTCTGTTTTCTTTTCACGCGTAGCCATCGAGACGCGGCTTTTCGTCTGAGCATCGGCGGTTTCCCGCGTCAGACCCATTGCAGCGAGTCCCTTTTCAATTTGCTCCGACCGGCGGGAAAAAGCGCGAATCTGTTCATCTGAAAAATGGGCCATATCGAACGTGTTATTTTTGCTGTTGTAACGCAGCTCATAACCGGCTTTGGTCAACTCCAACGCCAGCTCCTGTTTGTAAACATCGCCCAGGTGCATTTTGTTACGCATCAGCTCATCATTTTTGAGCGCGCGCCACTGGCCGTCCTCGCGCTGGGTCATGTTCATGACAAAAGCGTGTGTGTGCAAATCAGGATCTAGCGCCCTGGAAGTTTCGTGGCGGAAAGTAGCGACGACAAGGTTATTGGTATTCTGGGTTACTGATTTCCCCTGGCGAGTCGTCCGGGCCTGCGCGAGTTTTTCAGCTTCACGCACAGCAGCGGCAACAGCTTTTTCATGAGCCTCGATAATGGTTTTATCGCCGTGTATCAGCGCCTGCATGGATACCCCTTTAGGCGCTGAAAACGTCAGGTCGTAGCCCAGACGCTCTTTTTTGGCATCACCCACGTGTCGCTGCATATGCGTGAAGGTATCTATCTCTCCGACAAGCAGCTCTTTAAACCGGGCTGATTCAACGTCCCCGGATAAGCCGAGGGCTTCAGCTCCGGTTCCCTGCCAGGACGTGAATGATGAATCCTTACTGTAGTAATCATCCTTTGCATCAGAGTAGTAGCCCACAACGCTAGTGACGTTCTGGCGGGTAATCGTGGTTATATCAAGCATCAGATCTCCCTCAGTTCAATGCCAGGAACAGGGTTTTTGCGATGGTATTTAACGTGTTTAGCCTTGAACTTAGCGACGGGCATATCACCAGGCAACGCCAGATAGCCGGTGAGGTTTGGCAACATTGATATTTCGGTAGGCGTTACGGCACGAACAACTTTAACGTCGCGGCGTTTACGGACAATCCAGGGCTTCTGAGGATCGGATTCTTTACGCTCAACTTCGCCTTCTATCTCACCGAGTGAGCGCGACATTTGATCCAACGTTTCATCACCGAGACGGCTGCCGCCCAGCACGATGTTAGAACGCATGTTAGCCAGAATTGTCTGAGCCATATCCCGACCATAAACCTTAACCAGCTGAGAATGGGGTCTGAGGGCCAATGGAACGAAAACGTACGCTAAGGAAATAACCAATTGTTATAATTGATATTATTCATTCTT
>NZ_PUQF01000039.1:0-7773 GCF_003331015.1 Enterobacter sp. GER_MD16_1505_Eko_090 | reverse complement strand
CGCTGAAAGGTGCACGTCCGGTTCGGGGAGGAGAGGCAGGGAAATAGTCCGACTACGCCCTGCCTCTTACTCTACTCCGCACCTGGCAGGGCTGGCTGTATCTGGCGGTGGTTATCGAGCTCTTCGCCCGTAACGTGGTGGGCTGGTCGATGAAGCCCACTCTCTCACGCGAACTGGCGCTGGATGCACTGATGATGGCGGTCTGGCGGCGAAAACCGGACGGCGAGGTCATCGTAAATAGCGATCAAGGTAGCCAGTATGGCAGTGACGACTGGCAGCGCTTCTGCCGGGCCAATAACCTGGCTCCGAGTATGAGCCGGCGTGGCAATTGCTGGGATAATGCGGTGGCCGAATCGTTCTTCAGTTCACTGAAAAAAGAACGTATCAGGAAGAGAATATACAAAACCCGGGATCTGGCCCGGGCGGATATCTTCGATTACATTGAAGTGTTCTACAACCGGGCCCGGCGCCACAGTCATCTCGGTGGCGTCAGTCCGGAGGCCTTCGAACAGGCCTCCGTCGTGAGGACAGAATTTGTCCACTGTTGTGGGGGTAGTCCATAAATGATTCTGAGGTGTCTGTTAAACCCATGGCGATTCATTTCTCTGTACCTTTACGTGCTGTGCCTAGATCCATAGCTAACTTGTGGTTGAAACCTGCATACCATAACACTATTATATTTGTACGGCATACCTCCGTACATGCTATCGCCTTAAGTCCCGAACTTAACAAAACAGTCCGCTCTTTCAGATTAAAGAGTGGCCTGGGAGAAAAACCATGTCAGCACTGAAAAAGCAGCGCATTGACCTGAGATTAAATGAAGACGACAAACACATGATCGAAGAAGCTGCAGCAATGACTAACCAGTCAATTTCGCAGTTCATGGTCAGTACCGCCTCAGAACGCGCTGCAGAAGTTATTGACCAGCACCGTCGTCTGCTCCTCAATGAGGAGTCCTGGAACCTGGTTATGGATGCAATCACTAATCCGCCAGTACCGAATGACCGGCTGAAACGCGCCGCTAACCGTCTCCGGGAACTGGAGTAATAAATGGACGGTTTAAGGATTGAGATTTTTTCAGAGGAAGTTGAATATGAATTAAGCAACTTCGATTGTGGAGAAGAGTATCTGAATACTTTTCTTACTGACCATCTGAAACGCCAGCACAACAGTAAGATTTTGCGTGGCTATCTGCTCGTGACGAGAGAGGATAAACCACGTGTTATGGGGTACTACACGCTGTCTGGCAGCTGCTTTGAGAAAACACTTCTACCCAGCAAAACGCAACAAAAGCGCGTCCCCTACAAAAATGTGCCGAGCGTGACTTTAGGCCGTCTGGCAATTGATAAAAGCATTCATCACCAGGGATATGGAGAAACACTTGTTACCCATGCTATGAAAGTCGTGTATCAGGCCTCGCAGGCTGTGGGTATACACGGAATGTTCGTGGAAGCGCTGAACGACAACGCCAAAAAATTCTACCTTCGCCTGGGTTTTATACAGTTAAAAGAAGAAAACAGTAATTCGCTCTTCTACCCGACAAAATCTGTTGAAGAATTGTTCGAAGTAAAAGATGAATAAAACTGGTTTAGACTGATCCAGTAAAGCCGTACCGCTTACATAAAGCAGCCTGGTCCTATTACGGTATTTTTGCCGAAATCAGGCCTAGATATCGTCCAGCAGGCTGTTCAGTTCGCGCCGGTCAAATTCTTCCTGACTCATCAGCGGCCAGCGGATAAGGCGGGTGAGGCGGGAAGCCTGATCCGGCGTAAACCCGAATCCGGCCAGCATCGGTGTCATCAAATGGCCGGTATCTTCTTCATACCGATCCGAGCGAAGGGCATCAGGAGTCCCCTCCACGGCTTTTGCCAGCGCCAGGAAACGCTCCTGTAACGGTTGTTCCTTATTACGCCAGCCTGGCTTCACTGCTTTAAGGTGCTCCGGGTTTGTTGCGGATAACCCCTTCACATCGTATTGTCGCAGTGCCCTGAGCAGGTGCTGGTACCAGGTTACTGTCGTGGATGAAGCCTGTCCGCCGGGAAACTCAGCCCCTTTCAGTGAAGGTGTACCCTGTTCCAACGCGGTGCTTTCGTTGATCTGCAGGCGGATATCAATGCCGGCATCGTGACAGGCCTGTAACCACTCCGCCACCTGCAGGGGGTCGCTTTCGAGGCGCGTCACCTGCCCGGCAGAGGTCCACAGCTGCAGGCAGGTGGTGCCGTCAAGACGGATAACGTAGTCTCCCCGGCACGCCAGATGCCAGCGATCACTCAGCTCCACCGGGCGGTCGTCACCGAATGTGTCGGACGCATACACCGGCTTTAGCCGGACCAGGGGCAGGACCCGGACCACCGTCGCGCGCTGCTCAGTCTGCACTCGTTCGCGTTCGGCGGCCAGCAGGGGGACGGCGATTGCCCGTCCACTGTCCGTCAGCTCGACAGCCAGCTGCAGATTCGGCGCACGTAGCGTGCGCAGCCAGCCCGAGGCTTCCATGCGCCGGCAGGAGGCACGCAGGTTCGGTCCGTACACCGGGGCGTCCCCACCCTGCTCCAGCAGATGTTCCAGGTCCCGGGTACGGACACAGGTAATGTCATTGTGCTCAAGACCTGCCAGCACAATCAGCACGCGCCGCTGCAGCGGTGACGGACGGCGGACGTTCACCGTTGTCACGATGTCAGTCCTCTATCCTAAAGACGAGGGTGTGCAGGCGCTGCCAGTCGGCCTCAATGCGTTCATAATCTCCCACGCCTGAATAGCCACGATTCACCAGCCTGTGCCAGAAATGCAGGAAGTCCGTTGCTTTACTCAGCTCCTGAGGATAGTAAGGGCCTTCCTTGTTGAGATCACATTTCTGTATCGACTCCTCGGCTTCCTGCAACAGCTGCTCATAGCTGAGTGAAAACGTCACTTCCTGATCCATCCTGCACGCTCCGTTTGATGATGTGTGGTTATATAATAAATCATACTAAGAATTTTTATTGCTATTTTAGTTCAAATCATATCAGATATGATTGATAGTAAAGTGATAAATATCATACCTAGTATGATTTTGTTTGTATTGTTATAAAATCATATCAATTACGCGTTTCCCACCGTGTAGATCCGAAAAGCGGTAGTCCCGGATCTGCTTTCCGGCCTCCGGCGCGCTGCGGCCCGGCAACACAAGATGTAGCGGTGTTCTCAGCTGGCTGTGACGCTATATGTTGTGTCCTTCCCCTGCCCCGTGACCGGCCGCTCACCACCATAAAAGGGCGATATGGTTATTTCGTGTGCGTGGTACACTTCCGGAAATCCGTTAAATTATAGAAAGTTGGATCAGGTGAAAACGGGGACCCGGTAATTTAACTACGTGGTTATATGGCTGCTTGTTATCAGGTGAGAAATAATCACGGCTTGGAAAATAATCCGTCATGATGATGAGAAGAGTTAATGTCGTGAAACTGGTTGTGGCGAGTGACTATTTGTCAGCTAAACACAAAGGAGTTCAGAATGGGACGTTCAATACCGGTGAAGATTGGTCAGAAGGAATTTGCATCAAAACAGAAAGCCCGCGGCTATTACATGGATCAACGACCTGACGTGAAAGCTGTCGGGATCATTTCAGAAGGTGACTATTTTGAAGAGCTGAAGGAACTGTTCACCCTCTATTGTGACAGTTGTCCGGGCTGGGAACTGAACGGTCGTCTGATTAAACATTTTACGGTTCAGAATGAACCTCGTTTTACGAATGGCCGCTGGGTGTCACATCCCTGCTATAAGGTCCAGCTGAGCAACGGTGAGCTGAGACCGTTTTCGGTTGAAAAGGCAATAGACGCCATCGTAAAAGCAGCTGCAGCTGATCAACAGAAATAGAAGGCGGGATTTCTCATATGAAAGACATGATGATTGATATTGAAGCGGAACGATTTAATGAATGGCTTGAGGAAAATTACCCGGATATTGTCCCTGAGTCTGAAGCATGGGAGGAGGCCGCGAACCTGTATTACTGGGAGCAGGAGGCGCTTGCTGATCAGGCTCAGTGGGATCATGAACATGGACTGTTCGTGGTTTCCCTGAACGATGTTCATCAGCGTCACCGGCACGCAAGACAGGAGCTGCAGAAGCTACATGCCCTGCTCGACAGAGAGCAGCCAGAACTGGTGTACAGGATGTCTTTCGTCCATGCAGTGACTGTCATGGAAGCATACCTGATGTACTGCGCCAGGGCTCTGCTGGAACATGACTGGCCTCTTAAACGCTTCAGGGATGAATATTACCTGAATTCAGAACGCGTCAAAAAAAACAAAAAGCAGTCTGTGCGTGAGATGGAACTTGATATGTTCAGGCCCGCCGCACGCAATTATGTTTCCCGAATGACGTTTCATAACGTTAAAACCATTGAGCGCTATTTCAGCGCCGTGCTGCATACTCCGCCCGTCTGGCCGGTTAAGCCGCTGGACATTATTGCAGACTGGCGAAACGACCTTGTGCACCGTAACGGGGTGGATGAGCATGATGTGCCAAGAGGTATATCAGCGCAGCAGCTACAGAATGCTCTTCAGAGAGTGTCTGACCTTATAGAGGCAGCACACCGTTCCCTGTGCCAGGAGGTGGACTATTTCGGAAACTGGCGTAGTGAGGAAAACCGGGAAATCATTGCTTCAGCGCTGAACATATCAACAGACAGAGATGTATCCTGATAACTGGAATCATTATACTCGTACTGCAGACAGTCTCGGTTGCTCAGTAGCCGGTGGTCATCGATTACCCTGCCGTGCTGGCGGTGGAAGTGAGCTTACTACGGCCCGGATCTTTAGCACAAAATGCTGCTGTCGAAGCTCTGGAACACTGGTGCGCGCATTAACCAGGCGCTGAGCGATAGGCCAAGAGTGCCAATTTTGCCCGTCAGTTTTCCCGTAACTATGCTCTTTCTAACGTAACTCTTTACACCATTTGTAAGAAGTTCAATGAAGTCGCTAAAGAAAAATGGTTTGAGCCGCTTGAAGAAGAGACGCACGTTTCTGAATACGAATAGCAGAAGCCATACTGAAGCATGAACGTTCGAGATGATATTGAGCTGAAAATATTGACGACAAAGAACAAGCGAGAAGCAGTTATCCTAATAGTTGCAACTATTAATAAAAATTGAAACACTCAATACTTTTATTCTATGATCTCCATCGCAATTTCTATCAATTTAAATACAATTATCAAAAATCAATTATAATGTAATAATAAAACCAATTAATAGCGTTGAGGAAATTATGAGCATAAACCCTATAATAATAAGGCAAAATTTTAAAATCGGCGAATTGGACGCTGAATCAGACACACTTCTCTTGGAAAACTGTTTTATTGATAGTGGTTATCTTTCTAAACTATTAAACCCATCTGATACATCATCTATAGTTATAGGAAGAACAGGCGCAGGAAAAAGTGCTTTGTTGCACATGGTGGCAAACAAAGCACATAAATATAAAAAACTTGACCCTAATGATATTTCAATAGGTTTTCTAGAGCATTCAGATATAATTTCATTTTTTGAAGAGTTAAATGTTAATCTTGATATGTTTTATAAAGTATTATGGCGACATATTGTAATTATGGAATTATTAAAAATACGCCATGACATTAAGAGTGAATCTGATACGAATAGCTTTTTCTCAAACTTGCTTAGCAGGCTAAAAAAAGATGAGATAAAACGAAAAGCCCTTGAGTATTTTAGGGAGTGGGGAGATAAATTTTGGATAGATACTGACACCCATCTTAGGGAAATAACATACAAACTGGAACGTGATACTAAGGCTTCGATTGGCACAGAATACAGTGCTGTAAATCTTAGTGCTGAATATGCAAAAAAACTAACCGAAGAACAAATACATGATGTTAAGAAACGAGCAAATGAGGTTGTCAGTAGGTTACAGATTCAAAAACTTAATGAAATACTTTCATTGCTTGCTGAATATTCTTTTGATGACCCACAAAAAAACTATTACATCATTATTGATCAACTGGATGATAACTGGGCGGAAAATGATACAAGATATAAATTTATAAGAGCGCTAATTGAAGAGATTAAGGTGTTTCGTAAAATTAAAAATATCAAAATAATAGCTGCTTTACGCCTGGACCTTTTACGATCAGTATTTAATATTACAAGAGGCTCTGGTTTTCAGGAGGAAAAATATGAGTCATATATACTTGATATAAAATGGACCTCTCAACAACTAACCGAATTAGTCCAAAAACGAGTGCGAGAGGTATACAAAAGACAATATACTCGAGAAGATGTTACTATTAAAGATATATTTCCAAAAGCAAAGGGGGGGCATTTAGGCATCACCCCTATTGAATATATAATTGAAAGAACATTATTTCGACCAAGAGACGTTTTACAATACGTGAATGAGTGTTTTAATGTGGCACTTAACAGAGAAAGAATATCATGGGATTCAATTCATAAAGCGGAGGCAGTCTATTCCTTAAAGCGCCTGAGATCTCTAAAAGAAGAATGGGGGGATATATACCCTTCCTTTGAGGAAACAATTGAAATACTGAGAAATCTTCCTGATAAATTTAGTAGAACATCTATGTCAAAAACACTATAGACGCGGTATTAAGTGAATTATCCATTCAAAATACTACTGATCCATGTGCTATTACAGCAAACAAATTTTTAGAAGGAGAATCAAGAGAACAGGATGTCATTAATGAAATAATGCTTTGTCTTTATACAGTTGGAATTGTAGGTTTCAAGATTAGTAGCCTGACACCTTACAAATGGGCATTCAGAGACAGTACACCAACAACAAAAAATGAAATCAAACGTGCCAGTCTGATGAAAATTCATAAGATGCTCCATTCAGCTCTAGATATAAGAATAATTACTGGAAATCGCTATGAACGCGATGATGAGGAAGATATTGAGTGTTCTTAATTATATTATCTTTTGGTTTATAACATTTTTTGCCAGAAACAAGGATTATTCCCACACACACTAAGAAACTTTACTTTGAAGATGGACGGATGACAGCAGGAGCCGTCCTCTTTTCTGTTACTTACATTCTGACATTCCTCCATTTATCCCAAATATTCAGTACTTGACGCACCTTTGAGTATCATTCAAACTGATTGTAAGATTTAAACTTACAATCGTGAGGCTTGTATATCGCCAGAACAATAACAGTGGATCTCGGACACGAACTCCGTGACTTCATAGAATCTCTCATTGAATCAGGTGATTATCGTACGCAGAGTGAGGTGATCCGCGAGTCACTTCGTCTCCTTCGCGAGAAACAGGCAGAATCACGTCTCCAGACCCTGCGGAATTTACTGGCAGAAGGCCTGAGCAGCGGCGAGCCTGTGGTGTGGGAAAAGGACGCGTTCCTGAAAAAAGTTAAAGCAGGCACAAAGCCTGCCGGTGAAAAACGTTAAACTCACACCTAAAGCCAGTCAGGATCTTGAGGATATCTGGTATTACGGCTACCACCATTTTCGGTGAGGAGAGGGCCGACAGATATATTAATCAGCTCTCCGCTTTTTTTTTGTTTTGGAGTGCTCATAATATCGGTACTCCCCGTCCTGAACTGGGGGAATACATATTGGCACTACCCGTTGAATGACATATGCTTTATTTTCTGCAGACTGATACTGAAATTATTATTATCCGTATATTAAGTCAGCATCAGGATGCCGGCCGTCATCTCAACTGGGCAGTGGCTTTGTTGAATAAATCAGATTTCGGGTAAGTCTCCCCCGTAGCGGGTTGTGTTTTCAGGCAATACGCACGCTTTC
>NZ_PUQF01000038.1:0-8416 GCF_003331015.1 Enterobacter sp. GER_MD16_1505_Eko_090 | reverse complement strand
CCTGAGTAAACAAGGTGGATCAATATTAAACCGTTGGTGGTGGCGGTAAGTGGATCACTTTTTACCCGTTGTTGACAACAGAGCAAGCAATAATGTCATAATCATTTTTTCAAACACAATGTCCATAACGTTGTGTCCTGTAATTGCATAGCGTCTCCTTTCTCGGCATTCACAGGAAAGACTAGCATAAAGCATTCAGATAACCGGGGCGAAAGGAAAAGGGACGTGGGAAAGGACGGGATACTGCGTGGTGGCTAAACGAGTGCTGACGTATACACGCCGGACGGGTTCAGGAACCACTCAGGATAAGCACTGACGAGGCATGGCCAAACCAGCTTCTGGAAAAGGGCTCCGGACAAACAGAGCTTTCCGGCACTATCTGCGTGACAACAGTAAAACCAGTTCATGCAAATAATACGCTGCATCGCGGCAGATATCGGGATGCAGCAGGAATGTCAGCACAATCAGGATAATCTCCAGGATCATCATCTTTTTCATTTGTCTTTCAGCAGTCCGGGATCACGGAGACCGGTATGATCTGCCAGGTCCGGCAGACGCTATTTTTCCGACATTTGCATTTTATCGCGGAAAGTCAGATAGCCTACCAGACTGAGAATGGCTAGCAAAAACAGAATACTTGTACCCGTCGCGCCCAGACCAATCCCCCCGTTCCCGGGAGGCTGCGACAGCAAATCACCGCAGGAAGCCCCGAAGGGGCGCGTCAGAATATAGGCAATCCAGAAACAGAGCACGTTGTTTGCCCTGAACAGATAAAAAGCCGCCGCCGTCAGCCCAATCAGAGCGCCGAACAGTGCTGCGGCATTCAGATAGCCAAGATCCATGCCTTCCGCCAGCCAGTCACCCGCGGCGGTACCCAGAGAAAAGGTAAAAAGTATGGCCACCCAGTAGAACATCTCGCGTTTACGGGTGGTGATACTATGAATTGACAGGGTTTTCTCTTCGTTATGCCAGAGTACGAAAGTCAGGATCAGCAGCGAACCAAACACCCCACTGGATAAAGAAAGAGGTACGCTGAAATGGTCTGTCAGGTTGTCCGTCAGCAGCGTGCCGAACACACTGATGAGCAGTACCGTCAGCCAGTAAAGCGCCGGCACATAGCGCGTCGCGCGCATCTGGAATACAAGGACAACCACAAATAAAAAACAGGTCAGCAGGGTGGTGTAAGTCAAGCCCCAGCCGAGATCCATGTTTAAATAATCGGCGAAGGTTTCACCTACGGTGGTGGACATCATTTTGATGAGCCAGAAGAAAAAGGTGACTTCCGGCACCTTACTGAACCCTGTGGTTCTGGAGTGAGTCATCATTTTGCAGCCCTGTTCAGCAGTGTGATGAGTTCACTCTACGGACGCCAGATTAGCTCTACCTTAGGAAAGCAGCTTATCTTCTTGGATATGACGATCTCCTGACACAGGCCTGACGTGTAGCCAGCCAGGGATGACCGCATCGCTCAGGGTTCACAGCAGCAGGAGAAGGATTACGGACCGGTAAGAGGAGGCTCAGGGAGATGGCCACTCAGGATAATAACGGAGTGAACGGGCGCCCGGATTTATCTGTTCCAGAGCAGATCCAGTATTGCGAGACCTTCGCCCTCATGAAAAAGTGACAGGACAGCCTTCACTATCATGACGGTAATAATTAATACCAGCAACGGATTCATGTGCATATGGTCACCTGCCAGACGGTCCCTGAGCTGACACAATGTATCAGAAAAGAGATCCCCCGATCGGCCAGTAAGCACAACGGGATAATCAGAGTCACATTTTGTCTTCATCGTAAATGCGATGACACCCGTCCGTACTGAACCCGGCAGGTTTATGATGGACGGCTCCATCCGTCAGGATAATGCAGACGGCAGGCATCCGGTATGACGCCAGGTACAGAGATACTACGGGCCCGCGCGCTGGCCGAGAGGCAACCGGTCATTCTGCCGCCCGAAGGTACCAGAAACGGGGATCCGTTTTGTAAGGTTTATCCACAGGAACCGGGGATAAGGGTGTGGGTAAGCGCGGCGATGTATGTCAGACAGGTCGACTCAGGTAAAAAAATGCCTGCTTCGGGAGCAGGCAAACAGGCGCTGACGGCATGCACGCCGTCAGCAAAATTTTATAATTTCCGGCAGCAGGCTGTTTGTTTCCGGAAATCGACCGAGTATGTAGGCTATCCACGACATTCGCGGAACAGGTCGCTTTCCGGAAGATAGGCCCCGGTGGTGATGTCCCAGAGCCCCAGTACGGACGCGAAAAGGTTATCGTGGGAATATGTCCTGTTAACGGCATTATGCTGCAGACACGCGGCGTTAATATTTTTAGCAGCAATGAAGCCTGGCGACATCCAGAGCTGCATCGGGATGTGCGTCTGCTGATCCGGTGCCAGTTTGTAGGGGGTACCGTGCAGATACAGTCCGCTCTCTCCCAGAGATTCGCCGTGATCGGACACATACAGCAGTACGGTGTTGTACTGTTCGCTGTATTGCTTAAGCTTTTCAATCATCTGCGCTAACACATAGTCGGTGTGGCGAATGGTATTGTCGTAGGTATTAACCAGCTGTTCCTGCGTGCAGTTTTCGATATCGCTGCGCGCACATTCCGGCATGAAGTGACGATGCTCTGCCGGATAACGCTGGTAATAGGTCGGTCCATGGCTGCCAATCATATGGAAGGCGATCAGCTTGTCTCCGGCCATTTTGCCGATTTCGGTATCCAGGTTTTCCAGCATAACATCGTCATAGCAGGTTTTACCGTCACACAGTTTTTTACTGATACCGGGATTAATTTCGACAGTCGGGATACGGCTGCATACGCCTTTACACCCGCCATCGTTTTCTTTCCACAACAGCGAAACCCCCGTTTTCTGCACGATGTCGAGGACATTTTCACTGCCGGCAGCCTTTTTACCATCGTAATCCGTCCGGTTCATATCCGAGAACATACAGGGCACCGAGACTGCGGTCGCCGTGCCACAGGAACGCATATTCCTGAACGAAATAACGCCATCGATTTTGCTGGTAAAGGCATTTGTGTCACGCGGGTAGCCGTTCATGGAGAAATTCTGGCTCCGTGCCGTTTCGCCAATTACCAGGAACATCAGCGTGGGTTTACCATTCCGGGTAACGCGCCTTGCATCATCCCCCAGCGTCCGGAAAGGCATTTTCGTCGTAAAATAGGTATCCTTCACGTAATGGAAAGTGCTGTACGCATAGTTTGCCGGGATAATTTCTTTGTTCAGCGTCGGGTTATTGCGCCCGACAGAAGCATAATCCTGGTAATACAGAGCGGCAACACCTGCAATCAGGATCAGCGAAGCGAGCATGGAAAGCAGCCGGTGGGCAACCCCTTTGTACCATTTGTCTGCATATTCAATTTTAATCAAAAACAACAGGATAGCCGGAAGAATGCCCATGAAGACCAGCCACAGCACCAGTGAGCCATTCAGGTAGGCATGCGCTTCCTGTGGGTTTGTTTCCAGTATATTTTCGATCATGGACTGATCAAACATCACTTTATATTTCAGTGTGGCGTAACTCACCACCGAACCGGTGACCAGCAACAGGGCAAAGAAGGGTTTGAGCAGGTAGCGAACCGAGAAGGGCATAAACACAAAGTTAAGCGCTGCAACCAGCACAAACGGAATGGAGATGACGAACCCCGCCCTCACATGTTCAAGACGGCTCAGGATATCGTAGAAATGCAGCAACACCGGCCAGTTAAGTAAGAATGCAAAAACGAGTGCCAGAAGTAAAACCAAGGGGATTACCCTCATCCTGAAAAGTACGGGCATTACGATCTCCATCAATAATATGTCCCCGCCCGGGGTCACAGGTTGCACCAGAAAAAGGGCAACAGGTTATCAGACCCGGCGGTTCCTAAGCGAAACTATTTTTTAATGACTAGTACCCAATCAGTGAGTTATCTCTGGTACCCGGCCTGAGTCGCCGGTAGCGGTATTGGGATACAAAGCGGAGCAGCCAGCTGGCCGTTTACCGAAGGGAAAAGATGAAGACGTCCTTCAGACTGCGCAACAGGGGAAGCAGCGTAGTCCGGAGTTCCGCCTCCTCTGTTCAGACAGTACCGGATATGACAGCAGCACGGCTGCCACCGGCATTACTGTTACGGTTTCTTGTTAAGTTATTAACTTAATATGATATTAAATGTCAGTCAGATTCAGGCGATCGCGGGCCGTGCGCAGGCGCGCTTCGCCGCGGCGATCGTACTGCTGGGTGGTGGTGACGCTGGCATGCCCCATCGCGTCCTTTACCGTGATGAGATCCTCGCCATTATCGAGCATGGCGGTGGCAAAAGTTCGCCTTAAATCGTGCGGGGCACATTTTGTAACCCCCGCCTGGCGCTGGCGGACCTGCAGGACGTGATACACCGCCTGGTCGGTCAGCCGGTCGTTCGTCAGGGTGTCAAAGCGGCGGATACGGGTGAACAACGGCCCGTCTTTTTCTCCCCGCACGTCATCGATCCACGTCCTTAGCCGCTGCCAGGTGCCCGCCGGCATATAGGCCAACCGCTCCTTGTTTCCCTTACCCAGCACCCGGAGCGCCCGCTCATCTGTGACAACGTCACGCAAATCCAGCCCTACCGCCTCTGACCGGCGCAGGCCGCAGCCGAGAATGACGGCCAGCATTGCCGCATCGCGTACCCCGATGCTGGAGTCATCGGCCTCGCAGGCACCAAACAGCGCCCGTATCTCCTCCGGCGGCAGGGCCCGGCCGCGCGGCAGGCGGCTGCCCCTAAGGTTACGCACCGCCCGGATGTGCTGGAAGCTCTCGACGTCCATGAGTTTCAGCATCCAGGCTTCCTTCGCCACCCCCTTGAGTGCCGAAAGATAGGTATTGACGGTCGCCGTGGCCCGGCCGGTGTCGCGCAGGAGCTCAGTCACGGCCATAACGTGATGACGGCGCAGGCTGCCCCAGCTGCAGGACTCCAGGGACGCGGCGCCGAGCATGCCGGCAACAATACCGAGGAACGAGGCCATGGTCTGCCGGCTGCGGGGGGAATTGAGGGAAAGCAGGTAGGCCCGGGCGGGACCGACCGGGCTTTCAGTACCAACCAGCGCCGGCAGGAAATCCACATCAAGCGGAATGACCGCCGGTGGCGGGAGCTGCTCGGGTTCATCGTCAGGCATCAGTGTCATCCGGGGCTCCGTCCGGGCCGGAAAGCGTCCGGCGCGCTGCGTGAAAAATCGGGGAAAAGTATACGCCAGAGCGTACCGCATAGAGTCTACTTTCTCAAACGTACATTTTAATAAGCAGATAAAACTGAAACCATTCTTCGGGCATTGCAGCTCGAACAGCTGTTGACGGTCAGATTCGGGTAGGTGCCTGTACGCTGTAACGCTGCTAATTTAGCTTAACCACCATAATAAAGAGGGAATGTTAACAATGAATCAAAAATGGAAGACGCTGTTAATTTCGGTATTAACTCCGTCTGGCATCATATCAGGGATCGCGCTGACTGTGCTCTGGGGATATTTCAGTCGTCTTGACAGACTCGATGTTTTCTTTGAGGTGATGAGCATCAAGAGTCTATTCGCTCTGGTCTGCTGCGCAGCCGTATTCTCATTAGCGATTCTGTTATTTATCTTTTTTATAATCTCTATATTCATGCCGATTATCATTCCTCAGGACATCAATAATCTTCCTACATACAATAAAATTCAGAATAACTTTTTATCGATACTGATGCTGTCAGGACTGTTCCCGATGGCGTTTATCTATGTATTTTACTATGCTTTCGATTTCAGCCAGGCCGTAAAAAATAATTCAGGCTGGCTGTCTTTGCTAAGTATCGGTGTACTGACCATAATTATTTCCTGCCTGATAAACCGAAAATATCTAGCACACGACTTATAAATTAAAAATACGAAGGTGAGATGGATGCGGCGATGCCAGATTTATGTGGCCATCCCGCTCTGTATAGCACTGCTGGCGCATCTTCAGGTGTTTCCACTGGAAATAGTATTCAGGAATATTTCTGCTTCAACTGAAAAGGTAAGTTTCAGGATCGTGGCCGGAATGGCGTTCATGTCTTATATGGTTTTTTTTATGACAATTTTGCCTGGCCTCGTTTACCTCAGAATGGATGCCAAGGATAAACTCCCCAAAAAAATTAGCACTTCCCTGATAGTGTCTCTGATGATACTGTTATTTATTTCTACAAAAATAACTGTTTTACCTGTTATATTTACTCATTCCGTCATTAAACTTTCAGGTATAAGTGATTTCAGCACCCACAGCTATATTATAAAATCTAGCGAGTATCCGGAGGAGTTTTTTTCTAATTCAGTTTGGGATAGGAAAAAAATCAAAGCAGGAGAATATTACTCGGTTCGGGCTGTTTCTATATTTACCACCAATCAATTCAGTTTTCTTTGCCCTGAAGAAATAATCAAATCCTATAGGGAAAGCTGGAAATTTAATCCGCTGGATTCTGAGTTCGATACAGATGTCAGGCTTAAACTCCAGAAAGATGCCGCTTACTGCGTACCGGTTTCAGCGACAGCTGTAAAACGCTGGGATGTTCCACTCCAGTAACCGAAGTTTGCAACTTCGTTCCTAATAAGGGTATAAGTACGAAACTTATACCCTTCATTATCATTTCCCGGTAGATTTACTGGGTTTCAATCCGGGTGTATTACCGGGCGTATCCTTATTATCGCGACGACGTTGATCTGGCTTTCCTGTTGACTTGGCAATTGGTTTGGGACCTGGTTTTAAACCCATGATACGGATTCCTGAGTTTCAGAGGGACATCCTCAATATACATATATGGGATCCACTGTACCTTATCAAGTTATAAACGCAAAATGTTCCCGACAGATGACCGGTACGGAAGATTATATCTCTGCCGATCAAGGATGCGTCGAAAAAATGGAGTATACCGCTCCAGAACTGGCGACTGGCGATTAGTGGTTTTATTGTCGAGTTCGGTGACTGCCTTAGCGATCACCTTTCATATATTGGAAGTTACACAGAATTACAGGCTTAAAAAAACAAAAGGAACATCTTGAGAACCTTTAGAGGATAAATCTGATTGTTTTGCCGGATTAAACTTCACTATTTATTAAAATTCGCATTTTGCAGCTTCGCTCCCACTAGGCCGTAAAGGAGGGCGGCAGGGTAGAGCCACAAAACTATTCACTTTTATAAACAACTTGAGCTTTGCGCATTAAACCCTTGCCGCAGGCGGTGAACCGCATATCCGGCACAGACAGTCAGTTTTTCTGGCAGCTTAAATTTGACACAGCTTAATATAGTGATTCATTAAACAGGTTCAGTATTCTGCCAGAACGTTTTAGTCGTTATGGGCGTCCGTTAGTTTTCTACTAACTGAACGACGACTAGCCTGCCGCCTTCCTCCTTTGACAGAACAAACTGAGCGTTATTCGTCAGTTCAATTTTTTCACCAATGGCAATCTGTCGTTTATCCGGTAATGACATAAGCCCATTTATGCCTTCATTTACTAACCACCACTGATCGTTATGGAAAACAAAATACCCAACTCGTTTCCTTTGTGCATCGGTTGTGCGCTCATTTGGCGCAATGAGGCGATTCACATGCCACGCATAGATTGACTGCCCGCTCCACACCATCAACCGGTGATCGTCAGGACGATAACTGCCTTCCTTTCGGGATGAATATAAATTTAGAACCGGTAATTTACCCTTGTATGGCGTACCGCAGTAGGGACAAACCGGCTTTGTCTTACCTGAGAAAACGTACCATTTCTGTTCACACGCCTTGTTCTGGCAGGGCTGTATCAGATCGACTGTTTTAACCAGGGCACTTTCCCACTCATCGGCGGTCGGGCGTTTAGTGGCATCGTGTAAGCCATCAATAAAGGCGCGTTCAAACAAAGGCGTCAGATAAGGGCCCATGATGGTGTAAGGAATTTTCTCCGGGTCAGCCCAGGGCAGTGAAAAGGAGGATAGCTGACTGACTTTGACTGCATTGCTTTTGTCTGTCGGATGTTCAATGAAGAGTGCCTTCTCACCCATAGATAAGGTCTCATCACGTACTTCATCCGACATGTCATGTATTTTTCCGCCACGTAGCGGATGACGGAAGAACAGATACATGTAGATAAGCACCGACAGCGCATGACGGTCAGTAGAAATGCTTGGCAATACGCGGTTCGGATCCTCTTTGGAAAGATGGCTGGTTTTCACCACTTCCGGAGCGATAAAATCCGGGGTGCCCACGACGTCGGGAGGATACTTTCCAGGGACAACCAGGCCGTCTACGTCAATGATGCAGGCATGTCCCATTTCTGGATCGATAAGCACGTTTTTATAGCTTAGATCGCGGTAATGGTGCCAACTTACTGATTTAGTGTATGATGGTGTTTTTGAGGTGCTCCAGTGGCTTCTGTTTCTATCAGCTGTCCCTCC
>NZ_PUQF01000037.1:0-8817 GCF_003331015.1 Enterobacter sp. GER_MD16_1505_Eko_090 | reverse complement strand
CCACGGGAATATCTGCGGCGGCGAACCAGTAATGGGTTAAGTGATAAAAAGTGTATGGAAATATAGGGGCCAATCCAGTCAGCATGTCGTTAATCCGTTCGAGGGACAGCCAGGGCGCGCAACTGAACAGCATATTAAGCTGTGTTCCATTGCCCATTGTATGTTCATCCAGAACTTCTTTTATTCTTTTGACCGAACCGACTAACCCCGGACTTTTATATTCAGGTACTAGTTCAAGTTGGTTCAGGCCAGCTGCCTGAATGAGAGTCAGCAATTTTCGGCCTAGAGCCGGAATGGGTTTAAGAGTTTTGCGTCGACGCTTACGGGGCACTACCGGCCCTTCCACAGCGGTGATTTTGGTGTCTTTCTTCTTGTCAGGTAGCCAGTCATTACCGCCAACCGGATTTAGTGGGCTGGTTTTTCCTTCAGTGATAGTGTTATCAGCGTCCTTACTTTTCTTTAGCCTGAACAAAGGGCACTGTTCATCATGCTGTCTTGTCGTCTTGACGTGGCGTAACCTGGCAACGTTAACCTCGCAGTTAAAAGGACCTTCAATGTTCGGGTCATGTTCGACGCAATCGCATTTTAACCACAACTTACGGCGGTCCATTTCTTCAAGCACAGAATTTGCTATACGTAAATCAGCCTGAGCGGGTTTTCGACCGTTGCTGAACACATGCAGCAATGCCTCTCTCTCTGCCAGATTCAGTTTCCTTTCAAGCCTTCCCCTTGGATTTTTTTTCCACACCAGGTCCATTGCTTTACTCCTTCACTCAAAAGTGCGATTACGATAACAAGATAGCATCTTGTTATCGTAATATCTTATTAATATCGCAAGATGGTAGTGTTACATTCTAATCAATTGAATTTAATGTAGTTGTTAACATATTAAGTTAGCATGATAACAAAATATCAACTCCAGCGCATATTGAAAATTAATGTTTGCTATCCTATTATCTTAATAAGATAACAAACAAGGTGTGCGGAATATGATCATTGTTCTTGGTAGTCAAAAAGGTGGAGTAGGTAAAAGTACGCTCGCAGTTTCCATCGCTGCATATCTTATGGCATTAGGAAAGCGAGTTCTCATTGTAGATGCCGACGATCAAAAATCAGTGCTGACCTGGTATAACAATCGACCAGAGAACTTGCCTCATATGCCTGTGACTGGAGCGTCCGGCAACATCAAAGCCATGCTTAAAGAGCATGAAAAATCTTATGACTTTGTAATCGCCGATTGTGCTGGCCGTGACAGTGCAGAGATGCGAAGTGGATTAATGGCTGCAGATGTGTTTATTTCCCCTTTACGACCGTCCCAAATGGATTTGGATGTTGTACCTCATACATGCTCTGTTTTTACTGCTGCTAAAGATTTCAACGAGTCTGTACGTGGGTATTTAGTGTTGAATATGACACCAACTAACATGTTCGTTAATGAAGCTAATCAGGCGGCGGATGTTCTCAAAGACTTTCCGGAAATGAATCTGTCTAATGCTCGCGTATGTGACAGAAAAGCTCACAGGGATGCCTGGGCCGAATCAATGACTATTTTTGAAACACAGAACATCAAAGCCCAAGAAGAAATTGAAGCTCTGGTTAAGGAGATCATTCTGTGAGAAATAGAGCACATACGCCGCCAAAGGATGAAGCTTCGTTTATAAATGGAGGTTCAGCTGGCCTTACTGCAAAAAATCTTGACGAACCAAGTAATAAACCTGCGACTAGTAAAGCAAAACCAGTCAGCATCTCTCTTGCTGAAGAGAATCTTAGCTCAATTGATAATGTCATAAGGGAAGAGATGTTATCAGGGAACAGGAGAGTCAATAGATCAGATGTAGTTAGAGCTGCAGTGATGGCGTTAGAAAATTTATCGCGAGAAGAAATATCTCAACTCATTGAAAAATCTAGATTAAAATAATAATTTAATAACTTAATAAGATAGCAAGATAATAAATTACTATCTTGCTATCTTGCTATCTTGCTATCTTGCTATCTTGCTATCTTGCTATCTTGCTATCTTGCTATCTTGCTATCTTAATCATCTATTTTTTTAGCAACGCTACCGCCTCATCGCCCGGCATCTGGAACTGCACCCGGTGCCGTGCCGCGACATCGAGCGCAAACACCTTCGTATACACCTCAGTCGAACTGATGCTCTTATGCCCCATCAAACTCTGCAGCACCTTCAGTGGTATACCGGCATACAGCATGTGCATCGCGTAGGAATGACGGAACGTGTGCGGGGTCACCGGCACGGAGAACGTCACCCCGTCGGCCGCTGCGGCTTCAACTGCTTCGCTGAGCCAGGTGCGGACCGTCCGGTCGGTGATCTCCCAGATGCGTGCCTTCTCGGTTCTGCCGCTTCGCTTATTACGTCGTTCAAGAGGAATTTTCAGCGTGGCCACCATCATCTCCAGTTGACCGACATAATTCGCATCAGAAAGCGGTACCAGCCGGTGAGTCTGACTGCCGACGGGCGCACGGCCAGCCGTTCTGGCGGCTTTTTCAGCCCTTTGTTTGAGTGTGGCCAGCTGCACGAACGGATAGGGCGGTGCCAGGGAAAAATCACTCCGGGTCAGGGCCAGTGCTTCGTTAATACGGGCGCCGGTGTTCCACAGGGTAGCAAGAAGCATCTTGCGGTGAAGGTCGGGCACATAGTGGAGCAGGGCACTCACTTCCGGGGCCAGCAGGTATTTCGGCAGTTCGTCCTGAACCAGAGCCATCTGACGCAGGGCCAGCGCCGCCGGATAGTCGATAGAAACAGGTAACTGAGCCCCTGTGGTCGAATACCCTCCCAGGGTAACGAGTCCGGTCATCAGGATGATTCTCCGCCCGGGGATATGCGCAGTGCTTCCGCAATGATTTCCCGGTTTTCTTCGGTACGCGAGTTACCAAAATAGTCCACTTCCAGACGCAGGGAATGATCTGCAGCCTCTATCAGATCCGACACTTTCTGCAGGGCGCTTTGCAGCTGCGGCGCTGATATCACTCGTTGCACATCATGCACACCCACACCGTTGCGGTGTACCAGATCGTTTCGCCAGTCTGCGATGATACCCAGCGGCTCAGTTGGCCAGACGGGCGGTATATGAAGCACAGTCCCGAAATAGCGCTCAATGGTTTTTACGTTATGAAACGTCATCCGGGAAACAAAATTCTGCGCCGCAGGCCGGAACATAGAAAGAGCCATTTCACGGGCAGCATGTTTTACCGGATTTTTGATTTTATCGGACTTCATATAAAACTCATCCCTGAACCGTGTAAGCGGAAAATCCTCTTCCAGCAGAGCCCTGGCGCAGTACATCAGGTACGCCTCCATGACCGTCACGGCATGGACGAAAGACATCCTGTACACCAGTTCAGGCTGCTCTGTATCGAGCAGGGTATACAGCCCCCCTTCAACTCCTGCCTGGCGTGAAGGTAACGCTGATGAACATTGTTCAGGGAAGCCACAAACAGCCCGTGTTCATGATCCCACTGAGCCTGATCGGCGAGATACTCCTGTTCCCAGTAATAAAGGTTAGCGGCCTGTTCCCATTCTTCTGAGCCGGGTACAACATCCGGAGAATTTTCCGCAAGCCATTTATCAAATCGTTCAGATTCAATATCCATCATCTGGTCTTTCATGCTTCCCATAATGCCAGTACCCTTCTGTATGGTTCTGTAAATGAAAAATCCCGTCGGTCATACTGACGTAGCGCCTTCACGGAACGGCTCAAAGGCCAACAGGGCGTCCGTCCTGGAGGGCAGCTCGGTACAGTCCCCGCGCAGCGGGTCGATCTCTTCATCTGTGGCCTCGTTATACCACATACGCAGCCGCCATCCCGTCACGGGAGGCGCGTTCTGTATGGCCAGCACCATCCCTTCCGGCGACAGCAGCTCACGGAGCGTGTAGCAGGCGCCAATCCGGGTCGAGTCCCGCAGCCACATAACGGGGTACTCACTGACCAGCTGGTCATATACGCATTCAGCCGAGTGAAAGTAATTTCCGTCCGCCCTGCATAAATCACACATAACCCTTCCTCTACTGAGAAATCCCGCCACCAGTTATCTCATGACGTTCTCAGAATCCGTCCTTCATTCGCCGCTGCACAGAGAGCAAGGTGAGCTCTTCCAGCCCGTCCGGGACGATCCGTTCCGGATTGGTGTAGATGGCATTCGCATCCCCGGCCAGCCACCACGTTCCGGAATTTCTGATTCGCTCAGCCACCGTCAGGCCGTCCCAGGTGACGATCAGCCAGGTGTTCACGCTCCGCTCATCCGGAGGGCGGAGCCAGAGCCGCTGATGACCGAGGGCGGTCAGCGCCCGCCAGACGGTTTCAAGTGAAACCGGGACGCGCTCGCTTTCATGTGATGATGTATTCATACGCAATAGTCACTCAGAGTAATTATTATGTGCAGCACAACTGACTGCGCACAGGACTGCATCAGTCACCCACCTGAATATTCCCCTGCTTATTTTTCCTGCCATGAATATCACCAGAAAGATAATAAGCAGCCATATAACCACGCCATTAAATTACCGGATACCCGTTTCCGGCAGATCCGACTTTCCGTCTTATAACAACTTTCCGGAAGTGTAACACGGTGAGGGAATAAACAAAGCGGCAATATCTGCCCCTGCACGAAGGGTCGCAGGGAAGGGGGTAAACACTATATATAGAAGAAAAATCAGCCTATGGCGTAGCACATATTGTGTTTTTAGGCCGCTGCGCGCCGGAGCCGTTCCGGCAGATCCGGAACTGGGAGTTTTCGGATCTCAGCCAAAAAAGAGAGAAGAAGGTATATGTGGAGCATATCCATATGCCTGGCATCTGCATAGGTAGAGCATACTCATATCCTCACCATCTGCATATCCAGCCCCTATACATATGCATGACATCTGCATATACTGAACATATGCACACACCCGGTGCAAAGCACCCCATTCCGGATATGCACCACATATCCACACCTACCCGGGAGAGAATTATGAGAACCGTATCCATTTTTAAAAATGGCAACAACCGCGCCATCCGTCTGCCCCGCGATCTGGATTTTGAGGGGGTGAGCGAGCTGGAGATCGTCCGGGAAGGGGACAGCATCATCCTGCGCCCCGTCCGGCCGACCTGGGATTCATTCTTTGAGCTCGAAAGAGCCGATCCGGACTTTATGGCGGAGCGCGAGGACGTTGTCACCGACGAAGGACGATTTGATTTATGAACAAGATTTATATGCTGGACACCTGTATCTGCTCGTTCATCATGCGAGAGCAGCCGGAAGCCGTCCGGAAACGCCTGGCACAGGCGGTGCTGCGCGGTCACCGCATTGTGATCTCGGCCATCACCTACCAGGAGATGCGCTTCGGTGCCACCGGCCCGAAGGCCTCACCCCGCCACGTGCAGCTGGTCGATGAATTCTGCGCCCGCCTCGATGCCATCCTGCCCTGGGACCGGGCCGCGGTGGATGCGACCACGGAGATTAGGGTGGCGCTGCGCATGGCCGGCATGCCGATCGGCCCGAACGACACGGCAATAGCCGGGCATGCCATTGCCGCCGGCGCGGTGCTGGTGACGAACAATGTGAGAGAGTTTGAGCGGGTACCTGACCTGAAGCTGGAAGACTGGGTATAAATAACGTGAAAACTAAGGATATGTGATACGCGATTTTGGGGCTGCTCGATATCTGAGTGGATCTGATCATACAACCTCAGGACGCATTAGCGCATGTGAGGAAAAAACACTTACCTTCGATCTGGGATAAATTATGAAATTTGAATACAAATCAAGTGTGTATTTACTTCACAGTTTTAAAGGGATTTAAGAATAACTTGGAAAGTTCATATACCAATGAGCCATGCTGAACTCAATCTGTGTTCTGATGTTTTTGAAACAGAAAGGATCATACCAGCATTGTTACAGAGAATCGAACTACTCTTAGCAATAAGAGTAGTTCTTTTCCGCGATATACGCTGTGCCTAACTACCTATTATGCGAAAAAATTAACCGCATATCTCAATAATAGATGATGCGGTTTCGACTCAATACGTGCTATTGATTTTTTGAAATTGATTGACGCATTTCAGATGACGATTCCTCATAGAGACGAGATATATAGTCTGACATATCATGGTTATTCTTTCTTTTGCGATTGAATTTCTTGAGATATTTATCAACTGCAACACTAATCATTCCAGAATCCTCTGTGACATGTGTGATGCCAAGATTGATGAGAATGTCTAGGTTATTATTTTCGATGAGATCATCAAAAGCATTTTTATCCCCAAGTTCATTCAATGTAGCTGCTATGAAAAACTTTGCGTAATCTATGTGTTCACCAATCTCATCATATTGTTCAATGGCTACTAATAAATCCTCAAGAGCTGGTTTGAAAAAGTCGTAACAATAATTATTACTTAGGCAGCGTGTAAAAATACATAATAATGCTACAGGCGTAAATTCCTTAAGGGGTATATCTGTATTACCCTTGAGAATATCAACATATAATTTACCAGCGTCTACATATGACGAGAGCACACCCTTTGTTATTTTTTTATAAGGCGTGAGATACGATGCAAGGAAGAATGAACCATTGTAGAACAGTCTTAGAAACCTTGTCCTATCATCTTCAGGCTTGAAATCATTAATTTTATCAATTAGATATTCATTGTCCCTTTGCAAGCCAAAATAAAAGAAATAGCAGTTTGCCCAGTAAATTTCATATATTTTATCATTTATATCTACAAATCCTTTCTTCCTTAAGCCTTCAGCATAAAAGTACTCCATGAATGATCTATGGAGGAAAGTAAAGGTGTTCGTCCTGTTATTTACACAGGTGACCTCACTACGATATATTAATCTTTTGAATAACTTTTCTTCATCGACATTAAGGTTTCTTTTTGCAAGATATGTTAGAAATATATCCTGAACTTCTGATACAGAAATGCATGCCAGAGCATTATCCATCATATAAATAGAGATCTCAATTAAAACATTACTAATAACATCATATTCGGTTTGGGAAAGCAAACCTTTTGAGGTATCCCATCGACCCAGTACAATTTCACTGTATTTAGAATACAACTCAGTCATGGTCGATGGTAGTTCTTTAATCTCATCAGAAAGTATTCTCGCCAAAAGAATGGCACTTACAGGGGTTCTCGGAATAAATTTAAATAATGGGGTTTTTTCAATTCCATTCTTTAACTTATGAGTGATTTTTATATCGTTTCAGATTTTATCCACAAAATCAATGAGTTGAGATGTTGTAAGTGGAATTATAGAATATCTAGAAAACATTTTATCAATTATTTCATAGTCCTCGAGCGAGTCCATAACCCTTGAGGCCACTAGTAATCTTAATTGATCGTTTCTTGATATTTGTTCAACTATCTTGCGGAAGTTTGACTGTCTCTCCTCCATTGACTCTTTGACTTCATCAACTGAATCAACTATAAATAGAATCTTTCCTTCATGTTGTATTTTATACTCTGACAATACTCCAGAAATAATTAATTCCACCTCTAGATTTTTATCAATCAAATCTTTATATTGACAGAATATCGGTAAGGTATAATCTTTCTCATAAGAGTATTCTGCTTTTATTTTCTCAATTAACTGCTTTATTAATGTACTCTTCCCTGCACCAACATTCCCCTCCAAAAAAACGAAACGTTCATTTTTAATGACGCTAAAAAGCTTCAAGGGGCGATGTCTTCTTTTTTTACTATCCTCTTTAGAAACATAGCGATCAATTAGGTTGTTTATGCCAATGCTACCAAAGAATGAGCTTTCAGGTAGAGAACTCATCATGTTCAAAGAGTCAGCCAAGTAATGTTCGTAATTGATTGATTCAAAATCCCAGAACTCAGGGTAATATTTAGATATCAAAGAACATAATTTTTCGCCATCAATAAATTTAATGTTTGTTGATTTAAACTTGTAGTGAATTTTTTCTTGAGCGTTATTAGATATGGTCGAGTTTGTAACAACCCAAATCTCATTCAAATGAATATGTTTTGAACCCGATGAGATTAACCTTGGGAAAATTTTACACTCCTCTATTTGACGTTCAACCTCATTGTTCGATTGGGTGATTTTTCCGACTTTACAGACAACGCCAATATATATTTCTTCATCAAGTGTATCATCTCTTTTTATTATTACAAAATCGGACCCTTTTTCGCTAGGACCTTGTTTATATTCAACATGGGTCACTGTTGGCAATTTTGGAAAAAGTGCTCTTAAAACTGGATGGAAATCATCAACTTCACGTTGCAAAGACTCTATTTTTTTTAACTGTTCAGGCTTCATCTTTTGTCCTTTTACTATGCTGCTTTGAACTAATGTAGTTTTCTAATCATCATTCAGCCGGAAGCTGCCGTCAATCTGCTCACCTGAGAACAATTCAACAAGTCGTGTTTCGAACTCGAAAACCCGTAGATGAGGCGGCAAAGATATCAACTTGTTCATTTCGGCTATCAGTTGTACTACCACCTTTGGCTGTATCAGCATCAATTGTTTCCAGGCGTGAAATCATTACGCGATTGTCATCGCGGCTTTGTTGGTCCTGTTCAGACATGGTCTCAGCTTTATGTTGCTGTAGGGCACTAAGAACATGCGGTGCAGTATCGTGATCCACCTGTTTCAGTAGGCATCTGACCCTTTTGGTTTTTGAAGTTCCCTCTTCCTGATAACGTTCATCGTCAATGGGCTTTGTTGAATAAATCGAACTTTTGCTGAGTTGAAGGATCAGATCACGCATCTTCCCGACAACGCAGACCGTTCCGTGGCAAAGCAAAAGTTCAAAATCACCAACTGGCCCACCTACAATAAAGCC
>NZ_PUQF01000036.1:0-10045 GCF_003331015.1 Enterobacter sp. GER_MD16_1505_Eko_090 | reverse complement strand
TGGGGTCTGAGGGCCAATGGAACGAAAACGTACGCTAAGGAAATAACCAATTGTTATAATTGATATTATTCATTCTTCTCTATGAACTGAAAGCCCGCACTAAGCAATGTTTTAGCCTCAAATGACTTTTTTACCTACCCAACTAACGTAACGATCGCACATCAGGTCGTTTTTCAACCGCATAGTGACACCTGCACTCACATGCGAGAAAACACATATGATTTTGACTTCTTGTTTTGGTGGAGAGACAATACCCATTCATAGCAGGAGTACATAATGCCAGAAATTGCATCCCTACAACTTTTCAAAATACTATCTGATGAAACCCGCCTGGGTATCGTGCTACTGCTCAGGGAGATGGGGGAGCTGTGCGTATGCGATCTCTGCACAGCGCTGGAACAATCACAACCCAAGACCTCCCGCCATCTGGCGATGCTTCGGGAAAGTGGCCTGTTGCTGGATCGCAAGCAGGGGAAATGGGTTCATTATCGCTTATCCCCGCATATTCCTTCCTGGGCTGCCCTGGTGATTGAGCAGGCCTGGTTAAGTCAACAGGACGACGTACAGGCCATCGCCCGTAAGCTGGCATCGGCCAACTGCTCTGGCAGCGGTAAGGCTGTTTGTATCTAAAAATTTTGCCTGTACATATATGTTTTTACGAATATGAGGTGTTAAAGATGAAAATGTTAACGGTGTTTGATCCGGCGATGTGCTGCAGTACCGGCGTTTGTGGTTCAGATGTCGATCAGGTTTTGGTCAATTTTTCTGCTGATGTGCAATGGCTGAAAGGGCGTGGGGTTCAGATCGAACGTTATAACCTGGCGCAGCAGCCTATGAGCTTCGTTGAGAACGAAAAAGCGAAAGCATTCCTTGAGGCTTCTGGAGCTGAAGGGCTTCCGCTGCTGTTGCTTGATGGTGAAACGGTGATGGCCGGGCGATACCCAAAACGCGCTGAACTGGCTCGCTGGTTTGGTATACCGCTGGAAAAGGTGGGTTTAGCTTCCACCAGTTGCTGTGGTGGTAAAACTTCCTGTTGTTGAGTATGTCAGGAGGACATATGAAATTCTTAGAGAATATCCCGTCTTACCTGTTTTTCACCGGTAAGGGAGGTGTAGGCAAAACTTCGATTTCCTGCGCAACGGCTATACGTCTGGCTGAACTGGGAAAGCGTGTTCTGCTTGTCAGTACCGACCCGGCTTCCAATGTCGGTCAGGTATTCGATCAGACTATCGGTAACACTATCCAGCCCGTGACTGCTGTGTCTGGTCTTTCGGCTCTGGAGATTGACCCGCAGGACGCCGCCCAGCAATACCGCGCCAGAATCGTTGACCCTATTAAAGGTCTTTTGCCTGATGACGTTGTTAACAGCATCAGTGAACAGCTTTCAGGAGCTTGTACGACAGAGATCGCTGCATTCGACGAGTTTACTGGCTTACTGACTGACGCTTCTCTGCTGACCCGCTTTGATCACATCATTTTTGATACTGCCCCAACTGGCCACACTATTCGCCTTCTTCAGCTTCCCGGAGCCTGGAGCAGCTTCATCGAAAGTAACCCGGATGGTGCTTCCTGTCTTGGTCCAATGGTTGGGCTGGAAAAACAACGCGAGCAATATGCTCATGCGGTTGAGGCATTATCCGATCCTGAACGAACTCGCCTTGTGCTGGTCGCGCGATTGCAAAAATCAACACTGCAGGAAGTCGCTCGTACTCATGACGAATTATCAGCTATTGGCCTTAAAAATCAGTATTTAGTCATTAACGGTGTCCTGCCTGCGAGCGAAGCAGAACGTGATGCACTGGCCGCTGCAATATGGCAACGGGAGCAAGAGGCGCTGGCAAATCTTCCTGCCGGGTTATCTGATTTGCCGACAGACAACTTATACCTGCAGCCGCTGAACATGGTTGGTGTATCCGCATTGAAAGGCCTGCTCAACGAACACGCTGAGATAACATCGCTTCCTGAACAAAGCCCACAGAACAAGCCAGAGAATATGTCGTTGTCTGTCCTGGTTGATGATATCGCCCGCAGTGAACACGGTTTGATTATGCTGATGGGCAAAGGTGGTGTGGGCAAAACCACAATGGCTGCGGCTATCGCCGTCAGTCTGGCGGATAAGGGTTTTGATGTGCATCTCACCACCTCAGATCCTGCTGCACATCTCAGTACAACGCTCAATGGCAGCCTCAAAAATCTGCAGGTCAGCCGAATCAACCCTCACGATGAAACTGAACGCTATCGTCAGCATGTTCTTGAGACGAAAGGCAGGGATCTGGATGAGGCTGGGAAACGGCTGCTCGAAGAGGATTTACGTTCTCCTTGCACAGAAGAGATTGCGGTGTTCCAGGCGTTTTCACGCGTAATTCGTGAAGCTGGCAAACGGTTTGTGGTCATGGATACGGCACCTACCGGGCATACGCTATTACTGCTTGATGCTACCGGGGCTTATCACCGTGAGATTGCCAGGAAGATGGGGGATAAAGGTCATTTTACCACTCCGATGATGCAGCTTCAGGACCAGGAACGTACCAAAGTTTTGCTGGTCACTCTGCCTGAAACCACACCTGTACTGGAAGCGGCAAACCTGCAGTCCGATCTTGAACGTGCGGGGATTCATCCCTGGGGCTGGATTATCAATAACAGCCTTTCGATTGCACAGACGCAATCGCCGCTGCTTTGCCAGCGCGCCCTACAAGAGCGTCCTCAAATCGAGGTTGTGAAAAACCAGCATGCAAGCCGCATAGCGTTAGTACCGGTAATGGCTGCAGAGCCCACTGGCATCGAGAAACTCAGAGAGCTGGTTGTTTAATTTTTTTTGTATATACAGGGCGGCAAAGCCGTCCTGTCTGGAGGATTTATGTTACTGGCAGGCGCTATTTTTGTCCTGACCATCGTTTTGGTTATCTGGCAACCGAAGGGATTAGGGATCGGCTGGAGTGCGACGCTGGGCGCGGTACTGGCGCTGATCTCTGGCGTAGTCCATTTTGGTGATATCCCTGTAGTGTGGAATATTGTCTGGAATGCGACGGCGACCTTTATTGCCGTGATTATTATCAGCCTTCTGCTCGATGAATCGGGCTTTTTCGAATGGGCGGCGCTGCACGTTTCACGTTGGGGTAACGGTCGCGGGCGTTTGCTGTTTACCTATATCGTTTTGCTCGGCGCAGCGGTGGCGGCACTGTTTGCCAACGATGGTGCGGCATTGATTCTGACGCCAATTGTTATCGCCATGCTGCTTGCATTAGGTTTCAGCAAAGGCACTACGCTGGCATTTGTCATGGCCGCCGGGTTTATTGCCGATACGGCCAGTCTGCCGCTTATCGTGTCCAACCTGGTTAACATCGTTTCTGCAGACTTCTTTGGGCTGGGTTTCACTGAGTATGCGTCGGTAATGGTGCCGGTGGATATCGCAGCCATTATCGCCACGCTGGTGATGCTGCATCTGTTCTTCCGCAAAGATATTCCGCCAACTTACGACCTGGCTCTCCTGAAAGCACCGGCAAAAGCGATTAAAGATCTGGCAACCTTCAGAACCGGCTGGATAGTGTTGATCCTTCTTCTGGTTGGCTTTTTCGTCCTTGAGCCGTTGGGTATCCCGGTCAGTGCGATTGCTGCTGTAGGGGCTGTCATTCTGTTTGCGGTGGCGAAGCGAGGCCATGCCATTAACACTGGCAAAGTGCTTCGCGGTGCGCCATGGCAGATCGTCATATTCTCTCTGGGAATGTATCTGGTGGTCTATGGTCTGCGTAATGCCGGACTAACAGAATACCTCTCCGGTGTGTTGAACGTGCTGGCAGATAAAGGACTTTGGGCCGCGACGTTTGGTACTGGCTTCCTGACGGCTTTCCTCTCTTCCATCATGAACAATATGCCTACCGTGCTGGTTGGTGCTCTCTCTATTGATGGCAGCACTGCAACAGGCGTTATCAAAGAGGCGATGATTTTTGCCAACGTGATTGGCTGCGATCTTGGACCGAAAATTACACCTATTGGTAGCCTGGCAACGTTGCTCTGGCTGCATGTCCTTTCACAGAAGAACATGACCATCACATGGGGATACTATTTCCGCACCGGGATCGTCATGACTCTGCCTGTGCTGTTTGTAACGCTGGCCGCGCTGGCGCTACGTCTCTCTTTCACTTTGTAATGAGATACTGATATGAGCAACATCACCATTTATCACAACCCAGCCTGCGGCACGTCGCGTAATACGCTGGAGATGATCCGCAACAGCGGTATCGAGCCGACCGTTATTCTTTACCTTGAGACTCCACCTTCACGCGATGAGCTGCTCAAACTCATTGCGGATATGGGCATTTCCGTCCGGGCTTTGCTGCGTAAGAACGTCGAGCCGTATGAGGAACTGGGTCTTGCAGAAGATAAATTTACTGACGACCAGCTCATCGACTTTATGCTACAGCATCCGATTCTGATCAACCGTCCGATCGTAGTGACGCCACTGGGAACTAAACTTTGCCGTCCTTCAGAGGTTGTTCTCGATATCCTTCCAGATGCCCAGAAAGCGGCTTTCACCAAGGAAGACGGTGAAAAAGTCGTTGATGATTCAGGTAAAAGACTGAAATAAAGACGAAGGGGGCATTTGCCCCCTTCATTATTACTTCGCCATTTCTTCCAGCAGGTCAATACCAACCGGCTCTTCGCTCTGTAGCGCTGTTAATGCAATACGCTTTGCATACTGCTCTTCCACATCAGAGATGAGAGGCAGCTCGCGGTTCGCCCTGATCTTCAGGAAAGGCGAAGACGGTTGAGCAGCTGCCAGGCTGTTATTAACGACCCATGCCCACGGCTCGATGCCAGCTCGGCGTAGATCCTGCTGCAGGTTAGCGGCTTCCAGTACAGGTGTCGTTTCGGCAAGCGTCACGATAATCACCTTCGTCTTCTCCGGGTCTGCTGCTTTTTCGCTATCACCTGTCTTCGATGTCAGAAAGCGAGAGAATTCGGCTTCATGCTGTCGCCAGAACACACTCATGCAATTGTTGAATGCCTTTACATCACTCATGTTCGTCCTCAAATTTTGCTCAGATTAACCCGGCTCTCATCTTCCAGAATTTTATAAACAGTGGAACGGGCAATACTGAGCCGGCGGGCAATATCTGTTGCACCAGTTCCCTGCTGATGAAGTGCCAGTACACTATTTCTGTCGATGATGCGCTTTCGGCCAAACCGGATACCTTTCAGCCTGGCCTCCTGCCGTCCTTCGTTCGTACGCTCCAGAATCCTCCTGCGTTCGGCCTGGGCTACAGCTGAAAGAATGGTCACAACCATTTTCCCCATTTCACCGTCGGTGCTGATCCCGTCGTCTATGAATCGGACCGCGACTCCCTGAGCGTCGAATTCTTTTATCAGTTGGATCATATCGGCAGTGTCGCGGCCAAGCCGGTCGAGTTTCTTCACCAGGATGACGTCACCTTCCTCCACCTTCATTCGCAGCAGATCCAGTCCTTTCCTGTCGGTAGAACTGCCGGATGCTTTGTCGGTAAATATGCGACTGGCTTTCACCCCCGCCTCTTTAAGCCCCTTGATCTGAATATCGAGGGACTGCTGGCTTGTTGATACCCGTGCGTAACCAAAAAGTCGCATAAAAATGTATCCTAAATCAAATATCGGACAGTGGGTGTCTGTTATAACAAAAAATCGATTTAATAGACACCTAGACAACACCATTTTAGTGTGTCCGAGAATTTATAATATTTCGGACGGTTGCGAAATTGTTAATTCATGACCATCAGGCAGGGAGGCCGGTATGCCCGTCGATTTTCTGACCACTGAGCAGGAACTGAATTATGGTCGCTATGTTGCAGAACCCAATGACGTGCAGCTGGCGCGCTATTTTCATCTTGATGAGCGGGATCTTGCCTTCATTAACCAGCGGCGGGGAAGGCATAACCGGCTGGGAATTGCGCTTCAGCTCACCACCGCCCGTTTTCTGGGCACCTTTCTGACAGACTTAACCCGGGTTCTGCCAGGTGTTCAGCAATTTGTCGCGGTGCAGCTTAATATTCGCCGTCCAGAAGTCCTTACCCGCTACGCAGAACGGGTTACCACCCTCAGAGAGCATACTGCGCTGATTAAGGAATATTACGGTTACCATGAATTTGGCGATTTCCCCTGGTCTTTCCGCCTGAAGCGCCTGCTGTACACCCGCGCATGGCTCAGTAATGAGCGACCCGGCCTTATGTTTGATTTTGCCACCGCGTGGCTGCTTCAGAATAAGGTCCTGCTGCCCGGAGCAACCACACTTGTACGTCTCGTCAGTGAAATACGCGAACGGGCAAATCAGCGGCTGTGGAAGAAACTGGCCGCGTTGCCGGACAGCTGGCAGACCGCCCGCGTGACGGAGCTTCTGGACATTCCTGAGGGGCAGCGTACTTCACCGCTGGAGCAACTGAAAAAGGGACCGGTCACCGTCAGCGGCCCGGCATTTACCGAAGCGCTGGAGCGGTATATCCGGCTGCGAAACCTGGAATTTTCCCGACTGAATTTTACCGGTCTGCCTGCTATACAACTGCGTAATTTGGCCCGTTACGCAGGCATGGCGTCGGTAAAATATATCGCGCGAATGCCACAGCAGAGAAAACTGGCCGTACTCACAGCATTCGTTAAAGCGCAGGAGACTGCGGCGCTGGATGAGGCCGTTGATGTGCTCGATATGCTGAAGCATACCGAAAAGCAGGCTGGCAGAATCCGTCTGCAAGGTAAATGAGCTGGCCCGGCCTCAGAACAACAATTTCCATGACGAAATGGTGGAGCAGTACGGGCGGGTAAAGCGCTTTCTTCCGGCGGTATTGCGCGACCTGCATTTCCAGGCAGCGCCAGCCGGAGAACATACGTTGTCCGCCATTCATTATCTGACCGAACTGAACTGCTCGAAAAAGCGCATCCTGGACAATGCGCCTGAACATATTATTACCGGCCCCTGGAAACGCCTGGTATACGATGCGGAGGGCCGGATACAGCGTGCCGGTTACTCGCTTTGTCTGCTGGAGCGCCTTCAGGATGCACTACGTCGAAGGGACATCTGGCTCGAAAACAGCGATCGCTGGGGAAATCCCCGCGAGAAGCTGTTGCAGGGGGAAGAATGGCAGGCTCAGCGGGTCCCCGTTTGCCGGGCGCTGGGACATCCCACTGATGGACATAAAGGCGTGCAACAGTTGGCGGTCCAGCTAGATGAAACCTGGAAAACCGTCGCATCCCGCTTTGAAGGAAATGCGGAGGTTCATATTTGCCATGACGGTAAACATCCTTCCCTGACTATCAGCAGCCTGGAGAAACTGGAGGAGCCAACATCGTTGCATCGTCTCAACAGTCGGGTAAGGCTGCTACTCCCGCCAGTAGATTTGACGGAACTGTTGCTTGAAATAGATGCCAGAACGGGATTTACACGTGAGTTTACGCATGTCAGTGAATCCGGGGCCCGGGCACAGGATCTGCACATCAGCCTGTGCGCGGTCCTGATGGCAGAGGCCTGCAATATCGGGCTGGAACCGCTGATAAAGCACAATATACCGGCGCTGACGCGCCACCGGCTTAGCTGGGTAAAACAGAATTACCTCCGGGCAGAAACGCTGGTCAGCGCCAATGCCCGCCTGGTTGATTTTCAGTCCACACTGGAGCTTGCTGGCCGCTGGGGTGGTGGCGAAGTGGCTTCAGCTGATGGCATGCGCTTTGTCACGCCGGTGAAAACCGTCAATTCAGGACCTAACAGAAAATATTTTGGTTCCGGACGTGGCATCACCTGGTACAACTTCGTCTCTGATCAGTACTCTGGATTCCACGGCATCGTTGTCCCCGGCACATTACGAGATTCCATTTTTGTGCTGGAAGGCCTTCTGGAGCAGCAGACAGGGCTGAATCCGGTTGAGATCATGACAGACACAGCCGGTACCAGCGACATTATTTTTGGCCTCTTCTGGCTGCTGGGATACCAGTTTTCCCCCCGGCTTGCCGATGCCGGTGAAGCGGTATTCTGGCGAGTGGATAAATCGGCAAATTACGGTGCACTGGACGAACTGGCACGTGGTTGTGCCGATCTGTCGAAAGCCGAGGATCAGTGGGATGAGATGATGCGAACCGCCGGTTCGCTGAAACTGGGCACCATTCATGCTTCAGAACTCATTCGCTCTTTGCTGAAAAGCTCGCGCCCATCAGGGCTGGCACAGGCGATCATGGAAGTGGGGCGCGTCAACAAGACGCTGTACCTTCTTAATTATATTGATGATGAGGATTATCGTCGGCGGATCCTGACGCAGCTAAACCGG
Source organism: Enterobacter sp. GER_MD16_1505_Eko_090 (assembly GCF_003331015.1). Lineage (NCBI taxonomy): Bacteria > Pseudomonadati > Pseudomonadota > Gammaproteobacteria > Enterobacterales > Enterobacteriaceae > Enterobacter > Enterobacter sp. GER_MD16_1505_Eko_090. Next base: position 1,766 of record NZ_PUQF01000036.1, on the reverse strand, counting down.
GGGGAAGGCCGCCATGCTGTGGCGAGGGCGATCTGCTACGGGCAGCGCGGTGAGATCAGAAAGCGCTATCGTGAAGGTCAGGAAGATCAGCTGGGGGCACTGGGCCTGGTCACTAACGCAGTGGTACTGTGGAACACACTTTATATGCAGGAAGCCCTGAGCTGGATACGCAGTAATGGAGAAGAAATCGGGGTTGAAGATATCGCCCGGTTGTCCCCACTGATGCACGGGCATATCAATATGCTGGGGCATTATACGTTTACGCTACCGGAGGATATTTTGAAGGGGGAACTGAGAGAACTAAATTTCAATTTAAACAATGAATTAACTTCTTAGCGTACGTTTTCGTTCCATTGGCTCTCAAACCCCGAATATGTCAATCAATAGGAAATTTAACTCTATTCTGACATCGTTTGCACATGGCATCTGACATCAAGTTAGGGTATGCCTCAATCTGACGGCTGCGAACCGCCAGGGACAGGTGCAATGTCAGATTCTGTCGCGGCCTTGGCGCGTGCCTGGAAGCGTTCATAGCAATCCAGCCCGCAGAAATGTTCGACGTATTCCGCGCCTTCCGGGGTGAAGGCGGCATCGAGCGGAATTTCTTTGCAGCATACGCAGCAGGTGGTGCAACTGGCAGTGTTCGGGGCGTTTGCGTTCATGGTGGTACTCCTCCAGATTGGTAGCGAAGCTCAAAGCTGCCCACTCTCGGCTGGCTGGGAAGCGGTCATGATCTTCCCTTGAAGGCCCGCAGCAGCCGCGTCACAGACAGGACAAACAAGCCGGTCAGCGTGAGGGCTGCAATACCCCAGTGCTCCCCGATGAACGCGCCGGCCGTCGTGCCGGCTAGCACAATGGCGAGAATCGGCAAATGGCAGGGACAGGTGAGCACGGCCAGCGCGCCCCACAAGTAGCCGGTGATCGGTTTGTGCGTCTCAGACGGCAAGTGCTCTGGGCTGTTCATGGCAGACTCTCCGCGTGCTGTGCCGGTTCGGTTGGCATGGCGGCCAGTTGCATTTCGAGGCTGGCCAGGGCCTCGCGCCGACGCTCGACGAGTTGCCGCAACACGGCAAGCTGCGCAGACGCACCGTCACCGTCCGCAGCATCCAGCGCCCGGCACAGCCGCGCCAGTGCGTCCAGGCCGATACCCGCTTCGAAGGCAGCCCGTACAAAGCGCAGCCGTTGCAACGCGGTGTCATCGAACAAGCCGTAGCCGCCCGTGGTGTACGCGACCGGCCGTAGCAATCCGCGCAGCAGGTAGTCGCGCACGATATGCACGCTCACCCCGGCATCAAGGGCCAGCCGGGACACTGTGTAGGCGCTCATTGAACACCTCCTTTTCCTCATCCGGCGCAGCACGAAAGCTGCTTCACGTCCTTGCTGAAGGTCTGCGCCGCGAGCTTCAGCCCTTCGACCATGGTCAGGTAGGGGAACAATTGGTCGGCCAGTTCCTGCACGGTCATACGGTTGCGAATGGCGAGCACCGCCGTCTGGATCAGTTCACCCGCTTCCGGGGCCACCGCTTGCACGCCGATGAGCCGTCCGCTACCTTCCTCGATGACCAGCTTGATGAAGCCGCGTGTGTCGAAGTTGGCAAGCGCACGCGGCACGTTATCCAGTGTTAAGGTGCGACTGTCGGTCTCGATCCCGTCGTGATGTGCTTCCGCCTCGCTGTAGCCCACGGTGGCGACCTGCGGGTCGGTGAACACCACGGCCGGCATTGCGGTCAGGTCCAGGGCCGCATCGCCGCCAGTCATGTTGATCGC
>NZ_PUQF01000035.1:0-10774 GCF_003331015.1 Enterobacter sp. GER_MD16_1505_Eko_090 | reverse complement strand
TCCACCTGCAAAATAAGTGGGTGCTTAAGTTACAGGATCCTGGATTCGGGACCAGACGGTACTCAGACGACGCTTACCCTTAATTCTCATTTTCTTCATCTGCAACGTGATCGCGAAAGACATCCGTGAAGAAAATATACAGCGCAAAAAATATATTACGCTCTCAACGAGAAAGGATCTAAACAGAGATATCTACCTTACTGTTTTATCTGATCGTTTCTTGATCTACACCTCAATCTTGTGGCATGTGCGAGGAACACGCGGTCCGTATTTTGCTCGTTAAGTGTGCGAGTAATGAAGAAACTCTAGTATTAGCCTTGCCTGCTTCTGGCATACAGCAGATAAACACGTAACTCTAAAGCGTCTACTGAGAGCGAAAAGCAAACCTTACGCAATCTTTTTTAAGGGATTTCTCGCTATGATGTTAAATACTATTACTTTTGTGGGTTTTAAGCAGCGGGGAACTTGGTGTTATGAAGTCCAGAAACGGGCCAAACGGAGTGCATTTCTTCGATCGGAATACAGGTTTGAACATCCTATTAGACGAATTGCACCTTCAGGGGGCAGTTTGGTCGACGTCTCCCCGTCAAGTCTCAATAGCACTCACCAATCTTTGCGATCTCCATTGCGCGTACTGTTTTGCGCCCAAACACAAGGCAGTGCTGCATACTGACCAAGTACTTAGCTGGTTAAAGGAATTGGATACTGAAGGATGCTTCGGCATCGGCTTTGGCGGAGGGGAACCAACTCTCCATCCAGATTTCGTCGAAATATGCAAACGGGCTGCCGGGGAAACTCAGCTTGCCGTTACATTCACGACCCATGGTCATCGTTTGTCGCAACAATTAGTTAAACACCTCAAAGGATCAATTCACTTCGCGCGTATTAGCGTTGACGGGACAGGCAGTACCTATGAAGAACTGCGCGGAAAACCTTTTGCCAATTTACTTAAGGGAATTGAATCGATTGCAACATTGTCGCCCTTTGGAATAAACGTCGTGATAAACGAACGTACAGTCTTTGAGCTTGATGCAGTAACTGAGCTGGCGCAACAGTTTGGAGCTAGTGAATTGCTGTTATTGCCTCAGCAAGCAACTAACGCGGTCGCAAGTATGAATGAAGTGGTCGGCCGAGAGCTTAAGAACTGGGTCTCCAACTATAGAGGAGAGGTTCGACTTGCAGTAAGTGAGGTGGGAGCGTCAGGACTACCCATATGCGATCCTCTTCCTGATGAAACTGGCCTTCGAGCCTACGCGCACATAGACGCTTCCGGCATATTGCGTATGAGTTCTTATTCAACCACCGGTGTGGATATTGGCGAAACCGGTGTTCTGTCAGCGCTTAAGCGACTTCGTAATACCTTAGAGATGAAATAAGGGGCACAGTAATGAAAATTTGGAACGGATATGGTTCTGAGCATTCGATGAACTTAGTTCTCATCGGAAAATTCAAGCAAGAGCAAGATGCAGAGAAGGTCGAGAAGGATATTAAAACGCTCATTACTCAGGCTGAGAAAGATGAATGTTACTCGATCCCTTTTGATGAGCCAGAGAATCAACGGTTTTCAGATGAAATGCTCTCATTACTATGCAGCCTAAAACTCCACACTTTAGGACCAACCGATCTTGGTCAATTGGTGTCAGATCATCATCTAGATCGAGAAGGCGATAGAATAACAATAACTACTGATGAGGCAGAGGTATCCGCGTTCGTGAAGCTGTTTGTCGAGGCTGGAGCAAAGGTCGAGATTTTCTCAGCGCATGACTATCCGTCCGATTCCAGCGATGCCAGTTGAAAGAGGATGCATTGATGCCTGAAGTAAATTGGAAAGTATTCAACGAACTGCCCGGTGCAGCAGATGTGAACTTCGAAAACCTTTGCCGCGCTCTGGTACGCCGACACTATGGTCGTTTCGGTCGCTTTAAGCAACTTGCAAATCAGCCTGGGGTGGAGTTTCACCTCGAGCTGACGGAGCCTTGTGATCTCGGTGCGCCACCAGGCTGGATTGGTTGGCAATGCAAGTGGTATGAGCTGGTGAATGGACAAGATTTGGGAGCCTCCCGCCGCAACAAGATCATCGAAGGTATCGAAAAGACGCGTAAGCATGTCCCTGGAGTAACCAATTGGAAGCTTTGGACTCATCACACGTTAACAAAAGGTGATCAAGAGTGGTTTTTCGCGCTAGAGCGAGACCGCTTCCCCGAATTGAAGTTAGAACTGCTCACTGCTACTGATATCGAAGATCTTTTGGTCGGACCGGGAGCGCTTTTACGGGAAACCTACTTTGGTGAACTGGTTCTAACCCCAGAGCTAATTGCTGAGCAGTATAAGCTTGCCGTGGCTCCATTTAAGAACCGCTACCAGCCAGACGTTCATGTATCGGTGGGGGCTGAGGAGAATATATTCAGGCATCTGTGCAGCCAAAACGCATGGGAATCTCTGGAAGAACTCTCAAACGCTTTAAAAAAGAATTATACGAGCATTGCTTCGGTTACTGAGCAACTCAAAATTGAGCTCAGGACTGAAGTTGAATTACTCCTGTCCCGGGTTATTGGGTTGACTGAGTTTATTGATGGTTTACACACGGCGCTCGGCAAAGGTGACTTTAACTCTGTACATCAAGCGTTGGTTTCAAATCCTCGTCAGCCGGTACGTTATGACAGGCTACTTTCGAAATTGCGTGGAGCTCGCTTTGACGGGGCTCCGTTAACCGCTAATTTGGTTGCAGATATTCACATGGTTTCGTCTGTTCTCCGCAGTCTGGAGCAGTCAATTGGTGCTCGGGCAGTTGCTGTACTTGCGGCGGCAGGTGAAGGTAAATCTGAACTTGCAGTCAAGGTAACCCAGCCAGAAGGGGAATTCCCAGGGGGAATTCTCCTATTGGGTAAGAATCTTCATTCAGGTCAAGGGCTTGATGATCTCGTAACTGCCTTCAAGATTTCTGGGAGGCCAGCAGAAAGTTTCGACCGCCTGATTGAGGCCGTAGATGCGGCAGGCCAGCGTGCAGGCAAACGCATACCTATTGTTATTGACGGTCTGAATGAGGCGGAAGATCCGAGAAATTGGAGGGATGAATTATCCCGAGCGGATGAGCTTCTAAAGAATTTTCCTTATGTTTTGTTAGTTGTCACTCTTCGCAATGAATTTGCCCAGATGTGTCTGCCTGAGGGGTTTCCCCAAGTTGAACATAACGGGTTTCAGGAAGATCCGAAGACAGCATTTGACAAGTACTTTGAGTACTACAAGATCGATGCTACCGATGCGGATCTACCAGTCGAACTCTTGCAGCACCCCTTAACACTGAGAATTTTTTGCGAAGTAGCAAATTCTCCTCGTCAGCATATTGTCGGAGTGGAAGCATTGCCCCGTTCGCTTGCAAGCCTGTTCGAAGCACATTTTAACAAGGTTGCCGCACGAGTCGCTGAGCTTTCACCGGCGATGCATCGCATTTATCAAGATGACGTTCAGGATGCACTACTGACGATCGCGGGTCTTCTTTGGGATAACAATGCGAGAAGTGTGGATTTTCAAGCTACACGGACGGCAGTTCGGGATATGGGGTGGAACGATAGTATTATTCGTGCACTGGAGTCTGAAGGCATACTAGTTAGGACTATTTCTCAAGAAGGTAGGCAAGGAGTTGCGTTTGCATACGACCTAATGGCCGGACATATGATGGCGCACCACCTGCTCAGGAAGCCTGAGTTGGTCCAATGGTTAAAAAGCGATGAAGGGAGCGCAAAATTTAAATCTCATGGACCTGATTCGCATACCTTCGCTTATGACGTATTCCGGGCTCTGGTTGATCTGTATCCGCAACACTCTGGTAGGCGGCAGCTTTGGCAAGACTTGTCGGATGATATACTCGTTATGAACGCTCTGTTATTGACGACGCAATCGGACCCAAGATATATCGGGCGGGCTACTGTTGAACGATTTGCTCAAGCTATGCAGGAGTCGAAGCGATTTGCACAATTTGCCTTCGAGAAGCTACGGAGCATCAGGGCTGCACTAGCACATCCGTTTGATATGAGCTTTTTGCATGATGTGCTAATGGCGATGTCCAATACTCAGCGCGATCTTTTTTGGTCCGAGTGGATTCGTCAAAAATCTGAACAAGTTAAAGATGACTTAAAATTCTTGTCGACGAGATGGAAATTGGGTCATCTGGATGAGCGTGAACTTCGGAGAGTTCGCTGGGTGATGTGGACATTGACGACGACATCCAGAGCTTTGCGGGATATGGCTACCAAAGCCCTGTATGAATTTGCCATCAGGCGGCCAGAAGAGTTTTTCCGGTTGGCGATGGAGACAAATGCAGTTTCAGACCCATATGTCCCCGAGCGAGTGTTCGCCGCAGCCTACGGTGCAGTCCTGACCACTTGGTCGGATATCGATGCAGTAGAGTTACATGATGCGTTGCCACGGTTCGCTCGTGAGATTTACCAAACCATGTTTGTACCTGATGCTACAGCTCCTACTTGGCATGCGTTATATCAACAGTACTGCCTGGGAATCATTGCCATTGCAAGGATGGTAGATCCAAATTGTTTTTCAGAGGATGAAGCTGCTCATCTTGTTCCGCCTTTTAGCCATCTGCCTAACGTATTTAAAAGCATTCGTCAGTACGATACAGCAGTCATCAAGCAAGCGCAGAGCGCAGCGATTCGAATGGACTTCGGTAACTATACGATTGGGAGACTTATTCCACATCGATCGAACTACGATGACAGCAACCCAGAGTACCAACAGGTGTTGAAGGCAATTATTTCTCGAATGCTGGTGCTTGGTTATGACCCTGAGCAGTTCGAAGCTATTGATCGGCAAATGTATTCCGGCTCTCGTATGGGAGAAGACAAACACAAAATCGATCGATATGGCAAAAAGTACGGCTGGATAGCTTACTTCGAGATGTGGGGACTGCGATACGCGCAGGGCCTCCTTTCCGAAGACCGCAGCGCTCGTCCATCGGACGCAGATATCGACCCGACGTTCCCGCTAGACGCTATGAGCATTGATTTGCCACTTCCAGCCTTGTTCAGCGAACAGTCGTCGGATGATGGGGATTGGATCATGAGGGGTCCGCAACCTGACTACCGTAGCATCCTTGAGATTACGGAAATTGATGGTCTGACGGGGCCATGGATCCTACTTGACGGTTTTGTTGAGCAAAATGCTACCTCGGATGACCGGCAGATTTTCACTTTCCTGCGAGGAGTATTCGTAGATAGCCAAGAAGTTGACAATTTATGTAGGTTGTTCACTGATCTTGAATATCCTGGCAACAGCGCCATCCCTGATGCTCCTGGCTACTATTACACCTATGCTGGTGAGATGCCTTTCTCGTCGATTCCGGGGCTGCTAGTCGCAAATGAACAAGAGGATGATAGTGATGAAAATTCGGTGTCCGCAGACAGATGGTCAGGCAATGGCGTTGCGGTAGATATCACTGTGCAGGACTACAACTGGGAGAGTTACCATAGCGTGGAGAACCAAAGCAGCGGTGCGAGCCTACCCTCAAAGCAACTTTGTGAGGCTTTGAATCTCAGATACCGTGCAAACACATGGGATTTGCATGATGCAGCAGGTGTGGCTTCACTGTACCGCAAAGTTAGCGAGTATGATTCGGCTGTCAGTGGCTCAGTCAGTTATCTGCGCCGTGATCTACTTGATCGTTACTTGATGCAATCCGGCAAGGTATTGGTATGGCTTATGTGGGGGGAGCGTGGTTTTCATTACCGCTCCAACAAGACGCACAATTTGCACAGGTATTACGTGAATCACCAACATATTCACAAGCGTATTCATATCCATCAGGTAGCTTCTGAGTGCTAGTAACCAAAATATTGCGGGCGGAGTCGCTATATGAGTTACGAATTCAGAAATCTTTCACCCGTAAACTTTGAGGATCTTATTCGGTATCTCATCTGAAAGTAGAAGGCTTCACTTCGAAGCCTTCTGTGCGGGCCAGATAGAGGCATTAACGATAGACATGTTCGTGCTAACGGTAAGGTTATTGAATAATAGGGGATCTCCGTTCAGTAAGATGATGTCCACCATTCAGTATGAGCATATGTCGAGAAATGGACTAGTAACATCCATTTTTTGTACAGATATTATCTCCGGGAATCCCTCGCATTCTTAGTAATCGTCCAACGTAACTCGAGTGAGTAAGCTGCTGCCGTGGCAGCTTCCAAATAACCTGTACTCGTCAATACGTTTCTCTCTGTACGCTTACATGGAGCTGACTGTTAGCTCTAGTTGTTTACACCATCTAACAGAGCCAGAACGAAGCTATGACTAAATACTGAGTACATAGGGAGTATGTAACTACTCTTCGCCTTGCCAGAAGAACAAAATAATTATTGGTCACTATGAGCTTTCAGACTCGTAAAGAGAATCTTACTAACTATAGCGACCTGAGAATGGGTCAAACAGGGATGTTATAGAAATGACATAGTGCGTTGGTCAGAATAGCAGGAGCAGCAGCGCCAGCAATGTTGAGCACACCGGTGAACGCCTGTCCTGTAATCTTACCAATCCATGCCCCAAAACTTTTTTCAACTTCTGTTTTAGACGTAGGTTTAGTTGATTGTTCAACAAGCTGTTTCAATTCAGAAAGATCATTATCCGCAATGCCGTACTTTTTAAGTTCATTCTCTAGAGAGGCAATGTCACCCGAACTTATAGAATTTTGCTGTTGAATGTCACCAGTATTACCTGCTCCGATTGCTCCAGCATTGTTTACAGCTCCATGAAAAATGTTGGTATTATTGACTGTCATTGGTGCAACCTCTTTTTCCGTAGTGGTAAAAATCAATCCTTCCCCAAAAACACCCTGCTTCTCTAATTCAAGTGACCAGTCGAGGATTTTATTTCGAACAGTGGTTATGACATGGTCGATTTTCCCTGAACTGAAAAACCAGCGAATCTCATACCTTGAACGCTGTCCAGCGTGTAGCATTTGGGCATAACCTACAGGTATTGGGAGGCTTACAGTCCCTATATCCTTATCTCTTAACCGTTTCATTGATGCTATCGATTCAGTAAGTTTGAAGGTTGTAAAGGGGGTGGTAATTTTCGGGTCAGATACGCCTAAATCAACCGGAATCCATCCATTGACAGGGTTGAATGCCTTCAATTGACCTTGTCCCGATCTATACTCTGGTACTGATGCAATCGTAGGGTAACCGTTTATCTCTAATTCTATCCACTCGGCAAGGTCTATAAGGTCTAGCTTTACTGCAATCATCTTAGCTTTCATTAAAACTGCAACAATATCCGAATTAGGATCACTTGCAAGAGACTGAAGCTCAATAACAGGAGAATGTGGCAATTTAAGCTCCTTACTAAACATCAGAATATGTTTAGCAACAGTTAAAGTTGTATTTTAAAATATTCGCATAGAGCATTAGTAAGGAGATTTGGTGCAACTCCACCCGTGATTCTAAGGTCACCTTTCAGTGCTTTCACAGTCATGTCACCAATCCAGCCACTAAAGCGTTGCTCTACCTCACCCCTAGTTGTTGGTGCTGGTAATGCATCGACAATTCGTTTTAGTGCTTTCCTGTCTTCTTCATTGAAGCCGTGACTTTCAAGTTCTTGGTCAAGAGAGTTGAAATCACCGGCTTTAATGGCATTGTGTTGTTGAATGCTGCCTGCGTTACCTGCCCCGATTGCCCCAGCATTGGTTACAGCCCCATGAAAAATGTTGGTATTATTGACTGTAAGGGGGGCGGCATCTTTTTCATTTTGAGTAAACAACAAACCCATACCTAAAATCCCTTGAGATTCAAGCTCTAATGACCAGTTAAGTATTTTGTTTCTAACTGTTGTGACAATGTGCTTCAACTTATTGGCACTGAAAAACCAGCAAATTTCAGATGGCGTTTCCTGCCCTTTCAAGATTAGCTCCACCAAACGTGGTGGAATGACTAAACGGCACATGCCATCTTCAGAGTCAGCATACTGCATCGATGAAATTGATTCGCTCAAGGTGTAAGTTTGTATCGTAGTAATGACACTTGCAGGCACATTTCTGAACTGGAGATTTTGCCACCCTTGATAAGGGTTCCAGTAACGGATTATACCTTGCCCCGTCCTATATTCTGGAAGATCAGCATCCCCAGGATAGCCATCAATCTCATACTCCATCCATTCACTAAGGTCCTTTAAACCTAGCTTTACAGCTATCATTTTGGCGGTCAAAAGAACTTCAATAATGTCACTTTCACGATTTCTAGCCAAAGCCTGAAGCTCAAGAACTGGTGAATTAATCATCTACGTGCGTCCCTTTTCATCAACACATCTATTTTAACCTTGTGTGTTACTAACTGTAAGCAAACTTTCTGCGTCGTCTGATAAGGTCAGACCTACTACCAATTGTTTAACTCATTGAGAAAGCCGTATTGTGCGAATAACTCTGCTCATCAAAATAATTTCAGATAGATATTATCTCCATGAATCCCCCCTGACGCCTTCTTGCCTCAGGGGTTTTGTTTTTCTACTGAGGTCGTATCGTGAAAAAATCAGAAGGTCTGCAGGCCATCGAAAAGCCACTGGCATCACTCCCCCACGCCATTGGCAAACATATTTTTGACCATATTCAAAAGCTCACTCACTACGAACCGGTCATCGGCATTATGGGAAAAACAGGCGCAGGGAAATCGTCGCTCTGCAATGCTCTGTTCCAAAGTGAGGTTACGCCCATCAGCGATATCAGTGCCTGTACCCGCGACGTGCTGCGATTCCGGCTGCGCAGTGTTCACCACAGCCTAATACTCGTAGATCTACCCGGTGTAGGTGAGAGTGAGCAACGGGATAAAGAATATGAATCTTTATATCGCCGAATCCTCCCTGGGCTGGATTTAATCCTGTGGATAATCAAAGCCGATGATCGTGCTTTCTCCGTCGATGAACGCTTCTACAAGCGAGTGATGACTGACCACCAGCATCGGACACTTTTTATCGTTAACCAGGCTGACAAAATAGAGCCCAGCCATGAGTGGAATGTCACCGGCAATGCGCCATCACCGGACCAGTCGGTTAATATCGAGGCCAAGCTGGAGTCCATTCGTCAGCTATTTTCGCCACACCATCCTGTGTGCGTTGTCTCAGCGAGAACAGAATGGAATCTCCCATCAATGGTAGAAACGGTAATGCGTTGCCTGCCGGATCGTGCCACCAGCCCATTGGCGGCACAACTGCATGGGAGGTTATGCAGTGAACCGATAAAAAAGCAGGCTCGTGAAGGCTTTGGTAATGCGGTCGGAGAAGTGTTTGATTCTGCTGAAGCGGCATCATTTATACCCTCGCCACTAAAAGCGGTCATCCGTACTGTCCGTGAGGCGGTGGTGTCCGTTGCTCGTGCCGTTTGGGACTGGATTTTCTTCTGAGCTGGCTGACTTGCCATTAACTTCGGGACATACCCTGTCCGTTCTGGCGTTTTATAAGCTGCTAAATTTCGACAGTTACCCCTTTACGCCCCATCACGGTTGATTTTGGCAACTGTAAAAAATACGTCGTCTGGTGTCCATTCCCTGTCCCACACCCTCGCTAAGATATTCTTTTTATTTTCAGCTAATTATCACACTGGAGAACCTGCCTCATGGCTCAGGTTGAACGTCGTCATGATCGGCTTGCCGTCCGACTGTCGTTAATTATCAGCCGTCTGGTGGCTGGCGAAACACTGGATTTGCAAGCGCTGGCAACTGAATTTGGTGTGTCGGTTCGAACCCTGCGCCGGGACTTTCGGGAAAGACTGATGTATCTGGACCTAGAGTATCGTAAAGGCCGATGCCGTTTGTTATCCGGTAGCCGACAGAGAGAGCTGGCGGTAATGACATTTGCTCGCCAGTCAGGCGTTGAAGCACTGTTTCCAGATATGGATAACCATCTGGTCAGTTCACTGTTGAGCGGACCAGGGGAGTCTCCTTGCCTTATCTGGCAAGGAGCAGCTCAGGCTTCATCACCAGACTCAGGCGTGTTTACTCGGTTGGTGAGCGCGGTATCTGAACATCGAAAGGTGACGCTGCTCGGTAAAGGTTGCCGCTGTACAGGTCTCGCTCCCTACCGGCTGGTTCTGCGTGAAGGCGAGTGGTATCTGACGGGGGAGCATCAGGCACGGATTGCCGTCTTTCCTTTGACGGATATTCGGGCAATCACGCTCCATAAAGACAGTTTTTCCCCGGATATCACTGTGCGTGACATCCTCTCACGCCCGGATTTTCTTCAGGCTTTACCCCTCTTTCGCTTTTTCAATTCAATGCTAGTCGCAACCAACTGCGGCCTTATACATCAAAAGGAATAATCATTATGAAACTGCTTACTACTACAGCGCTTGCTGCCAGCTTTTTCCTGGGGGCTGTTTTCCCAACTGAAGCTGGAAATATTGTCGGAACTGTTAAAGCCTGGCAATACATGCAGGCTGAAGGCTGGAAATCTGCCGATGGTATGGATGACAACATACTGCACAACATGCTCTATAAGGCCAGTGTGATTGATAACTATCCGTGGACGAAACAGTTTCTGTTACGTGTCCGTGGTGGTGGTGCGCTTTTTCTTGCCGATAAAAAGACGCACACGATTCGCCAACTGAAAGTGGAGCCTGTAGGTGAAACCTACAATGACATTGAAACGGTCTATCAGGGAGAAGACAAAGGTGAAGGATGCTATTTCGCTATTATCGACAATCAATCTGGATTGGCCCCTATATTTCCATACACTTTTTATCACTTAACCCATTACTGGTTCGCCGCCGCAGATATTCCCGTGG
>NZ_PUQF01000034.1:0-10972 GCF_003331015.1 Enterobacter sp. GER_MD16_1505_Eko_090 | reverse complement strand
GGGTGCGCAGCGGCCGCCCTGGCGGAGTGGGGCTCGACGACCGGACAGCAGCGCTGGCCGGGAGCCGAAGGGGGCCAGAAGTGGGATTCAGGTGTTTTCAGAGAATTTGCTGATCGGGTTTCAGAGCCGCCACGCCACGCCACGCCACGCCACGCCACGCCACGCAGGACCGTATCCGTGACAATTTGCCCTCACAGTGCCTTTCATCTGCATCTCTCCGGGCTTACATCTGGGCGGTAGGGGGCAGCGCCGCAGGCGCTGGTCTTGCCGTCCGTCAGCCCGAAGGGATGACAGGGTTTTCGCGCGCGAACAGGCGGCGCCTATGCCCCGCCCGGATTATTTACTTTCCATCCCCCTGACCGCCCTGGAGAATGAAGTGGCCGCAAAGATAGACGGCGCACTGGCGGGTAGCCGATTCGCAGATCTCATCCAGCACTTTCGCTGTGGTTACGGGGCTGAGTCCTGATTCGCGACGTCGCTCGTTGATGAGCGTTTTATACTGGCGCAGGATGCTGCGGGTTTCCGGTGACAGTTGCATGGTGTTCTCCTTTTGTTCTGTTTCCGGAGGCAATGCCTCCGGCTTTTCTGTCAGGCCTCGAGCGCCTCGCGCAGGCGCATCATGACGTCGTTTTCTTCTTTCAGGGTTTCTTCAGCTGATCCGCCGCCATCCTCCGCGCATACTGCGATACGTTGCATCTCCCGTCCTGCAAGCTGCATGACTAAGGCCAGCGATTTCGCGGGAATAGTCACGGTTCGCTTCTCGCGTCGCTCATCGAGCATGGTTTCGACTATCGCCCGTATCTGGCCGATATCCGCGCCACTTTGAAGGCAGGAACTTAGTCGACGCAGGACTTCATCCAGTTCCTCATCGGTTAAATCCCAGTCAAGGCAGACGCAACGGATATCATTTCGGTTCCAGCTGGCGAAAACGTACTTCTCGCCATCGAGGTCGGAACAACGCAGCATTTCAAGGGCAATTTCTCTTGCTGTACCAATCATGTTTTTCTCCTTTTATCGGGCGGCATCGCCGCCCGTGGTCAGTCAGTCAAGGGCACGCCAGATGGTGGCGCTTTCCGGATGGGTGTCAGCAAATGCCATAAGCTGCTCATAGCGACGGCAGAAGTGGCGGCACAGTTCTTCATGGTCATGGTTGCTGTGGTGCCAGCTCCGGTGATTCAGTACCAGCGCCGTGAGAATGATCCCCGCCACTTCCCCGCTGACAGTCTGCTCAAACCAGTTGTCCGGATTGCACAGGGTCAGGCTCTCCACGTCAGGCGCCATATATCCGCCACCTTCCGGCAGCCGGTAAAACTGCCAGAATCCCCCCTGATACTCAGGGCAGTAACGCTGGGCATAGGCGTACACGGATGCCTCGGACGTCATAAAATCGCCGCCAAACAAATCAGGCAGGAAAGTCAGGCGCTGCGCACCCTCAAGACGAACAGCATCACAGGTCACGGTCTGGTTCATAGATCCTCCACGGTTAACATATTCTCGGTTCCGGCATCGCCGTGACGACACGACAGACCGGCGAAAAGCGGAGGACACAGGGGCGACGCCGCAAGCCGCAGCGCAAAGCCTTCACGGGCTGAATGCACCGTGAAGGGTGCGAACGGGTGAGGACGGAGGCGTAAGCGAACCCTTGTGGCCGATGCGGCCGGGCTACAGTGAAGTCACGGCGCATGCCGTCACCGCACGGAGCTTCAGAGGAGTTTCATTGTCCCGACGTGGCCCGGAGGGCAGCGGCGGATAAAAGCGGAAGGCACTGACATCCTTTTCGCAGTGGATGGCCACCGGTTGCCGGAGCGTTACCCCGGCTCTCTCCCTTACGCGGCCAGCGTCTCCTGTAATGCGTGAACGTCCTTCAGCTCATTCCTGACGGATTCAGGCTCCTGCCGCCCGGCTTCCCAGGCCATACCGATCCGGTTTTCCAGCTCGCATTCATAGTTACGCAGGACGCGGGACAGGAGTACCGCCGGAACACTCACCTGACGGTTTGCCACTTCCCGCTGACGGGCCAGGAGATCGCTGACAGTCAGATTATTTACCCCCTCCTGGCGGTATTGCGTCATTTTCATTTCGCCGATCGCCTTCATCAGATTCCGGATTTCAGTCCCGTCCGGTTCTGGCTGGGCTTCACGGCAGGCCACGCTAATCCCCTCTTCCGTCCAGACCAGCAGGACCAGGGGTTCGTCAGACGTGAACATGTTTTCAAGCTGTACACAAAGTTCTTCGCGGGTTCCGTACATCGTTTTTCTCTCTTGTAAGGTGTTACAGGCCGGGCATCAGCCCGGCAGGGTCAGTCAGTCCTGAAAGGTTTCGTCCAGCACCAGGGCTTCGCGGTAGGCTTCAAGAAGCAGGGTGTTGATCCGGCGCAGAGTCTGCGCAGCCATACGTTCGGTAAGCGTTGCCGCGTCGTGCCGGTGCTGCGATTCGAGGCGGTTCAGCAGCATCCGCACGTCACACATGGCATTGCTGAGCGCGGCCACGTCCGCGCGCAGGTGTTCAAGGCCCGGGTAGTTCATGCCGCCTCCGGCCAGTCAGGGTAAAACGCGCCGTCATTGGCCGCCGGCATCCTTCTTGCCCGTTCAACCTGTGCCAGACGTCGAACGCCGGCGGCGTGGTACTGCTCAAGCATCTCAATCCCGATATAGCGGCGGCTGGCTTCGGCGGCTGCCACGCAGGTGGAGCCGCTGCCGGCGAACGGATCAAGGACAATAGCCCCCGGACGCGTGAGCGATTCAATCAGCGGCCGCAGGCTCTGCACCGGCTTCTCCGTCGGGTGATGTCGGTTGCCCGTGTATTTCCAGGGGATCACGTCCGGGATGGGACGGTCCGGGGTTTGCGGCCTTCCCTTTGCCAGCAGGTAGGCACTCTCATGGGTGTAACCCACGAACGTCGATTTTGAGGCGTAGCTCTTGGCAAAGACGATATGGCCAACCACCCGGAAACCGGCCGTTTTCCACGCATTCAGAAACAGATCCGCGCGGTTCCAGGCATAGAAACTCACCATCAGGCTGTCATTTTTCAGCACGCGGTACATTTCATGACAGGCGGGCTGGAGCCATTCGGCAGAGTTGTCCCCGGCCAGGGTGCGGCCGGTACGGTCCTTATAGCCAACCAGGTACGGTGGATCGGTAAGAATAAAATCGACGGCACGCGCCGGAAAACGGGACATCACCTGCACGCAGTCACCCAGAATAAAACGGGACATAGACACACTCCTCTCTGATATGCGGCACCCTGTTGCGCCGTGCCGCCACAAAAACCCGGCGAAAAGCGGAGGGCGCAGGGGCGACGCCGCAAGCCGCAGCGCAAGCCTTTCACGGGCTGAATGCACCGTGAAAGGTGCGAACGGGTGAGGACGGAGACAACGTGAACCCTTGCGACCACAGCGGCCGGGTTAGCGTGAAGGCACGGCGTAGAATACGCCGCCGGCTGGCGGCAATAAGGCGGAGGGAACCGACATCCTTCGGTACCGGTTCTGGTAGCTGATGAGTCCGTGAGTGTATGGCAGAATGCACACTGATAATGGATTCGCGCCATTATCTGACATGTGTGCCTTTGATTTCAGGACGTCCCCAACCGGAGACGTCTTTTTTTTGAGTCGGATATATGGCAGGTGAAAGTGCGAAGTGATTATGTGATTATCAGTGCCGAAAACATCTTAAGGGTTTTCACCTGTAACGAATTGCATGGCTTCAGGACACCCCCTCCCCGGATGGTGTCCTTTTTTTCAGCGCCCCTTCACGTGGTCGATAGCGAACTGCAGCGTGTCCCAGTTAAAACCGATGCCTGCATCGTGGCTGTGGTCGCAGATACGCATGGCTTCTGCAATTTCTTCCTCCGACAGACTGTCATCAAGCGACAGAAAATCATCTTCCAGCCAGAACGTCCCCATACACAGTGCATCCGGTGGGTACTGCTTCAGCCTGGCGATGAGCCCTGCCACCGTCACATCATCACGACATGCAGGACGCGACGGCAGGACGCGATCGGCGATGTCGTTCCAGCACCAGTCATCGCACTCCGGTACGGGTTCCAGCAGGGTCTGTAATTCCACGCCCGGCAGCAGGGAGAGCTGCTCCAGAACCTCCCCCAGAGAAAGTCGCTCTCCGCTGGCATCTTCACTCCCCAGGTAATGGTGATTGATATAGACGGCAAACTCGCCGTTATCGGGTTCAATACAGGTCAGTCTGAACATGGTTGTGTCCTCAGCATCCGGCACCCTCTTGCGCCGTGCCGCCACAAAAACACGGCGTAAAGCGGAGGACGCCAGGGCGACGCCGAAGCCGCAGCGCAAGCCCTTCACGGGCTGAATGCACCGTGCAGGGCGCGAACGGGTGAGGACGGAGACAACGTGAACCCTTGCGACCGCAGCGGCCGGGTTAGCGTGAAGGCACGGCGGGTAATTTCTTACGGGAGATATAAAGCGAAGGGAAAATTTCACATTAAATAAAAATGTGATTTACATCACAAAACAATACATTATAATCGCCGAAAAATTAAGCGATTAGTTTTGACGGCAGGGATGAGATGTCACCCTGCCGTTTTTTTTGTCCTGAAGAGGACAATGCAGGACAGAGGGTTACAGGATTGAGAGAATGCCAGCCGAACATTGGAATCTGGAAGTGGGCAGCTGGCACGAAACTTATTTAGCTGTTTTGCAGGCTGAGACTAACGATGATCGGAGTACGCGAAACTCAATTACGTCGTTACGCTCGAGAAGCTTGAGAGCGTCTGACGAACAGGCCATTGCAGCCTTCAGTGCCAGTGAAATGGCGAGGCTGCGGTAGCGGTTTTGCAGCATGATGGGAGCATCAGCAGGCACTGCGTCAGACACCTGTAGATACGCTTTCCATGCATCTGGCTGTGCCAAAGCATCACGTTCCACGGCTTCGAGCTGGTCTTCACGTTCCTTTTGCTTTTTCGTGGCCATCTGGTCAAGAACCGCCACTGTGGCTGCGGCATTCACAGCACCAGGCATTGCCAGTGTGAGCGCCACAAACAAAATTGCAGTATTACACTTCATTTGTCTTCCTCATTGTGTTCATCTCCCTTATGTCCTGACAGTTCAACAGCTCGCTGGCCTCCGCCAGCGTCAGCCCCGTTCTCTTAACCTTTTGCATCAGTCCCTCCCGGGCTGTCTGGTTACCATTCTGAATGATGTTCCTGCTCAGGATCGGTTCTTCGGCTTTTTATCGTCAAACGCCAGGAGAACACCGAGGCCGATCAGCGAGGCGTAGCAGACCTGCATCGCAATTGTCACCGGCAGGGAGATATTATCAACCAGAACACCGGGAACCACGACGGCCACGCCTGCCAGTATCATTCCCCTGCCGGTCTTTTTTACCCGCTCCGGCCACTGAGATTCAGGCACGTTCCGGGCGCGCAGAAAGTTATGAATGCACTGCTCTGCTTTTTGTTTAATCACTGGCATGCTCTAGTCTCCGAATGCCCGGCGCATATTTTTCTTTATCCTGGTCGCTTCAGCGGATACCGGTGCGGCAGGCTCCGCTGGTTTCTCCGGCACTGCAGCCATACTCACGTCAGCCGTACCAGCCATCTGCTGAACCAGAACCTGCAGCTCGCTGACCGTGCCGGGCGGTACCGGCATACTGGCCAGCAGACGCGGCAGCTCCGGTGCGGTCGTATGCAGGGCCAGACCGGTGATAATCAGGTTTCTCAGCAGCTCTCCGCGCAGGCGGGATGACACGCCCGTCAGCACACGCTCAACCCGTTCACTGCTCCGGTCATCCTGAAGCGTCAGGGTGTAACGCCGGCGCTGGTATTCCGTCTCCGGTGACATGGCCAGAGCCGCCACGCCACCATCAGGCTCATCAGGAAGTCCTGAGAGTGAAGACCAGGTGCCGGATACCAGCGCCATCACGGCACAAAGCCGGATGGCGCTCAGATACCCGTCAAAGAACACCGGGATCAGCGCCGGTAAACGTGCATCCGTCTGGTACATCACCGCCCCGGCGGTGACGGCGGTCCGGATGAAGTCACCACGCAGGGGCTGTGAGATGGTGCTGATGGTCGCCATCGCCGCGATGTCGGTGCGATCGTCGCTGTGCAGATAGAAAGAATACTGGCCGTCCGGCACGTTTAGTCCTCTTTATTGTAAAGGGCAATCTCTCTGGCCAGCGCCAGCTGCGGATCGCCGATAACCTCGATACGGTCAGGAGCCAGAGGCCAGGCCTGACGGATAGCCTCTTCAATGAGGGATGCCCCTCCCCCGACCAGGAATACCCGGTTAACGTTCCTGAAGGCCGTCAGCTCACTGGTGACGCGCGCGCCCAGGGAAGTGATTGCCTCTGTAATTTTGTTCAGAACATCGTCAATTTTTCCGGCATCGTTGATCACTCGCTGCAGATACTGACGATCATTGCGGTTGCGGATGACCGTGTCAGCAATAAGCGCGCTGGTTTCGCTGTCTGCAGCCCGCAGCGCGCCTGCAGCTGCGCGGGTGACCTGTGACACGCCGACAGACGGATTGCCGAGTACCGCACTGATATCATCAAACTGTCCGACAATCACGCCGGCATCGAGCGTGGTTCCGCCGAGATCGATAATCAGTGTGGTCTCAGCGGGTCCGGGCTTCAGCTCGGCGAGACGGGAGAACGCCGCCGGCAGTGATTCCGGCATTACCTTCACGTCCGTTACGGTAAATGCCCTGCCCTTATTCAGAACCAGCTCACGCATCAGGTTTTCCCGTTTGCGTCGGATGTTCTCCTCGTTCCGCTGGCAGTCCCCGTCATAATACTCGCTCAGGGGCAGCGTCACGGTCAGGCTCACCGGCTGCGGCTCAAGTCCGCTGTTCAGCAGGGCATGATGCACGGCCAGCAGGTTGAGATCACCGTACTGGTATTCCACGTTTGTCGTCGGGATGGCATCCCGGCTGACGCTGTCCCAGGTGTATTTCAGCGTGCCCACCTGATAGTTGAACGTTGCGGCACTGAATTCCGCCACTTTCCAGCCATGCCGGAAGGAGTTAGCTGAAACCCGGGTCTGCAGCTCGTTTCCTTCAAACCATGCCAGCTTAACATTAGTTGAACCATCATCGCAGTAAATATTCATCATTATGCTCCGTTAATTAAACTCAATTTGATACATATTATAAGAGCAAAATGGCAAAACAAAAGCCTTATTTTCTCATTGTGAGTAATTTAAAAATCTCACAATGAGGATAAATAGCATTTTGAGTAACTTAGGTTACTCACCCTGTTCATGAAGCAGGTGATCTGGATTATCCTCGCGCTGTTAAATATACTGTATGCATAACCAGTATATTTAGACGTCAGGAGGAAAGATGAAACTGCAGTTTTTCAGCACCGGGAAAGCACTCCCGCCACAGGCCCATCCGTTGTTTGCAGACCTGGCCAGCTGCGGTTTTCCCAGCCCTGCCGCTGACTATGTCGAGTCCGACCTGGATCTCCATGATTACTGCATACGGCACCCGAGCGCGACTTACTATCTCCGTGCCAGCGGTGACAGCATGTCCGACGGCAGCCTTTACAATGGCGATCTGCTGGTTGTGGACAGTGCAGAGAAGCCCCGGCACGGCGATATTGTTGTGGCCAGCGTGCAGGGGGAGTTTACGGTTAAACGGCTTCTGCTGACGCCACGACTGACGCTGCAGCCAATGAACGCCGCCTGGTCGCCGATTTATCCCGACCCGGACGATCTGGATATCTTTGGCGTCGTCACGCACATCATCCACCGCCCGAGGGAGATGTACTGATGTTTGCCCTGGCCGATGTGAACAGCTTTTATGCCAGCTGCGAACGCGTTTTCCGCCCGGATTTGAAAGGAAAGCCGATCGTCGTCCTGAGCAACAACGACGGAAATGTGATCGCACGCAGCGCCGAGGCGAAGCCCTGGATCAAAATGGGCACCCCGTGGTTCCAGATAAAGAACGAGCTTTACCCGGAACAAATATACTGTTTTTCAAGCAATTATGAGCTTTACGCCTCGATGTCGGCGCGCGTGATGAACTGCCTGGAGGAGTTGGCCCCCAGGGTGGAACAGTATTCGATCGACGAGATGTTCCTTGACCTGACAGGCGTGGAGCACTGCATGGATCTTGAGGATTTCGGCCGGCAGCTGCGCCAGCACGTGTATGACTGTACCCGTCTGACCATCGGTGTGGGCGCCGGACCAACGAAAACGCTGGCGAAATCAGCCCAGTGGGCCTCAAAGGAGTGGAAACAGTTTCGCGGCGTGCTCGCCCTGACCCGGGGGAATCCTCAGCGAACGCGGAAACTGCTTTCACTGCAGCCGGTCGAAGAGATCTGGGGCGTGGGAAACCGCATTGCACGCAAGCTCAATGTACTGGGCATCAGGACCGCTCTCGATCTTGCCCTGACGAACCCGGCCTTTATCCGCAAAAATTTCTCCGTGGTCCTTGAGCGAACGGTCCGGGAGCTGAACGGGGAAAGCTGTATGTCACTTGAGGAAGCCCCGCCAGTGAAACAGCAGATTGTCTGCAGCCGCAGTTTTGGAGAGAAAATCACGGAGTACGATTCGCTCCGCCAGGCTGTCTGTCAGTACGCAGAGCGGGCCTCAGAAAAGCTGCGTAAAGAACACCAGTATTGCCGGCATATTTCCGTTTTCATCAAAACGTCTCCGTTCGCCGTTAAAGAGCCTTACTATGGCAACGTGGCCACGGAGAAACTGCTTACCCCCACCCAGGACACCCGGGACATTATTGCGGCCGCCACAACGGCTCTGGAGCGTATCTGGAAGGATGGCCACCGGTATGCCAAAGCCGGTGTGATGCTGAATGACTTCACCGGCTCCGGCGTTTCGCAGCTGCAGCTGTTCGACGAACGTCCGCCACGTCCTCACAGCGCTGAGCTGATGAAGGTTCTTGATGGCATTAATCATTCCGGACTGGGACAGATCTGGTTTGCAGGACGAGGGATTGCGCCTGCATGGCAGATGAAACGCGATATGCTCTCCCCTGCGTATACCACACGCTGGAAAGATATCCCCATAGCGAGGATCGGTTAAATTTCGCTTTTCAGAGAGAGCCAGTAGTGCTCGCCGCAGCCGAACGACAGGGCGAAGCCCGCGAGTGAGCGAGGAAGCACCAGGGAACTGCACGGATAAATTCTGCTTACGCTCGGAGTCTAATGGTTAGCTCCTTCAGGTTTATCCACTTATCCACGGACATATTTTTATAAGATCTTTTTAATATGTTGTTAGGTTTACCTTTTTAGAACGTCTCTCAGCCCTTTATTCATGCGGGTTTGAGAAGGATCTTTGTGACAATTTGCCCTTTCAGTGTGACAAATCACCCTCAAAACCCCGGTTTATCTGTGACAGATTGCCCTTTACCCTGTGACAAATTGCCCTCAAAAGCTGCAGTATTTCACAAAGTTATCCCTACCTGTTGACTCTTTTTCATTTAGTGTGACAATCTTAAAATCTGTCACACTTTACACGGATCTGTCATGACGGAAGTTGCGGTTATCAACCATAAAAAACGTAAGAATAGCCCGCGTATTGTTCAGTCAAACGAACTTACTGAGGCGGCATACAGTCTGTCCCGCGATCAAAAGCGTATGCTATATCTCTTTGTGGACCAGATCAGAAAATCTGACGGTACGCTGCAGGAGCATGATGGGATCTGTGAAATTCAGGTCGCCAAATATGCGGAAACCTTCGGGTTGACCTCCGCCGAGGCAAGCAAAGATATCCGTCAGGCTCTCAAGGGATTCGCGGGTAAAGAAGTGGTCTTTTATCGGCCTGAAGAGGATGCCGGGGAAGAAAAAGGTTATGAGTCCTTTCCCTGGTTCATCAAACGTGCCCATAGTCCCTCCAGAGGGCTCTACAGCGTTCATATTAACCCGTACCTCATTCCTTTCTTTATTGGCCTTCAGAACCGTTTCACACAGTTCCGACTAAGTGAAACGAAAGAGATCACCAATCCCTATGCCATGCGCCTGTACGAGTCATTATGCCAGTACCGTAAGCCGGATGGCTCTGGCGTGGTATCCCTGAAAATAGACTGGATCATGGAGCGCTATCAGCTTCCGCAAAGTTATCAGCGTATGCCGGACTTTCGCCGTAGGTTCCTGCAGGCGAGTGTCGATGAGATTAACAGCAGAACGCCAATGCGCCTGTCTTATATAGAGAAAAAGAAAGGACGCCAGACGACTCATATAGTCTTTTCTTTCAGCGACATAATGTCGATTACACCTGAGTGAGTTTTGAGGGTGATTTGTCACAATTAGCAGGGTGGTTTGTCACACTAGAGTTAAAGCTCTCAGGGTGATTTGTCACAGAATAGTTTGTCTTCCTTTGCCCTGACTGGTTTTCTGGAACTACATGGTTCCGATTTTGTGCTTTAAATACACTTAATGAGGGCAATTTGTCACATTTAGTTCAGTGCAGCTTGTCACATATCCCCTCAGCCCTGAGTGTCGTTTGTCACACTTAAGTGCGTCCTTTCCACTTCTGGCTGAGGGTGCATTGTCACTATTTGAATTCAAAACCGCTGCCTGAACTAATTGTGCATTTTCCCTGCACTAAAAATGTGTTTGAGCAGGAAGCTGTTAAATGTCCTGTCTGAAGGTTCTGGCCAACCCGGAGGATCAGTTAAGAGCACACCTTCCTGCTCCATCCAGCTATGTGTTTGCAGTTTACGCTCGACATACTCCTCGGATTCAGAGCCCATTGTTTCGATGATCAAAGTGGTAACGATGTTTTCTTTGCTCGGAACTACATTCAGTATGAAGTCAGGATGAATGACCTCCTCCACCCCATTTTTAGTGCTTTTAGACGTGAAAAGTGGCTTGCTGAGGCTGATAGCATCCGGATGATTTTCCTGACGGCCAGCATAGCTGCTGGCGTTTAGGCACTGTTGCAAAGTTAGCGATGAGGCAGCCTTTTGTCTTATTCAAAGGCCTTACATTTCAAAAACTCTGCTTACCAGGCGCATTTCGCCCAGGGGATCACCATAATA
>NZ_PUQF01000033.1:0-12753 GCF_003331015.1 Enterobacter sp. GER_MD16_1505_Eko_090 | reverse complement strand
GATAGTTCTCCGAATGAAAGCCTGTCCTCAGCATAATACCGGGAAGGAGGGAGTGACCATCTCATTAAATATCCTACGCTAAGCCTGTTTTTTGTACAGAGTGCTATCTACTGAGCGTAACGAACGGTATTTCCCCTGTCCCAGCTTGAGGTTTGTTCGCCAGACGTAATCCCCACTCAGGTTGATGTGTTCCCATCCCAGCGGGGACAGATGAGAAATCAGCTGTTCATTTAATGGGATCCCTTTTCGCTTCAGAGAATCTATGGCTCTTTCTATATATACCGTATTCCACAGTGAGATCGCCGCAGTTAGCAACGTCAATCCACTGGCTCGGTAACTCTGGTTTTCCAGTCCCCGATCTCTGATTTCCCCCAGCCGATGCATAAAAACTGCTCGGGCAAGGGCATTGCGAGCCTCACCTTTATTCAGCCCTGCCTGTACGCGTCTTCGCAGGGAAGGATCCCGGAACCAGTCCAGCATAAACAATGACCTCTCGATGCGGCCAATTTCCCTTAGCGCTTTTGCCAGACCATTCTGTTTGGGATAGCTGGCCAGCTTTTTCATCATCAGTGATGCTGTTACCGTTCCCTGCTTTATAGAACTTGCCAGGCGCAGCACCTCATGCCAGTGGGTTTCAATTTCCTTTAGATTCAGGCTGGTTGTGGAGATGATTGACTGAAGCCCCGTATACAACTCGCCTTTTCCATGAATAAACAGCCGCTTGTCATGAAGGTCCCGGATCCTTGGCGCAAAAGCGAATCCAAGCAGATGCATCAGCGCGAAAACATGCTCAGTGAAGCCTGCTGTGTCGGTGTAATGCTCTGTGATTTCCAGATCGCTTTCGTGATACAGCAAGCCATCTAGTACGTGAGTGGAGTCACGCACGCGGCTGATGACTTTGGTGTAAAACGGGCTGTATTGGTCCGAAATATGCGTATAAATCTGCACGCCAGGCTCCTGACCGTATTTCAGATTGACCTGACCCGCATAACGCCCGTGACTCCCCGCCCGAAAGTTTTGTCCGTCAGACGATGACGTTGATCCATCGCCCCAGAATGCTGCCAGAGGCCGTTTTTTCTGAGCATTAACCAACTCGGCCAGCGCAGCTGAATAGGTTTCATCCCTGATGTACCATGCCTGGATGCCCTCAAGTGACGATTTTGTCGTTCCCGGACAGGATTCGGCCATTTTTGTCAGCCCAAGGTTGATGCCATCTGCCAGGATGGTAGTCAGTAACAACATTCTGTCTTTAGGTCTGACGTGATTATTTTTGAGATGTGTGAAATGGCGGGTAAAACCTGTCCAGCCGTCCACTTCATCCAGCATTTCAGTAATTTTAGGGTGAGGCAGCATGCCATAAACCAGATCGCCAAAAGGAGATGCTGCTGAAGGGACACTGTTATCCAACGGGGTAATTTTCACGCCTTTATCCGATATATCAACATCGGGCAAATCACCGGCCAGCGCCATCGCATTGACTTCCTCCAGGCGCGATGCCAGAAGCGTCATACGGCTCTTGATGTATTCATGGCAATCGGTCGGAACAGTAAGGGGTAGCTGGTTATCCCGGAGGGATTTGTCAAAATCGCCAGACGGGATCAGATAATCATCGAAATTCCTGTAGCGGCGAGAGCCCTTTACCCATATGTCACCTGAACGTAAGGCTCCCTTTAGTTCATTCAGCACGCAAAATTCGTAATATTTTCGGTCAATGCCGGTGGGAGTGATCACAACTTTTCTCCAGCTTTCCGGGATGAACCCGGTTGGCGCGGAAGGCGGTACTTTTCGGAGTTGTTTTCGATACATCTCTCTGACGGTATCCAGTGCGTCACTGAGCGGCATTGCGGCGGGTGCAGCCCTGAACTGCAACGCGGACAGCATCCGGGGGGCGTATTTACGCAGCGTACTGTATTTTTCGGTGATTAGATGCAACGGGTCGAAGTTGTCCTTACGTGACAGGAACCGCGTCTCTTCCACGCTGTTGATGAATTCCTGCCAGGGAAGGACGTCTTCTATTGCGGCCCAGGGGTCTTCCCCGGATTCTCTGGCGTTAAGCAATGCCTGCCCGACGGTAACGTATTGCTTCAGCTTACTCTGAATCAGCTTTCCCGTTTGCTGGAGCCGTTCGGCCTGCGTACGTTTTGCCCTGCTGAACAGACTACCCAGAATACGCTCGTGCAGATCAATAACTTCGTCAGTCAGGGTGGCCCTGGCCTCCGATATTATACAAACCAGTGAAGCATAACGGCGAACATCCGTAAATTTTGCCAGGTCCCGGCTACTCATTTTCCTGCCTTCGCGTGCGAGTTTCAGGAGCCGGTTCTGGTGAACGGAAAGCGCAATACCGTCAGGCAGAGCCAGCGACTCTATCGCATTTAATCGGTCGATATGTTGCAGGACATTTTTGCCATTAATTTTTCCCGGGGGCTGAAGCAGCCAGGCCAGCCGTGAGGGTTGTTCACCTTCTGAGATCAGCAGACGGTCCAGAGCCGCTTTTTGCTCCGGTTCAAGCGGCGCAGTCAGTGCGGAAAAAACTGCCCTGTCGGCAAGCGTTGCTGCTTCAGCCAGAGTTCGTTCGATGACCTCAACAGAGGGAAAAATAACCTTATTATTGTGGAGCCAGGAGAGCATTTCCTCTGCAAGTAAAAAACCTCTGTCTGTCCGCATGGCGTGGGGATAAAGGTGGCGAATGCAGTTTTTTTGCAGTGCCCGGTTGAATGGAGATAATTCCAGGTAGCGGTAGAGTTCAGCCAGATGTTCCCAGCGAGTGACCTCTCTTGATGCGTACTCGCTCCACAAATCAGACTGAAGTTTCAAATGAGCCGCCAGCCGGGAGACAACACCGTCGTGAGGGGATATATTTTTGTCGGGAGGAAACCCCGGTCCCCGCAAATAGCAGAGTAAAACAGCAAAGCCCAGGCGGTTAGCTGGCCTGCGGTGTTTATTAATAAGCGCGAGGTCATGTTCACTCAAAAAGCACATGCGGGTCAGAAGAACGTCATCATCCGATACAACCAACAAGCGTTCTTTTTCTTCACTACTGAGTATGTGTCTCCGTGGCATAAATGCTTCCTCTGCATATAGTTCATTGTAGTTATCGTTTTGCACTGACCGAAACCGGTCGGTTTCGTACACCACTTACAGCACATGTCCGAAACTTAGTGAAATTAATTTCGGACACACGTTATAATTCGGACATCCATTTCGTACGGAAAGTTTCCCATGTCACGTGTTTTTGCCTACTGCAGGGTCTCAACTCTGGAACAGACCACAGAAAACCAGCGTCGTGAAATTGAAGCGGCGGGTTTTGCCATCAGATCCCAACGACTTATTGAGGAGCATATCAGTGGCTCGGTTGCTGCCAGCGAACGCCCCGGATTTATCCGGTTGCTAGATCGCATGGAAAATGGGGATGTACTGATTGTCACCAAACTTGACCGTCTGGGTCGTAATGCGATGGATATCCGAAAAACAGTAGAGCAACTGGCGGCTTTAGATATTCGCGTTCATTGTCTCGCACTCGGAGGCGTTGACTTGACCAGTCCGGCCGGAAAAATGACTATGCAGGTAATTTCTGCTGTAGCGGAGTTTGAGCGGGATTTGCTGCTTGAGCGAACGTATTCAGGTATTGCGAGGGCAAAAGCGGCTGGAAAACGCTTCGGTCGCCCCCCCATCCTGAGCGAGGAACAAAAGCAAACAGTGACAGAGCGCCTAAATGCTGGCATCAGTATCAGTGCTATTGCCCGGGAATTTAATACCACCCGCCAGACTATCCTTCGGGTAAAGGCTGGATTGCTGCAAGAGTGAGCGGCTGGGAAGATTATAAAAAAATCAAATGGTTATTATGAAATAAAACAGCCTGCTGGGTTCTTTTCCCCCTATTTTTTATAAAAGAGTAGACAAAAGAGGTTCGCGACACTAATCTACCAACTAGATGATTGGTGCTGGTTACACCAGCTATACCTTTTATCAAGAAATTACAGGAGCCATTATGTCTACTACCGTTAAACCTTCTGCAGACGCAGCTGCGATCCACAATACCCGTGAAGCAGTTCGCAGCCAGCCTGGCCTGGGTAACCTGACTTTCCAGATGAAAGCCCGTTCCAGCGGCGGATTAACCGTTCGCACAGAGACCGGCGCCACAATCCAGAACGGCGTTATCGATACCAGCCGTGTGGGGAAATTTTCTAATATCGGTGATGAACCCGCAGGTTTACTCGGCACCGATACCGGCATGAGCCCGACTGAATACATCATGCAGGCGCTGGCTGGCTGTTATACCGCCACCCTTACCATGATGGCTGCTGAAAAAGGGATCGACCTGGACGGTATCGAGCTGGATCTTAATTTCGATATCAACCTCAACGGCTTCCTTGGGCTGGACAGCAACGTGCGTAAAGGTGCGAAATCTATTCGCGTCGATGTTCACCTTACGAGCAAGACCGCCAGTCGCGAGGAGTTAGAAGCGCTGGTCAGCGAAATGCAAAAGAATTCGCCAATCCACGATACTCTGGCTAATCCGGTTGAAATGATTACACGCCTGGCGTGATGTCAGAGATGTAATGCTGCCATTCAGAATGCAGGATGGCAGTGACGTTCAGCTCTGCACGATACTGAGTCAGTGATACAACTTGCTACGGAAAAATAGCAACAATATAATCTATCAACTAGTAGATTATATGGAGTAATTATGACAACCATGACACGGGAACGGCTGCTCAGCGAAGCAGAACACCTGATGCGCGAAAAAGGGTATTCAGTATTCAGCTATGCTGATTTATCAAAAATAGTGGGTATCACCAAGGCCAGTATTCATCACCATTTCCCGACCAAAGATATTCTGGGTGAGCAGGTGGTAATACAGGCGTTCTCTGATACACAACGCGTATTTGAGCAGATAGAGGCGACTGAGAAAAGCGCGGAGAGAAGAATTGCGGCTTACATCGATATCTTCGCGCAAAGCCATAAAGCTTCGCTACTGCCACTGTGTTGTGCGTTGTCAGCAGAGACCGCCAATCTGCCTCAGGCAATTACTGTACAGACATCACTTTATTTCGATATGCAAATCGAGTGGCTCACAAAAGTCGTCAGGGCGGGCATGGAGTCAGGTGAGTTTTCATCCCATGCCGAACCATCAGATATTGCTTTGATGATCATTAATGTCTGTGAAGGCTCAAGCGTAGTGGCGCATGCAACGGCCAGACCCGAAGTCTTCGCCAACAGCCTTAAGTATATAAAACTGCTTCTTAATACCCCTCATTCAGGAGAATGACACTATGCTGGACTGGAACAACTATCGCTCAGAGTTAATGCAACGTTTAGGCGAGTTGGGCAAACTGACCCCCGAGACCATGAAAGGCGTGGTTGCCCTGGGCAACGCAGGTAACAAAACTGACCTTTTGGGCGCAAAAGTGCGTGAACTCATTGCCCTGGCGTGCGCAGTCACAACCCACTGCGACGGCTGTATTGCTTTTCACGCCGACGCCGCTGTGAAAGCCGGTGCAACCGACGCTGAAATTGCTGAAGCGCTGGGCGTGGCGATTAACCTCAACGCTGGCGCGGCGGTCATTTATTCAGCCCGCACTCTGGATGCCGTCGGTCAGGCACGCGGTTAAGCATTAATAAATTCCACGTTAAAAGGGCATTACTGCCCTTTTTTTATGTCCGCAATAGCCTGAGCATATACCGATGCAGGTTTCACACCCGGTATGCGTTTAACTAATTGCCCTTCATGAAATATCAGCACAGACGGCAGCCCCCAGATCTCGTATTTGGTTGTCAGCACCGGCGCCTGATCTACATTGACTTTCCCCACCTGAATATCTCTATCGAGCCGGTCTGCAAACTGACTGAACATTTCTTCGCTGGCCTGACAGGGCGGACACCAGGGTGCAGAGAAACGTACCACCGATATTCCGTTGTACTGCTCTATCTGGCGGAAATTATCTTCGTTATAAGCTGTTAATGTACGCATGGTGATGACCTCGCAAAATGAGTGACAATTCAGAAATGGCTGCGTTATGACAAAAAAATACGACACAGCCATTGACCTACCTACTAGATGGTTGGTATATTGCCACCCATCAGATGTTTATGCAACTCCAGTGCGCGACGTCCAGTCGATGATACTGCCGGGCTGTGCAAATCCCTGCCGGGATACTCCTTTTTGTTTTTTGTGAGGTATACGATGAGTAAGCTTTTCACCCCCTACAATCTGTCTGGCCTGGCGTTAAAAAACCGTGTAGTCATGGCACCGATGACCCGCACCCGCACCATGAATGACGTGCCGGATGAGGTCGTGGCTTTGTACTATGCACAGCGTGCTTCTGCTGGCCTGCTCATCACCGAAGGGATGCCGGTTTCAGAAGAAGGCCGGGGTTACCTTTATACCCCTGGTATCTACAACGACGAACACGTCCAGGGCTGGCGTAAGGTGACACAAGCGGTTCACGCCAAAGGTGGCCGTATTTTCGCGCAGCTCTGGCACGTCGGCCGTATGTCTCACGTCTCTCTTCAGCCAGGCCACATAGCGCCGGTTTCAGCGGGCACCGTTCAGGCGGTCAATACCACCGTTTTTGCGCTGACCGAATCCGGAGAACCGGGCCCGGTTGTACCAAGCCAGCCACGCGCGCTGGAAACGCATGAAGTTAAACGCATCACTGCAGACTTCGTGCACTCCGCACGCCTGGCGATGGAAGCCGGCTTTGACGGCGTGGAAATCATGGCGGCAAACGGATTCATCTTTGACCAGTTCCTCAGTAGCGAACTGAACACCCGCACCGACGAATACGGCGGCTCGGTGGAAAATCGTCAGCGTTTCCTGCTGGAGACCATTGACGCCGTGGCGGAAGCCGTGGGTAACAGCCACGTTGCCGTGCGCCTGTCACCGTTCGGCCGCATTTATGACCTCGCGCCGTATGAAGGTGAAGAGCAAACCTGGTCAGCCATCACCGACGCGCTCGGTCAGCGGGAACTGGCCTACGTACACCTTTACTATCAGCCGGTGTACATCAAAGCGCCACTTCCGGAAGGCTTCCGCCGCCGTTTTCGCAACACGTTTAAAGGCACCATCATCGCTGCCGGCGGTTTTACCCGTGATATCGCAGAGCAGGCTCTGGAAGATGATGAGCTGGATCTGGTGGCATTTGGTGTGCCCTACATCGCTAACCCGGATCTGGTTGAAAGAATGCAAAACGGCTGGCCACTGGCAGAAAGTGACCGCGCCACCTACTACGGCGTCAGTGGTTCCCCGGAAAAAGGCTATACCGATTACCCGGTCTGGCAGGCGCAATAAATCCCATACGGTCGCGGTTCTCTGATAAGTGAGATCCGACCGCCCAACGTCTTTGAGGAATCATTATGCAAACGCTGAAACCCACCCTTACCATCGATATCTGGTCAGATTTGGTCTGCCCGTGGTGCTGGATTGCTAAAAAAAGATTTGAACAGGGTCTGAATCGCTTTGAATTTCGCGACCAGGTGGTGATCCGCCATCACAGCTACCGTCTGGCCGGTGGTACTCCCGCGATGCCTTTTAAGGATGCCATCGTTAAAAAGCTGGGCAGTCAGCATTCAGCGGAGCTGATGATGAATCAGGTGGGCACCGCCGGTAAATCTGAAGGTCTGATCTACAACTTCGACGGCATGATGTTTGGTGATACAGAAGATGCACACACCCTGCTGGTTGCCGCGCGTAAGGCCGGAATTGCGGACGCGGTGGAAGAACGTTTTTATCATGGCAGTATCACCGAAGGTCGCTCTCTCTTTGACCGTCAGCAGCTCGTTGCCATGGCCGTAGAAGCCGGTATGCCGAAAGCTGACGCTGAAGCCGCCCTGGAAAATGACGATTTTCGCGCCACCGTTTCCGACGATGAAGCCCACGCACAGTCTATTGGCCTCAGCGGCGTTCCGGTTTTTGTGATGAACGAAAAATATGCCATCAGCGGGGCTCAGGCAGCAGATAACTTTTTGAATGCCCTGCGTCAGGTCTGGGATGAACAGCAAACCGAATTTTCAGCCACTGCGGGTCAGACCTGCGGAACGGATGGCTGCAGTATTTAATCCGTCAACCGCCGGCAGTTTCACGCTGCCGGCAACGTCTTACCCACCAGTAATGGAGTCAGAAAATGAACACTTTTTTCAAAGGTAAAAAACTGCTCGTCGTCGGCGGTACCAGCGGCATGGGCCTGGCCGTGGCACGCATGGTACTGGAAGCGGGCGGCAGTGTCGTGCTGACCGGGAATAAAAAAGACAAAGCCGAAGCGGTGCAAAAAGAACTGAGCCCTCTGGGACCGGTTGCGGTCATCGCGGCGAACCTGATGACCGAAGAAGGTATGGAAACTATCCGTCAGGAAATTAATGCTCACCATCGCGATATCAGCCTGATGGTGAATGCCGCCGGTATCTTCATGCCCAAAGGATTTACCGAGCACAGCTTTGCCGATTATGACATGTATCTTTCGCTGAACCGAGCCACGTTCTTTATTACACAGGATGTCGTGAAGAACATGCTCGCCGCGAAGCTCGAAGGGTCTATCGTCAACGTCGGTTCGATTGGTGCTCAGGCTGCACTGGGTGACTCGCCGGCCTCGGCCTATTCAATGGCAAAAGCGGGTCTGCATGCCCTGACGCGTAATCTGGCG
This sequence comes from Enterobacter sp. GER_MD16_1505_Eko_090, assembly GCF_003331015.1. Lineage (NCBI taxonomy): Bacteria > Pseudomonadati > Pseudomonadota > Gammaproteobacteria > Enterobacterales > Enterobacteriaceae > Enterobacter > Enterobacter sp. GER_MD16_1505_Eko_090. Next base: position 4,111 of record NZ_PUQF01000033.1, on the reverse strand, counting down.
ATTGAGCTGGCCAGCGCGGGTATTCGTGTCAACGCGGTGTCTCCCGGGATTGTTCATACGCCGATATACGAAGGCTTCATGGACAAAGCGGATATCGCAGATGCTATGAAGTCGCTGAACGATTTCCACCCGCTGGGACGCGTCGGAACTGCCGAAGATGTGGCAAACACTATTCTCTTCCTGTTGTCTGACAAAACCTCATGGGTGACGGGCGCTATCTGGGATGTCGATGCGGGCATCATGGCGGTCAGACGATAACCCCGTGACGCTGGCATAAGCCGCCCCTTAAGGGCGGCATTTTTTTGTCGCCAGACATGTCATCAGCAGGCTTCACTAAGAATATTCACGACCTGTTCATCCGTGCCTTTTGTGTTCCCGGCACAGGGTGTTATGCCGGGTTCTGACGACATCCTGACAGGACAAAACGGCCAGAGAGAAAGGGGTTATACACGATGAGGAGCCGGTATCCGCAGTACCTGTGAAATTCTTTTCATCCCTGCTGTCAGCATACTCCGTGGGCAGGCCAGATTTAACCGGATATATCCGTCCCCATTGTCGACAAACAGCAAGCCCCCTTCAAGAAGGACCCCTGACTCCCGGGCAAAATACAGCGATAAATCCTCACCTGCGGTGTCGGGCAGGTAGCGGCTAATATCTATCCAGGCCAGATATGTCCCTTCGGGGATCGAGAACCTGGTTTCGGGTAAATAGCTTTTGAGATAGTCGTGCAGGTACTGGAAATTGCCGTCAATATATTCCCTCAGATGGACAAGCCAGTCATCACATTCACTCCACGCCGCTTTGTTTGCTGCCAGGCTCAGTGGAGAGATGAACTCGTCGTGTCTGAGACGCCACTCGCTTCTGACACCGGGATCCGGAATAATGATATTTGCCAACAAATTCCCGGCCAGATTGAATGTTTTACTCGAGGACATGCAGGTAATAATGCGTGTAGAATCAGGGAAAAGAGAGGCGGCCGGTGTATGACCGATACCGCTTCGGGACAGGTCGCAGTGAATTTCGTCAGATATCACCCAGATGTCATTGGCCAGGCAAATTTCAATAATCCGCTTAAGTTCATCAGGCCGCCAGACTCGTCCGGTCGGGTTATGCGGATTACACAGGAAAAGAATTTTCACACGTAAATCGGCCTGACTGGCTTTGCGTGCAAAGTCTTCCCAGTCAGGTTCCCAGCCGCCTGCTGATTTTTTTAACGCCGAGTACACCACGCGACGCTGACTGTATTCACCCGCCTTTTTAAACGGGCCATATGAAGGCGTCATAATAAGAATACTGTCATCCATGTCGGTCAGAAGCGGGACGAGACGGTTCAGCGCGGGAATAATGCCCGGAGACAGCACAATGTCTTCCGTTTTGAAACGGTGACCATATTGTCGCTCACACCAGCTGCCAAAGATCTCATAGTATTCTTCGTCGTAGATTTTAGTGTAGCCGAGTATTTTTCTATCCAGACGGTCTCTGATGGCCTGAAGAATCGGCTCTGGTGTGGCAAAAGCCATGTCAGCAACCCAGAGGTTGATTAGCCCTTCTGCCGGATACCGCATTGCAAATTCGGACTGTCCCGAAAACAGGTATTCCCGCCAGCCGTCCACGGTGAGACTGTCTGTTTTCTCTCTGCTTACGTACTCATCAAAATCATATTTCATTTCATAAACCTGCCTTAGGTGTAGTCAGAAACGTCGACCTCAGTATTACTGTCAGTCTGATGCCGGAGCGGGAAAACTGGCTCGTGTGATTAACATAAGAGAATCATCACAACTGCATGAATTAATTGCGTTATTAAGGTTCTCTCGCCTTTGTCATCGACTGACGGGGGGATTTCTCGCGTGTCACCATCACAATGCCAGTCAGCACCGCCAGGGCAGAAAATATCGTTCTGACCGTCAGTGATTCATCCAGGAATACCACACCCCCTAGCATTGCCAGACAGGGAACGCTGAGCTGAAGGGTACTGGCGGTGATAGAGCCGAGAGAGGGTAAAAGGGTATACCACAATACATATGCACCGGCTGAGGCGGCGGCACCGGACAGCAATGACAAAGCAATGCCCGCAGCATCATAGTGACCCTGCTTCATAAACAGCAACGAAAGAGCGAGAGCCATCGGCGTGGCGAGTACAAAATTTGCCGCCGTTGAAGCCCCGGCCGCCTGGCCCGCCCTCCCCCTGACGGAATAGGCGGCCCAGGCTAATCCGGCAACGATCATCATAAGTGCACTGTAAAGCGGCGGTGCCTTCGCCCCGGGTAACAGCAGGGCAGCAATTCCTGCCAGAGCAATAACTAAACCGCAAGCCCGCATAACGGAGAGTGATTCCCCTTTAAATAATCCGTGGATCACCATCGCAAACTGTACGGCACCAAAAAGTAACAGCGCACCTGCCCCGGTATCGAGATGGATATAGGCGACAGAGAAGAGCACTGCGTACACCATGAGGTAAAATCCGCTCAGCGGACGCCACAGCGATAATGTAGTTTTTGCGTGATAAAACAAGAAAGGTGACAGGACGAGTGCACCACTGGCCAGCCTGAGGCTGCTGAATGAAAGGGGATCAATGTGGCCTCCCTGCAGGGCCAGACGGCACAGAATAGAGTTTGCAGCAAACGCCAGCATTGCCAGGGATATTTTAAGAATGAGCGCGCAATTGGCCATTCAGTGAGACCTCATAAAATTCTTGTAAACTACCATCTAGTTGGTAGCATAGCGTAAGTGATCACCGAACAGGAAGCAATAATCAGCTTTCAAACTGGAAGGTGAGGACAGGCATTCGGAATGAATTCTGTTTCACATCCCCAGTAGAGGAAGGAAAACGCGTAATGCCAGATGCAGAGCAGAAGATTATTTTTCCCTGCGATCAAACATATGAAATCAGTTTAAGACCTGGAATATCCTATGAAAAAACTAAAATTTACGTTCAAAAATGCGGCTGGTGAAGAACTGGCCGGATTGCTTGAACTTCCTGAAAATCCTAAAGCGTTTGCGCTGTTAGCTCATTGTTTTACGTGTGGCAAAGACCTCAAAGGCGCGGCGCGTATTGCGCGGAAACTGACAGAGAATGCTATCGCCGTTCTCCGGTTTGATTTTACTGGTCTGGGAAACAGCGAAGGGGATTTTTCCAACACCAACTTCTCATCCAATATTTCGGACCTGCTTTGCGCGGTAGATTATCTCCGCCGACAGTACGAAGCGCCTTCTTTGCTCATCGGCCATAGCCTGGGGGGATCGGCCATTCTGTCTATTGCCGGCGAAGTTCCTGAGGCAAAGGCCGTTGTCACCATAGGATCACCCGGAGAACTGACACACGTAAAACGTCTTTTTAAGGATGATGTTGAAAACATTAACCAGCATGGAGCCTATCCCGTTGAGCTGGCCGGGCGGGTATTTACCTTAAAGAAACAGATGCTGGACAATATTCAGGAACACAAAATCGCTCATAAGGTGTTCGCCATGAACAAGCCTCTGCTTATTTTTCATGCGACTGAAGATGATACTGTGTTAATTGAGCAGGCCGAAAAAATATTCAAAGCAGCAAAGCATCCCAAGAGTTTCATTTCGTTGGGTAAGGCGGATCACCTTCTGACTCATGCTCAGGATGCTGAATACGTTGCCGATATCATTATATCGTGGAGCGAATGTTACCTATAAACAGAGTAAATGCGTTCAAACTCGTAGCGCAGAGGGCGATTTTCTGCAGAGATCGGACGCTGTTTATGCTGGACTGATTTTGCGATAAAGGCTTAGGCCGATGCATACAGGCGGGGCTGAATAAGGGTGAGGCCCTTGGGCGAGCATCCTTCATGCACCGGCTGAATGAAATCAGGGATCTGGGGGTGGGAGGATCAGCGTTACCACGCCACCGGCGCTGACACTACATACGGCGGCGATAACACTCTGGAATACGGTTTATATAGAAAGAACCATTGAGCCGCTTAAGCAAAAAGGAGTCCCTGTTAATGAACTGCTGGTCTCTCATCCTTCTCCACTGCTGTACAAAATATAGTCTTAGCGTGGGATAATTAATGAGATGGTCACTCCCTCCTTCCCAGTACTATGCTGAGGACAGGCTTTCATTCGGAGAACCATCATGGAAAAC
>NZ_PUQF01000032.1:0-21055 GCF_003331015.1 Enterobacter sp. GER_MD16_1505_Eko_090 | reverse complement strand
GTGTTAATCGTGACGGTCGGCGCGGTGGCATCCACGCTGTACTCACGTCCCGCCGAGGCGCTGTTGCCGTTCACGTTAGTGACGCTCACCTGCACGCTGGCGTCGCCGTCTTTCAGACCCGCCAGGTCGGCGGCTGGCACCGTGGCCGTCCATTTGCCGTCGGCGCCGACGGTCGCGGTGTAGCTCTTGCCGCCGAAGGTGATGGTAACGGTCTGGTTTTCCTCAACGTTCGAGGTCGCCCCGGAGAGCACCAGATCCGCGCCCTTCTCGGCGGCGTTAATCACGTCGTCTGAAGCAATCGCATCGATGCTGATGGCAACGGTCGCCAGATCTACCGTCACATCGTGGCTGATGGAAACCGGGTTACCGGCGCTGCTCTGGCCTACAACGGTCACGGTGACCGTACCTGCTGCCAGGGCACCCACATCCGCAGCCGGGATGGCCGCACGCCAGGTGCCGTCGGCCAGCACGGTGGCCGGGTAGGTTTTGCCGTTTACGGTGACGGTCAAGGTGGTACCTGCGGTCAGGCCATCGCTGGATCCGGTCACAATCAGATTCTGCCCGTGCTCGATGCTGTTGATCACGTCGTCGCCCGCCACGGTATCCACGCGCAGGCCCGGCAGGTTAGCGTCGATAGTGATATCGCGCTCAGCGGATCCGCTGTTGCCGACGCCGTTGGTCACGCTGGCGGTCACCGTCAAATCGCCGTTGCCCAGCGCCGTCAGCACAGATTCAGGCACATCGACGGACCAGGTGAGATCGTTCTGCACCGTTGCGGTGTAGCGGTTGCCGCCAATGGTCACGGTCACGGTGTTGCCCGCTTCGGCATTCACCACCTTACCGCTGATGGTCCGGCCGGCAGCCAGCTCGGCGGCGTTAATCACGTCGTCGCCCGCAATGGTGTTGATAATCACGCCCGGCAGAACGGACTCCACGTTTACCGTGTGCGACGCGCGGGTGCTGTTGCCGACGCTGTCCGTGGCTGACGCGGTGACGGTATAAAGCGCCTCGCCCAGCTGACCGACCTCGCTCGCCGGAACGGTGGTGGTCCATTTTCCGTTATCGTCCACCTGCGCACTGTACGCTTTGCCGTTGAGCATCACGGTCACTACCGCGCCTGCCGCCAGGCCGGACGCCGTACCGGAGATCGTCAGATCCTGGGTTTTCTCGGTGCTGTTGATCACATCGTCACCGGAAACGGTGTCAATGGTCAGCCCCGGCGCGGTCAGGTTCACCGCCACACCGTGCGTGGCGCTGTTGCTGTTGCCCGCTTTATCGGTCAGCGCCGCGGTAATAGTGTAATCCCCGGCGGCCAGCGCGGTAACGTCTGCCGCAGGCACGCCCACGCTCCAGTTGCCGGAAGCATCCAGGGTGGCGGTGTACGATTTGCCGTTGAGGGTGACGGTGACCACGTCGCCCGCCGCCGCGCCGGTCACGGAGCCCGTGACAATCAATGCCTGCGCGTGCTCGGCGCTGTTGATCACGTCGTCGTCGGACACGGTGTGAATGGTCAGCTGCGGGACGGTGGTATCGACCAGCACGTCGCGATCCGCAGAGGCCGGGTTGCCCGCCTTATCGGAGACCGCCGCGCTAATGGTGTAGTTACCGTCGGTAATCGCGCCGACATCCGCGGAAGGCACGGTCACGCTCCAGCTGCCGTTTGCCTGCACGGAGGTGGTGTAGTCCACGCCGTTCAGGGTCACGGTGACGGTCTGGCCCGCTTCGGCGTTGGTTACGCCATTAACGACCAGATCCTGCTGCGCCTCGGCCGCATTGATGATGTTATTGTCGCTGACGATCTCGATAGACACCGTCGGCGCGGTGGCGTCCACGCTGTACTCGCGGCCTGCCGACGCGCTGTTGCCGTTCACGTTGGTGACGCTCACCTGCACGCTGGCATCGCCGTCCTTCAGGCTGCCCAAATCGGCAGACGGCACGGTGGCCGTCCAGTTGCCGTCGGCATCGACCGTCGCGGTGTACGACTTGCCGCCGAAGGTGATGGTAACGGTCTGGTTTTCTTCCACGTTGGTGGTGGAGCCGGACAGCACCAGGTCCGTGCCTTTCTCCGCCGCGTTAATCACGTCGTCAGAGGCAATCGGGTTAATGCTGATGGCGACTGTCGCCAGATCCACCTTCACGTCATGGCTGATGGAAACCGGGTTGCCCGCCGCGCTATGACCTTCAACCTTCACGGTAACCGTGCCCGCGCCGAGCGCGCTGACGTCGGCCGCCGGAATGGCCGCCGTCCAGGTGCCGTCCGCCAGTACGGTGGCCGCGTAGGTTTTGCCGTTGACGGTGACGGTCAGCGCCGCGCCCGTTGCCAGACCGTCGCTGGAACCGGTGATTATCAGGTTTTGAGCGTGTTCGATGCTATTGATCACATCGTCGCCCGCCACGGTATCGACGCGCAGGCCCGGCAGGTTAGCATCAATGGTGATGTCGCGCTCGCCGGTGCCGGTGTTGCCGTGGCCGTTAGTGACGCTGGCTGACACCGTCAGATCGCCGTTACCGATGGCGGTTAAGACCGAGGACGGCACGTTGACCGACCAGCTCAGATCGTCCTGAACCGTCGCGGTATAGGTATTGCCGCCGAGGGTAATAGTGACAGTGTCACCGCTCGCCGCACCGCTCACTTTCCCGCTCAGGGTCTGTCCGGCAGCCACTTCCGCCGCGTTAATCACGTCGTCCGTCGCGACCGGATTGATGGTGACCTGCGGCAGCGCGCTGTCAACCAGCACGCTGTGGCCGGTGCTCGCGCTGTTGCCCGCGGCGTCAGTTACGCTCGCCGTCACGGCGTAGCTCGCTTCGCCCAGCGCCGAGACGTTTGCCGCCGGAACGGTCACGCTCCAGTTCCCGCTCGCGTCGGTGGTGGCCGTATAGTTAATCCCGTTCAGGGTCACCGTAATGGCGGTTCCTTCCGGCTGGTTGCTGGTGCCGGACACCTGCAGATCCTGGCCTTTCTCGGTCGCATTGATCACGTCGTCAGCCGCCAGGGTATTGATGGCGACCACCGGCGCGGTCAGGGAGACGTCAAATTCGTGCGTCGCAGTGGTGCTGTTACCGGCTTTGTCGGTGAGGGTCGCGGAGATCGTCTGGTCGCCGTTGACCAGCGCACCCACGTCCGCCGCCGGAACGCCCACGCTCCAGCTGCCGGACGCGTCCAGCATGGCGGTGTAATCTTTACCGTTCAGGGTCACGGTAATCACGTCGCCCGCCTGCGCGCCCGTCACCTTACCGGAGACGATCAGCGCCTGGCCGTGCTCGGCAATATTCACGATGTCGTCGCCCGCGACGATGTTGAAGCTAATCTGCGGTACGGTGGTGTCCACCAGCACCGAGGAGCCCGCGCTGGCCGGGTTACCTGCTTTATCGGACACGGTCGCCGTGACCGCCGCGTTGCCGTCGGTGATGCCTGCCAGATCCGCCGCAGGCACGTCGAGCGTCCAGCTGCCGTCCGCCTGCACCTGCGCAGTGTACTGATTGCCGTTGAAGGTCACGGTGACCGTCTGGCCCGCTTCGGCAGTAGACGTCCCGCTCAGGGTCAGATCCTGCGCTGCCTCTGCCGCATTCAGCATGTTATCGCCGCTGATGGTGTTGATGGTCACCGTCGGCGCGGTGGTGTCGACGCTGAATGCCTGCGCCGAAGACGCGGCGTTGCCGTTCACGTTGGTGACGCTGACCTGCACGCTGGCGTCGCCGTCTTTCAGGCCGCTCAGATCGGCAGCCGGAACGGTCCAGGTCCAGTTGCCGTTGGCATCCACCGTCGTGGTGTACGTTTTTCCTGCGAAGGTAATGGTGACGGTCTGGTCCGCTTCAACGTTAGATGACGTGCCGGACAGCACCAGATCCTGGCCTTTTTCCGCTGCGTTAAGGACGTTGTCGTCGGTCACGCTGCTGATGGTGATGGCAACCGGCGCGAGATCGACGTCCACGACGGTCCCGATAGCCACCGGGTTGCCGGAGGCATCCTGCGCGCTTGCCTTGATATCCAGCGAGCCATCTGCCCACTGGGACACGTCCGCCGCCGGTACCGCCGCCTGCCAGGTGCCGTCCGCCAGCACCGTTGCGGAATACGCTTTTCCGTTGATGGTCACGGTGACGGCGCTGCCAGCCGCCAGATCGGTGCTGGTGCCGGACACAATCAGGTTCTGAGCGTGCTCAATCACGTTGATCACGTCGTCGCCTGCGACCGTATCAATACGCAGCCCCGGAAGCTGGGCGTCGATGGTGAAGTCGAGCGAAGAAGAACCGGTATTGCCGTGCGCGTTGGTGACGCTGGCCGATACGGTGAGATCGCCGTTGCCCAGCGCGGTCAACTGGCTCTGGGTTAACGGCAGGCTCCAGGTGAGATCGTCCTGCACGGTGGCAGTAAAGGTCTGGCCGCCAAGGGTAATCGTGACAGTGTCACCTGGCGCCGCATTTGTCACCTTACCGGTCAGGGTTTGCCCTGCCGACACTTCCGCCGCGTTAACGATATTGTCGCCCGCCAGCGTGTCAATCGTTACCACCGGCAGCGAGCTGTCCACCAGCACGTCGTGCGAGGTTGAAGCGCTGTTGCCGACGCTATCGGTGACGTTCGCCGTCACGGTGTAATTCGCTTCGCCCAGCGCCGAGACGTTTGCCGCCGGAACGGTTACGCTCCAGTTTCCGCTCGCGTCAGCGGTAGCCGTGTAGTGAATGCCGTTCAGGGTCACCGTAATGGTCGTGCCTTCCGGCTGGTTGCTGGTGCCGGAAATCTGCAGAGCTTCGCCTTTCTCTGCCGCGTTGATCACGTCGTCCGCCGCCAGCGTGTTGATACCGATGACAGGCGTCACGGTATTCACCACCACATCCAGTGAACTGCTTCCGGTATTGCCGGATCGGTCGGTCACGGAGACGTCGATGGTCCAGGTGCCGTCCGTCAGCCCCTGTACGACAGACGCCGGCAGGCCAAGGCTCCAGTTGCCCGCCGCATCCACCACGGTGGTGTAATCGACGCTGTTAATAGTGATAGTCACCCGATCGCCCGCTGCCGCCCCGGTGACGGAGCCGCTCAGGATCTGAGCCTGTGCATGGGCGAGCTGGTTAACGGTATTGGTGTCGGTGACGAAGTGGTTGATGGTCACCTGCGGCACGGTCGCGTCCACCAGTCCCACGCGATCGGCGCTGCTGCTGTTGCCCGCCACGTCGCTTACGGTGGCCGTCACGGTCACGATGCCATCGTTGAGGGCACCGACGTCAGCCGCCGGTACGATCAGCTGCCAGGTTCCGTCCGTCTGGACCGTGGTCTGATACGTTTTGCCGTTTAGCGTCACGGTGACCGTCTGGCCCGGTTCCGCAGTACTGGTGCCGCTTAAGGCTAAATCCTGCTGCGCCTCAGCCGCATTGATGATGTTATCGCTGGTGAGGTTATCGAGGGTAATCGCCGGCGGCAGCGTATCCACCGTGACCACGCGCGACGCGTCGGCACTGTTACCGTTTACGTTCGTGACGCTGACGCTCACCTGCGCGCGCCCGTCGATCAGGGTTTCCATGGCGCTGGCGGGCACGGTCAGGCTCCAGGAGCCATCCTGCTGCACCTGGGCGGTAAAGGTCTGGTCGGCGAATTTCACCACCACGGTCTGCCCCGCCTCCACGCCCTGCGTCTGGCCGGAAAGGGTTAAATCGGCACCTTTTTCTGCCGCATTCAGCAGGTCATCGCCGGAGACGGTATCAATGGTGACCGCCACGGCGTTGAGATCGAGTTCAATCGGGTGTTCAGCCGCAACGGTATTGCCCCAGGCATCTTTTGCGCTGACGCTAACCGTCACCTCTCCCGCGGTCCAGGCCTGCAGGTCCGCAGCAGGAACGCCAATGCTCCAGCCGCCGCTGGCGGTAACCACGGCGTTATATTCGACGTTGTTGATGGTGACGACGATCGGCGTGCCCGCGGCCAGGTGGGTGCTGGCGCCGGTGACGGTCAGATCCTGCTGCTGTTCGATGGCGTTGACCACGTCATCGCCGGAAATGGTGTTCACACGCAGGCCCGGCAGCTGTGCGTTGATGTTGATATCGCGCTCGCCGGTACCGGTATTGCCGTGCGAATTGGTCACCGACGCGGTGAAGGTTAAATCGCCGTCGCCGAACGCCTTAAGATCCGCTGACGGGATTTTCACGCTCCAGGTCAGATCGCTGCCCACCGTGGCGGTGTAGCTCTTGCCGCCCACGGTGACAGAAACGGTATCGCCCGCCGCCGCGCCGGTAACGCGACCGCTGAGGGTTTGATCGACATCCGCTTCGGCGCTATTGACCAGGTTGTCGCCCGCAAAGGTGTTGATGATCACCTGCGGCAGCACGGTATCCACCAGCAGCGTCGCCCCGGCAGAGCCGCTGTTACCCACGCTGTCAGTGCCGCTGACGCTGACGGTGTAGAGGGTGTTCGCCAGATTCAGCACGTCGGAAACCGGCACCTGGACCGCCCAGATGCCGTTTTCAACGGTGGCCTGATAGCTGACGTTGTTCAGCGTCACGGTAATGGCGCTGCCGTCAGGCAGGTTGCTGGTACCGGTCAGGCTCAGCGGCTGCATCGCCTCCTGGGCATTCAGCACGTTGTCCTGGCTAATGGCGTCAATCGTAAATTCTGGCGGGTTGCCGCTCAGCGTAATGCCGTGCGTGGCGCTGCCGGTGTTGCCTGCCGCGTCGGTCACGGATACTGAAATCGTGTGGTTGCCTTCACCCAGCGCGCCCAGCACGGATGCCGGAACGCCCACGCTCCAGCTGCCGTCCGCCAGCACCACACCGGTGAAGGACTGGCCGCCAACGGTCACGGTGACCACATCGCCTGCCGACGCGCCGCTCGTCTGCCCGGAAATAATCTGCGCCTGGCCCTGTTCGCTGGTGTTCAGTATGTCGTCGCCCGCCACGGTATCGATGGTGACCACCGGCGCGGTGGTATCCACCGTGAAATCTGCGGTGACAGACGAACCGTTGCCCGCTTTGTCGCTGACGTTCACCGTCAGGGTGTGATTACCCTCGTTGAGCGCCTGCACGTCGTCCGCAGCAAGCGTGACGGACCAGGTACCGTCGCTGCCCACCGTGGCGTTGTAGTTTTTACCGTTCAGCGTGACCGTGACGATCTGACCGGCTTCCGCAGTCGTTTTGCCGGTCAGCGTCAGCGGCTGGCTGTGCTCGGCGGCATTAATGATGTTGTCCTGCGCGAGGGTATCGACAGAGAGGGTTGGCGCGACGCTATCCACGCCGATTGTCTGGCTGCCGCTCACGGTGTTACCCGCCGCGTCTTTGCCGCTGACGTTGACCGTCCAGGTGCCATCGCCCAACGCCTGCGCGTCGGCCGCGGGCACGTTAACACTCCACGTCCCGTCCGCCCCCACTTCCGTCGTATAGGTTTTACCGTTCAGCGTCACGGTGAGTACGGTACCCTGCGCCAGATTCTTGCTGGCACCGGAGAGCGTAAAGCCCGCGGATTGCTCGCTGGCGTTAAGCACGTTGTCGCCCGCCGTGGTAGCCAGCGTAATGGCAGCCTCGGCGGTCGAGACCGTTACGGTAATGTTGCCCGCATCGGTGGTTTTACTGCCGTCGATCTGCACCACCGACCAGGAGTGTTCCCCGTCCGTCTGGGTCGGTAATTTTACCGTCCAGGTGCCCTCTTTACCGACCATGGCGCTGGCGATGGTGCTGCCGCTGCTGTCTTTGATCTGGATGGTCGCGCCCGGCTGACCGGTACCGCTAAAGGTTGGCGTGTTGTCGTCCGTGATCGCGTTTGCTGTCAGCACGCCCTGCTTGTCGCCCGCTTTATCCGACAGCAGGAAGGTTGGCGTGGCGCTTTCCACTTCTTTCGTATTATCAATAACTTTTATTTTAGTCTCGCCGTCGCCGCCGTTTGCCAGCAGCGCCCCGATGGCACCGCCGCCTAATGCAGCTCCCGCAATCCAGCCCCACGGGGCGTCGCTTAAGACGCTTCCCTGCTCCAGGAAAGGTTGAATGCTGCTAATCGGTGTGGCCTGCGCGGTTAGCTCGGTCACCGCAACGCCTGACGCTTCCCCGGTATCGGCAAAAGAAATATGCGTCAGTTCCTGACGATCGTTGAACACCAGCTCTGACTGGTTGTGCGTCTCAGGATCTTCAACAAAATAGTTATTGCAGCGAATCACGCTGCCATCTTTCATATAAATGAGGAGATCTTTACCCTGGCGGACATATCGCACCACATCCTGAGCAGAACCCTGGATTTCAATCACGCTCGGGGAGGAAATAGAGACCGACAAATTTCCTTCGCCGGTTAATTTCGTTTTCTCCGCCGTTTTGCGAATGATGACATCAACAACCTTTATGTTACTCATATTTCTCTCCTTGCAGGTGTGCGGATTCCTGTGGATATGTCCACCAGACGGATGTAGCTATCCCTGGGAAAAAACACCCATTATTTTCAGACTTATTTTGCGCGACAATACGCGTCTTTTTTTAACTCAAATCGGGTAGTTTTGCGGCAGCGTTTTTCTCTATTCCAATAAGCGGCATTAAATTATCAACCGCGGAAGCATAATTAATTGCCGAACTCCATCCATCATACTCAGCGATTATTTTCGCCGAGGTGGCCTGCCAGACATCCTGCTCAACGCTGAGCAGATCGTTAATGCTCCGCTTGCTCAGGGTGTACTCATTTTTATAAACATCACGGGCGCGCAGCGCATTTTCCAGCTGCTGTTTCCCGGCCTCCATTCTTCCCCGCGCGCCGGTCCAGTCCGCCTGCGCGACGGAGGCTTTTTGCAGGACGTCGAAACGCGCCTGATCGACCTGAGAGGAGGCCATCGCCCGCGCGCCTTCAGCCTGCCGCACGCGTGCAGAGACCGCGCCGCCCTGATAAAGCGGTGCGTCAATGTTGAGTTGGATCTGGTCGTCCCAGTACGAACGGTTGTCCGACTCGTATCGGGTACGTCCGCCCTTCAGGCTGAGGGTCGGCCAGTGCTGGGACTTCGCCGTCTCCACGCCATACTGGGCAGAGCGCTCCATGTTTTGCGCGGCCATGACCGCCGGTATCAGCGAATAATCAATGCGGTTGAGCGAATCAGGTTCAACCGCGAGGTTTGCGGGTACAGGCGAATAGTTTTCTGCCTGCATGCCGGTTAATACCGCAAGCCTTGCGCGGGCGCTGTTTAAGGCGGCCTGATACTGCGCGACCGTTGCCTGCATACCGGCAATACGCGTGCGGGTCTGGAGCTCATCGGAGGTCGAGCTCACGCCCGCGTCGGCGCGCAGCTTTGCCAGCTGCTCAACATTTTTCAGGGCCTGAACGTTCTCCTTTGCTGCCTGCAGCAGATCGGCATAGCGTTTGACCTCGACATAGCTCAGCGCCGTTTTTTCCGCCACGTCAGAGAGCGTGCTCATCAGCTGGTAGCGATAGCTATCGCGCTGGGCGGAAGACTGGCTGATGCTGTTATTGGTCTTGCCAAAATCATAGATCAGCTGCGTCAGGCTCAGTCCCCAGGCGGCTGAATTCTTCAGCGACCCGCTGGAATCGGTGGTCTGGCTATGGCCCGTGCTCCCGTTCAGCGATATTTGCGGCATCCAGCCGCTGCGCGCTTCATCTATTTGTGCCTGACCAATACCGAGCTGCGCGGCCTGCTGACTAATAGACGGATCGCGATCGATAGCAAAAAGAATACTTTCTTTTAAGGTGGTCCTGGCAACCGGGGCAATACCCACCTGATTACTATTGGCGTACGCCGTATTTATGGCTAATGAAATGAATGCCAGCGCTGCTGTAAATCGGCGTAACATTGGCTTTCGTAATATCGTCATTTTATCTCCCTGACTCTGAGTGACACTGAAGCAATTACCCAAAAAGAGGTATAGATAATTAGACAAATATCTTTTTTAGCATCCTTGCCGAATTTTAGGTAAAACTCCCCATACCCATTTCCCCCTGGAGATGAGATCTGCCTGCGTCTTATTTAATTAAGAATTTACTTATTTCCTAAAGTGGTTAGCAGCATAACAAAATGTGTTATAGGCCACTACACCCACAATGTTAATGTGGTGTTACAATTAAGAAAAAAGATGGGGTTTCTGGACAAAAGTCTTAAAATGACCTTTCAGATGAAACATATAAACCGTCTGTTATTTAAGGAAAATTCTTAATTTGCTCCCTGCACATTTTTGCGTTAATTTCCGCGCGGGTCAGACACAAAGATTTTCAAAGAAGTGTCAATTTAAGTAGCCAAACAGGATGAATTGGGATTTATCGCTATTAAAAAACTAATTAAAGCAATTAATATCTATAAATATCTATTTTGTCGAAACTTAACTCCAGACAATGGTGTTGCACTGGTTACATAATCCAAACCGTTAAATAAAACATAACAATAACATTATGATTAACATTCAAAACGGCTTGCTTATACCTGTTTAATAAAATTTTAATAATCACGCATCTGAATCATCACCTCACTCCCCGACATCAAAACCACGTTGCCCTTCTCTCTGCGTTAAAATGCTGTATTATGCAAACTATTGCGATATTTTGCAGGAATGTAACCGATGCACAAAACTGCACGACAGCGCCACGTTCTGGATATCCTGAGCGAGCAAGGCCAGGCCAGCATCACCGAACTGGCAGAAAAGCTGCAGGTTTCAGCCGATACCATCCGTCGGGATCTGACCGACCTGGAGAACCAGGGCCTGGCGCAGAAGAACCACGGCGGAGCCATCGCGCTGAATCTCTCCGCCATGAACCGTCAGGGCCGCAATACGCTGCTGCCGGAAACCAAACAGCGCCTCGGAAAACAGGTCGCCCTGCAGGTCCCTGCGGGTTCTACCCTGTTTCTGGATGCGGGCAGCACGGTGATGGCTGTCGCCTCCTTTCTTCGCGGGCCGCTCACCGTCATAACCACGTCGCTGGATATCGCCCAGCATTTTAGCGACCGGGAAGACGTTGAACTGATCCTGCTCGGGGGGAAATGGGACCACCAGCAGCGCCTGTTTGCCGGAAGCGCCACGTTGTCGTTGCTGTCCCGCTATCGGGCAGATATCGCCATCCTCGGGGCGTGCGCCATTCATGCCGAACTCGGTTTGAGCGCCGGTAAAGAAGCGGATGCCGAGGTTAAGCGCGCGATGCTTGACGCAAGCCATGCGCACTGGATTGTTGCCGACCACCTGAAGGTCAACCGCTGCGAGCCGTATCTGGTTTCCGGGTTATCCAACATTCAACAACTCTTTTTAGATCGTCCCTGGCCTGAGCTTGGGGACCCTGGCGCATTGCAGGTCACGGTGTGCGCGAATTAACGTGGAGAAGTTCATGAGTACAGTTCGAACAATTAACATTGCGCTGATCGGGTATGGATTTGTGGGCAAAACCTTCCATGCCCCGTTAATCCAGTCTGTGGACGGGCTTAAGCTGGCCGTGGTCTCTTCTCGTGATGAAGAGAAGGTTAAACGCGATCTGCCGGACGTAGAGGTGGTCGCCACCCCTGAAGAGGCTATTCAGCATCCTGATGTTGACCTGGTGGTGATTGCCTCCCCCAACGCCACGCACGCCCCGCTGGCGACGCTGGCTCTGAACGCCGGCAAGCATGTCGTGGTGGATAAGCCTTTCACCCTCAACATGCAGGAAGCCCGCGACCTGATTGCGCTGGCGGAGGAAAAGCAGCGTCTGCTCTCCGTCTTCCACAACCGCCGCTGGGACAGCGATTTCCTCGGCATTAAGCAGATTATTGAGCAGGGCACGCTTGGCAAGGTCAAACACCTGGAGTCGCATATCGACCGCTTCCGCCCGGAAGTGCGCGTGCGCTGGCGCGAGCAGAACGTCCCCGGAAGTGGCTTATGGTTTGACCTGGGTCCTCATCTTATCGACCAGACGCTGCAGCTCTTTGGCCTGCCGCAGTCGGTTCAGGGGAATATCGCGACGCTGCGCGACGGTGCAGAAATCAACGACTGGGCGCACGTGGTCTTAAACTACCCGGAGCATAAGGTGATTCTGCACGCCAGCATGCTGGTGGCGGGCGGTACGGCGCGCTTTGCCGTCCACGGGGACAAGGGCAGCGTGGTGAAGGCCAGAATCGATCAGCAGGAAGCACAGCTGCTCTCTGGGGTGATCCCCGGCAGTGAGGCCTGGGGCGAAGACAGCGACAGCATGGTGTTCTTTGGCGCTGACGGCGCATCGCAGACGATCCCTACCCCGAAAGGCGATCAGCGTCAGTACTACATCAACGTGCGTGATGCGCTACGCGGGGAAATCGCCAATCCTGTCCACCCTGTTGAGGCATTAGCGGTGATGGCTGTGCTGGAAGCGGCGGTGACGTCGTCGGAAACGGGGTCAACGCAGACGCTGGCGTTAACGGCTGAAGAGCGTGCTCTGTTGGGTTAAAAAACAAGCCGGGTGACGCGTAGCGCTCCCGGCCTACGATTCAGAGCCGTTTGTAGGCCCGTGCAAGCGAAGCGCCGCCGGGCGAGAAGACTACGAACGCTTTTTCGGCATCATGCGCAGAAGAGTATTATCTTTCCAGAAATAGTGGTGCATCAGCGCCGCCGCGGCGTGCAGGCCAATCACAAAATAGCCCAGATTTGCCAGCGTCTCGTGCCACTCTTTCAGCATATCTACCAGGTCAAAATTGGACTCCGCCGCATGCGGCATCGCCAGGCCAAAAGCAAACCAGTCGCTGCCCCGGTTATACATCATCACAATGCCAATCAGCGGCAGCGCAATAAACAGCAGATACACCACCAGATGCCCCAGATGAGACATCCCCGTCACCATCGCTTTTGGCTTCGGTTGAATCGGTGGTGCACGGAATTTCAGGCGAACCAACAGACGCGCCACCATCAGCACCAGGATACTGATCCCGCATGAGACGTGGATCATGTTGATCGTCGGGCGCGCGGTGCGCGGGAAGAAACCTCTGAACTCCATGGCGCAGTAGGCGACGATGATTAACAGAAACACCAGCCAGTGGATGCCGATTTGCAGGCTTGTATATTTAGTGCGCATGTGATTTCTCGATTAAAAACAGTTACCGCGCCAACATAATCTCCTTTCCTTAAAAATTCATTAACTTTTCTGTATGGTTTTTCAAATACATCCTCCCGCATGAAGCATCTTCAATTGCCGCCCTGCCCGTGATGGTCTAAGCCTGGATGAGTTCAAACTGTCACATCGACACGTTTACAGGAGAACACCATGAGTAAAATTGGCATTAACGGATTTGGACGCATCGGACGTCTTGTTCTGCGCCGCCTTCTTGAAACCCAGGACAGTAATACCGTCGTCGCCATCAACGACCTCACCTCTCCAAAAGTGCTGGCCTACCTGCTCAGGCACGACTCCAACTACGGTGGCTTCCCGTGGAGCGTGGATTTCACCGAGGATGCGCTGATCGTTGACGGTAAAACCATCGCGGTGTATGCCGAAAAAGAGGCAAAGCACATTCCGTGGAAAGCCGCGGGCGTGGATATCGTCGTGGAGTGCACCGGCTTTTATACGTCTGAAGAGAAATCACGGGCGCACCTGGACGCGGGCGCGAAGAAGGTGCTGATCTCTGCGCCCGCGGGGGACATGAAAACCATCGTCTACAGCGTGAACGACGAGACCATTGACGCCAGTGATACCATTATTTCCGTCGCCTCCTGCACCACTAACTGCCTCGCCCCGCTGGCAAAAGCCCTGAACGACGCGTTTGAAATTAAGGTGGGCACCATGACCACCATTCATGCCTATACCGGTACCCAGGCGCTGGTGGATGGCCCGCGCGGGAAAGATCTTCGCGCCTCCCGGGCGGCGGCAGAGAATATCATTCCGCACACCACCGGCGCCGCAAAGGCCATCGGTCTGGTGATCCCTGCGCTCAGCGGCAAACTGAAAGGCCACGCCCAGCGCGTGCCGGTTAAAACGGGCTCCGTTACCGAACTGGTGGCCATTCTGGGCAAGAAAGTGACCGTTGAGGAGATTAACGCCGCGCTGAAAAAGGCGACTCAGGGCAATAAATCGTTCGGGTATACCGATGAAGAGATCGTGTCGTCAGATGTGATTGGCTCGCATTATGGTTCGGTGTTTGACGCCACGCAGACGGAGGTGTCAGAAGCGGGAGACCTTCAGCTGGTGAAAGCCGTTGCCTGGTATGACAACGAGTATGGGTTTGTGACGCAGCTGGTGCGGACGCTGGATAAGTTTGCGGCGCTGTGATTTTTCCCCCCCCCTCACCCTCACCCTCACCCTCTCCCCAATGGGGCGAGGGGATTGTTCCGTGCCTAAATTATTTTACGTGCGCCCTTCAGGACAGGATCCTGCTGTAGCTGTTTCCACGCGGCGGTGACGGCCTCAGGGAATTCAACGTGAGCAATATAATCCCGCCCGGCCGGGCCATAGCCGTTGGCGTCATCATACAGGCGCGGCAGCTCCCCCATAACCAGTGAAAGATAACGGTCAACGGGCCACAGTCCGGTGTGGCCCTCGCTGAATTCCACGCCCTCGTTACCGTTTTGCAGCGTCGGCGTAATCCCCGGATGGCTGACCCACTGCGGTGAATCGGGCTCATCACGACACACGCGGGCAAACGTCGCCATCGTGCGGCGCTGCATCGTCGGATCCTGCACCACCAGCACCCGCCCGGTCGTTCGATGACGCTGTTTCAGCATGTTCCAGCTAAAGCGCGCGTTTTCACCGCAGTTGGTGGAGCGATCCTCAACCCACAGACGCGCCTCAGGGATCTGCCAGAACGCCCGCGCAATGTCGGCAAGAATGCTCGCTTCGGCCCGCCCTGTGACCGGTACGGTGTGGTAACGCGGATGATTGCCAATGGCGGTATATAAAAAGGGGGTCGAATGGCCGATGCCGCCGCTGATCAGAAGCGGTACATCTCTCTGGGCGGCAATACGGCAGGCCGCGTCAATGGTGGGGATCACCGCGTTTCCGGCCAGAATCACCGCATCGACTTCCGGGCTCGGACGGGTCGCGCTCAGGTCGTCCTGCGCCAGCCATTCACCGACAGTATTGAAGGCCGCCAGCGTGGCATCCGCCAGAACGGGAAAATGGGGCTGAACCATGGTGAACTCCTCACGTTGTTGAAGCGCCGAATTTATCATTTTTCTGAAATAACCAGAAACATCCAAAAATCATCGGGTTGCACCTGCCTATTATGCTTTTGATTTCCAGCTCTACAAAACATTGTATTGTGCAGGCGTCATGAAAAAGCACCCAACGCTGCTTATTTCGCCGTGATCTGACCAGTTTTATCCCCCCTGCGCTTGCCAAAGACAACATCCAACCCTAAGTTGCTTAACAATTTCACAACCTTTTTTATCATCACAGGTTGCACCTGAAGCGCGCCAGGTGACACCTCTCTCATCATCAACGTGGCGGGGTTTCAGGTCATGACAGAACATGAAAGTACGACGACGGTGTTACGTAAAAATAAAAAGGTGTTAATCGCCAGCCTTACCGGGAGCGCCATTGAATGGTTTGACTATTTTCTCTACGGTACGGCGGCCGCGCTGGTCTTCAATAAGATCTTTTTCCCGATGGTCGATCCGGTGATCGGACTCATCCTCTCTTATCTCTCTTTCTCATTAACCTTCTTTATTCGCCCGATTGGTGGGGTACTTTTCGCCCACATCGGCGACCGCATCGGACGTAAAAAAACCCTCGTGCTGACCCTCTCTTTGATGGGAGGTGCAACCGTTATGATTGGCCTGCTGCCCACGTATGAGATGATTGGCCTCTGGGCGCCTGCGCTGCTGATCCTGATGCGCATCATTCAGGGGATGGGCATCGGCGGTGAATGGGGCGGCGCGCTGCTGCTGGCCTATGAATACGCGCCAGAAAAACGTAAAGGCTTCTTCGGCAGTATTCCGCAGGCGGGCGTCACCATCGGCATGCTGATGGCAACCTTTATCGTGTCGCTGATGACCCTGTTCAGCGAGGCGGATTTTCTCTCCTGGGGCTGGCGCATCCCGTTTCTGCTGAGCTCGGTGCTGGTGTTGCTCGGCCTGTGGATCCGCAAAGATATTGACGAAACGCCCGATTTTCAGAAAGTGAAAGCGTCCGGTCAGGTAGCGAAGGCCCCGCTGCGCGATACGCTGAAACATCACTGGCGTGAAGTGTTGATTGCCGCCGGTTTGAAGGTGGTTGAAACCGCGCCGTTCTATATTTTCTCGACCTTCGTGGTGAGCTATGCCACCAGCACGCTGACGTATCAGAAATCGCAGGCGCTGGAAGCCGTGACGCTGGGAGCCCTGGTGGCGACCCTTATGATCCCGCTAATGGGGCTGCTCTCCGATAAGGTAGGCCGTCAGCGCATGTACGCAATCAGCGTCTTCGTGCTGGGCCTGTTTATCGTACCGTGGTTTATGCTGCTCAATACCGGCACCACGTGGGGTATCGTGCTCGCGACGGTCATCGCCTTTGGCGTGTTGTGGGCCCCTGTCACGGCGGTACTCGGCACGCTGTGCTCTGAAATCTTTAGCGCAAACGTGCGCTACACCGGCATTACGCTCGGGTATCAGCTGGGTGCCGCGCTGGCTGGCGGTACCGCGCCGCTGATTGCCACCGGCCTGCTGGCAAAATACGACGGCGACTGGGTGCCGGTGGCCTGGTATCTTGCCGTCACGGTGACCATTTCTTTAATCGCGATTTTCTGCGCCAGCCGCGTTAAGCGCGCCACTCTCATCCAGGCGCAGCCCGAACGTCTCTGACCCTTCCCGGCCCGTCCTGCGGGCCGCTCTTTTTCCTTAAATTTCCCTTCACCATTTGATTAACATGCGTAAATCATATTCACTTGAATTATCATTTGCGGGAGTCATAGAATCGCTAGCCCGCTAATTATTCAATTATTTCTAAGGTAAACGACGTTATGCGCCTGCCCGAACGCGACCCTTATGCTCCTCGCGAGTGGCAGCCACATGAGAAACCCGCCCTGCTGGGTTCGCCCTCCACGCCCGAACACAGTACGCCAAAACGCATTGCCTATGGCGTCGTGGGCCTGCTGGTCTGCCTGACGGGAGCGCTGGGGAATGCGGTGGTTACCGCCAACCTGCAAAATTTGCAGGGGACCTTCGGCGCCTGGTCAACCGAAATCGCCTGGCTGCCCGCGGTTTATGTGATGACCAACATCTCCATCAACCTGCTGCTGGTTAAATTCCGCCAGCAGTACGGCCTGCGCGCCTTTACGGAAGGTTTTCTGGTGCTGTACGTGCTGGTCACCTTTTTCCACCTGTTCGTTAACGATCTCAGCTCGGCGCTGATGGTGCGCGCCGCGCACGGCATGGTGGCCGCCGCGCTCAGCTCGCTGGGGATTTACTATCAGATCCAGGCCTGGCCTGCGAAGCACCGCCTGAAGGCGCTGACCATCGGCATCACCGGATCGTCGCTCGCCATCCCGCTGGCCCGCCTGTTTTCAACCGAGCTGCTGCAGCTGGACGAGTGGCGCGGGCTCTATTTCTTCGAGCTGGGACTGGCGCTGATCTCCCTGGCCTGCGTCATCGCCTTAAAACTGCCGCCGGGTGACCGGCGCAAGGTCTTTGAGAAGAAGGACTTTATCACCTTCTTTTTACTGGCCCCCGGGATGGCCCTGCTCTGTGCCGTCCTCTCTCTGGGCCGCCTTGACTGGTGGTTCGAAGCGCCGTGGATCGGCTGGTCGCTGGCGCTATCGCTGGTGCTGATTGTCGCAGCCATCGTCTTTGAACATAACCGCAGCAACCCGCTGCTGAACACCCGCTGGCTGTCGAGTGGCAGCATCGTCCGCCTGGGGCTGATTATGCTGCTGATCCGTATCGTGCTGGCAGAGCAAAACACCGGCGTCATCGGCTGGCTGCAGTACGTGGGCTTACAGAACGAGCAGATGACGCACCTTGCGTGGTCCATTTTCGCCGGGATCGTCTGCGGGATTGTCACCAGCTGTCTCACCATCAAGCCGACGAAACTGGCGTGGCCAATCATCACGTCTCTGGCGCTGATGATTGTTGCCTCGCTGCTGGACAGCCAGTCCAACAACCTGACCCGTCCGGATCAGCTGATGGTAAGTCAGTTCCTGCTGGGCTTCGGCAGCGCCTTCTTCCTGGCGCCCGCTATGCTGGCCGCCATTGGCGGGGTGATCGCCGACCCGCGTAACCTGGTCAGCTTCTCGGTGATGTTTGGCATGAGCCAGAACCTCGGTGGCCTGCTGGGCTCCGCGATCCTCGGCACCTTCCAGACCTGGCGCGAGAAATACCACTCCAGCCTGCTGGCGGACCAGCTCACCACGCTCAACCCGCTGGTCAACGAGCGAATTCAGCTTTATACCCAGATGTACAAAAGCCTGATTGGCGACAGCGCGCTGCTGGGCACCCAGGCGATAACGCAGCTGCAAACGGTCACCGCGCTGGAGGCGAATATTCTGGCATATAACGATACTTATCTGCTGACGGCGAGCATCGCTGCCGCCACGCTGGTCTGGATTTTATGGCGCTTGCTGCGCCTGCGCATCACTGCCCGTCTGGCGCTGAAGAACGCCACCGGCAACAAATAATTGAAAGAGTTCTGGAGAGTTTATGAGTCAGCAGGATGCCGCCAAAGAGCAGGCCAACACCCGCAAAAATGTGCGCATTGTTTCCGTTTTCACCGCCGCCGCCATCGGTATTGTCGGCGTGCTGGTGATCCTTTATGCGTGGCAACTGCCGCCGTTCACCCGTCACGCGCAGTTTACCGATAACGCCTACGTGCGCGGCCAGACGACGTTTATCAGCCCGCAGGTGAACGGCTATATCACCGAGGTGAAGGTTCAGGACTTTGTGCAGGTCAAAAAAGGTGACCTGCTGCTGCAGATCGATGACCGTATCTATCGTCAGCGGGTGCATCAGGCAGAGGCGCAGCTGGCGATGAAAATTGCCGCCCTGAATAATAACCTGCAGCAGCGTAAAAGTGCCGAAGCAACGATCGCCAAAAATGACGCCGCGCTGAAAAATGCCCGCGCCCAGAGCCTGAAAAGCCAGGCGGATTTAAAACGGGTGAAAGAGCTGACGGCGGACGGCTCGCTTTCCATTCGCGAGCGCGACGCCGCGCTGGCCAGTGCCGCTCAGGGTAGCGCCGACATCGACCAGGCGAAAGCCGCCCTTGAGATGTCGCGTCAGGATCTGCAGACGGTGATTGTCAATCGCGGTGCGCTGGAAGCGGATGTTGAAAACGCCAAAGCGGCGCTGGAGCTGGCGCAGATTGACCTGCAAAACACCCGCATCGTGGCGCCGCGTGACGGCCAGCTCGGCCAGATCGCCGTGCGTCTCGGGGCCTACGTGACCGCCGGAACCCATCTCACCACCCTGGTGCCGCCGCAGCACTGGGTCATCGCCAACATTAAAGAGACCCAGCTCGCGGAGCTGCGCGTCGGCCAGCCGGTGAAGTTCACCGTTGATGCCCTGAACAACAAAGCGTATCAGGGCCGCGTGGAGAGCATCTCCCCGGCGACCGGCGTGGAGTTCAGCGCCATCACGCCGGATAACGCCACCGGGAACTTTGTCAAAATTGCCCAGCGTATTCCGGTGCGTATTGAGGTGCTCGGTAAGTCAGAGGACGCCGCGCTGCTGCGTCCGGGTATGTCGGTGCAGGTAACCATTGATACGCGGGAGGCGAAGCAATGATCCTTCGCCCGATAGCCGCGCTGGTGGCGGCGGTCATGCTGGCCGGATGCCAGTCCGTTGACGTCAAACCGGCGCAGCCGACGCTGCACATCCCCACCCAGTGGCGCACCGTCTCCGGCCCTGCCAGCCCGGCGGAGCAGCTCTGGTGGCGTAATTTCCATGACAACCACCTGAACCGCTATGTGGATCAGGTGCTACAGCACAACAGCGACGTGCTGATCGCCCGCGAACGGATAAACGAGTATCAGGCGCGGGTCTATGCGGCCGACGGCAGCCTGTTTCCCTCCCTCGACGCGGGCGTAACCGGGACGCGCGCCCGTTCACAATCCGCTGCGACCGGGCTGCCGGTTTACGGCACATTGTACAAAGGGAGCCTGACGGCAAGCTATGACGTGGATATCTGGGGCGTCAACCGCAGCACCTCTCGCGCTGCCGAAGCCTCGCTGGCGGCGCAAAAAGCCGCCGCCGCGGCCGCGGATTTGACCGTCGCCTCGTCTGTGGCATCCGGGTATGTCACCCTGCTCTCGCTTGACGAGCAGCTGCGGGTGACCGAGTCCACGCTGAAATCGCGCGAGGAGGCATTTAACCTCGCGAAACGTCAGTTTGAGACGGGCTACAGCTCGCGTCTGGAGCTTATGCAGTCGGATTCCGAACTGCGCTCAACGCGGGCGCAGGTGCCCGTGCTGCAGCACCAGATTGCACAGCAGGAGAATGCCCTCAGCCTGCTGCTGGGAAGCAACCCGGGCGACGTGGCGCGCAGTGAAAGCTTTGCAGCACTGACGCCGCTGACGCTGCCGTCGCAGCTGCCTTCTACGCTGCTGAACCGCAGGCCGGATATCGTCCAGGCCGAACGCCAGCTGGTGGCGGCTGACGCCTCGCTCGCGGTGTCGCGCGCCAGCCTGCTGCCCTCGATCAACCTGACCGCCAGCGGATCGGTTCAGGATCGCACCCTATCCGGCCTGCTGGACAACCCGCTCCAGCTCTGGAGCGTCGGAGGCAGTATCCTTGCCCCGCTGCTGAACCGCCAGGCGCTGAATGCGCAGGTGGACATTTCCCAGTCCCAGCGAAACCAGGCGCTGTACGCTTATGAAAAAACCGTGCGTAACGCGTTTGCCGAAGTGAACAACAGCCTTGATGCGATTACGCGCTATCAGGAACAGCTGACGGAGCTGCTTGCCCAGCAGGATGTGGCCCAGGAGACGCTGCGCATTGCGCAGAATCGCTATCGCAACGGCTACTCCTCCTATCTGGACGTGCTGGACGCGCAGCGCACGCTGTTCTCGGTCCAGACCAGCGTCGTGCAGGTGAAAAATAACCTGCTGCTGGCGCAGATTGATTTGTACAGAGCGCTGGGCGGCGGCTGGGTCAGTGCCTGAAAACCTGCCCGGTGGGGGGGGGGGGGGGGGGCGCCCCAACAAAAACGCGGGGGCGCGGGGAGGGGAAGCCACCCCCCCGGCCGTATAGAGAAACTCAGAACAAA
>NZ_PUQF01000031.1:0-23780 GCF_003331015.1 Enterobacter sp. GER_MD16_1505_Eko_090 | reverse complement strand
CGCCGGATAGATTCAAGCAAGCCAACTTATCGTCAAAATCGGTGTTGCAAAAACGGGAGTGACCATAGATTCCGTTTTCCAAGCGGACCCCAATTAACACTTGCCAACCTATCTACTGGTTGGTAGATTTGATTTTAACAACACGACACACAAACAAAAACACACAACAGAACATCAGGAGCGTCATCATGAAAAACATCATCAAAACCACCCTTGCCATCATCGCCCTGTCCGCCAGCGCACTGAGCTATGCCGCCAGCCCGCAAATGGTTTCCCGCAGCGAAGCAGCATCGCTGCAAAAAATTGGGGTGGTCTCTTCCGGTGGCTTCACCACCCTGGATGACCTGGTGGCCTCACTGGATATGAAAGCCGCTGATGCCGGGGCCACACACTACCGCATCACCAGTGCCACCGGTATGAATAAACTTTCCGGTACCGCTGTCCTGTATCGTTGAATACCCGTTACCCTCGCAACTGCGCCCGGAACCCTTCTGGTTTCCGGGCGCAGTTGTGTCTGAATAACAGGCACCCGCAGGTGCCAGGAGAACATTATGTCCACCCATGACAGTCTGATTGAACTGACTGATACCCTTATCCAGCAGAACGGCTACCAGGGCTTCAGCTATGCTGATCTCGCTGACGGTCTGGGAATACGGAAGGCCAGTATCCATTACCATTTTCAGACCAAAACCGACCTCGGGCTTGCCTATTGTGAATACAAGGAGGCCAGCCTGCTGAAACTGGAAGCTGCCCTGTTACAGCTGCCACCGGGTAAAGCCCGTCTGCAGGGTTATATGGACGCATTTCTCAAATGCGCCGACAGCGGCCAGATGTGTGGCATTCACGCCATGCTGTCCGACAGCGCCCTGTTTGAAGAACCTCTTCAGAAAGCCACCTCACGACTGGCACAAACCGACCTGCGCATCCTGACCAGTGTGCTGGTTTCGGGTCGTGAAAGCGGTGAACTGGCTTTTACTGCTGAGCCGGCTGACGTGGCCATTATCATCGGCAGCGCCATTAAAGGGGCCCTGATGCTCAATCGGATCCCTCCTCATGATGCCTGTTCCCGCACCATGAGCGCGCTTATTCAGCTACTCTCCCGCCCGTAAAGCCACGCCTGTGGCTGCCCCGGTTTAACCGGGGCAGCCAGCACTCAAAAAAATCACCGCTGACAACGCCTGTATTCCGGGGGCCTCAGAAGACATTAAGACTTTCCTTGCGTTTAATTTCCAGTTACCCCTTGCCAATCTATCTACTGGTAGGTAGAATAAATATTAACAACACGACAACACAATAAAACAGACATGCAGGGGGCATCATCATGAAAGCACTTATCAACGACGTTATCGCTGTCTTCACCCGTAAAGCCCATGGACCGGTCATCATCAAATCCGATCTTACTGAGGAAGAAAAAGCAGCTCTGGTACCGGTCCGTACACTCTCTGTTGGCTGGGTGTCTTACGTGGATGAGCTGGAGCGGGAGGTTATCCGCGAAGCCCTTGAACATGGCGCTGCCGCTTATCTGATTTCTGAGCTTGAGCAGGCCCGTTTCGTTCATGCCCGCGCCACGCTGTTTGCATAAACACAAAACGAAAATAAAAGGACACACACCATGAAAAATAACGTCGAGACACAACTGCGCCGGTTACTTCGTAAAACGTCAGGCCTGGACATTATGGTTCTGCGGCTGTCAGTGATTTTCATCTTCGCCCTGTTTGGCACCTACAAATGGTTTGCCTTCGAGGCCAATGCCCTTCACCACCTGCTGCCAGGCACCTGGCTCGGTGCGCTGTATCCGGCTCTCGGCGTTCAGGGGCTCAGCTACGCACTCGGCGTGGTGGAAAATATCACCCTTCTGGCCCTGATTGCCGGATTTTTCCGGCCGGCAGTGGGTGCAGCAGGCGCCCTGATGGTGGCAGGCACCGGCATCGTCACCCTGAGCCTTCTGCCGCAGCTGGGTCGCATTGACAGCTTCATTATCAAGGATGTTCTTCTGATTGGGGCTGGACTGGTGCTGTTGCGTCATGACCTGCGACGGACACTGATTAACCGGAGGGCGAAGCAACTCAGCGCCGTGCACAAACCCCGCTCGTCTGACGCATTGTCAGCCATGGGGTGACCCTGAATTACGCAGCAGCCTGATATTTCTGGCCAGCAAATATGACACCACTCCCGGGTTCATGGTGAGAGGCATGGAAGCCGCCTTTCGGGCGGGGATCACTCCCCGCTACTTTTTAGAGCGCTACCTGGAAAATAAGTCGCTCCCCGCCAACCCGGACTTTGAAAAACACTATCTGGATCTTATTCATGAGCAGGACCCGTCCCGGTGAGTGAGATTTGTCAGGAGAGCGATATGAACAAACCGTATAAAAAAGACCCACAGACCATTCAGGCACTGACGGAACTGCAGTTCAGCGTCACCCAGAAAAGCGCCACTGAGCGCCCGTTTACCGGAGAATATGACGACCACTTTGAGGACGGACTGTACGTGGATATCGTCTCCGGTGAGCCACTGTTCTCGTCGAAGGACAAATTTGATTCGGGCTGTGGCTGGCCGGCATTCAGCAAACCAGTGGAAAACAACGTCCACAACCTGAGCGACCTCAGTCATGGCATGGTGCGTACTGAAGTGCGTTCCCGTCACGGTGACAGCCATCTGGGACACGTCTTCCCTGACGGGCCACAGGATACCGGTGGATTACGTTACTGCATTAACTCGGCTTCACTGCGTTTTATCCCGAAAGGCGCTCTGGAAACAGAAGGATACGGTGAATTTCTTCCCCTGTTTGAGAAAGGAGATAAGCATGAAAACTGATGTGGCAATCCTTGCCGGTGGTTGTTTCTGGGGTGTCCAGGAGCTGATCCGCAAACTCAATGGCGTGGTCAGCACCGAAGTGGGCTATACCGGCGGACGTAATGATAACCCGACATACCAGCACCACCCAGGACATGCGGAGGCGGTGAAGGTGGTGTATTCCCCGGATAAACTGAGCTACCGAAAACTACTGGAATATTTCTTTAGTATTCACAACCCTACAACAATACTTCGTCAGGGTAATGACGTCGGCTCAAGCTACCGCTCAGCCATCTTTTTCACCACAGAGGAGCAAAAGCAGCAGGCAAACCAGCTTATCCGTGAAATAGATGATTCAGGAGTCTGGCCCGGAGTCGTGGTGACAGAAGTAGAGCAGGCCGGTGAGTTCTGGTCTGCAGAGCCAGAGCATCAGGATTACCTGCAGCATAATCCCGACGGCTATACCTGCCATTTTGAACGACCTGACTGGACGCTTCCGGGATAAGTCACCGTCGCAGACTCGCAGCATTCAGCCCCGCCCATGTGCGGGGCTTTTTTGTTCATATGCAGAAACGAGAATGGGATCACAAACAAATTTCTTTAGTCCATTTCTTGCATACAAAACAATCAACATCCTGATTTTAAGGGGCATATTAGAAAAAAGATGAGGATGATTAGGGTCAAAGGGACAAAGGGACAATGTTTAGAATTATGCTGACCGTTATCGCAGGATCGTTATTTTACGGACTCTCGGCCAGTCTGTGTTTTGCCGGGCTTTTTCGCATACACGCCCCCAGTGCCTGCACAGCCTTCTGTCTGACTTATAACCCAACAGCCGGCTATGTCATGCTGGTTACCGGTATGACACTGTTTATCGTATTTTTGCTCAGCCTTTTCCGGACAACAAAAGCCCCTATTTAACATAAAGGCTTCATTGTACGCACCGCTAAAACGCGCTCAGGGCGATTTCAGCGCGAAGCCGGTGAAAACCACAGCTTACCCGGCGAAAACCCCGCAAAACTTGCCTGATGAATTCTGATGGCATGAATGGCTATGCACCGGACTGCATGGCGGCCCGTTTCAGTGCGTTTACCACCTGAAACCGCCAAAAAGCGCCCTTTTGCGCGGGAAATCTCTCATTTTCTCCCTGGAATACTCACAACAATCATAATTACTAGTAATGTTTTCTGTGTGTACGACAACTCTGTAATGCCTGAGGAATTAATGACCGGTTCAAACAGGGGTCGTCTCAGAAAACGGAATCTATGGTCACTCCCGTTTTTGCAACACCGATTTTGACGATAAGTTGGCTTGCTTGAATCTATCCGGCGTCTGAATGGGATTTTATTCCCGCGCCTCGATGAGTTCCGCGCCTGATGAACCTCCAGAAAATATACGGCTTCAGCGAGCCTTTCCGTTTTACAGGTTCCTCAACAGGCCGGTGGGCCGTTTGTATCATCAATATCAGTATTCGCAAAACCAGATGAATGATTGTTTAAACTGGTGTATTTCTGCCTTTATGCTTCGTAAGTTTGCTGTCGCGCCGTCAGTGCCCAGGCTATTCTGGCCAGCTTGTTTGCCAGAGCACAGGTGACGACAAAGTTGCTTTTCCGACACAACAACTCCCTGACCCAGTCGGCCAACTTGCCAGACTGGTGTTCCAGTTTTTGTATGAATACCCTGGCACACTGAACGGGGTTTGAAGGCCAATGGAACGAAAACGTACGTTAAGAATGTAATTTATTGATATTCATAAAAATAAAAAAAGGATCGCTGATTGATCCTTTTGTTTTGCTATTTGAATTTCGATAAACATTAACCACGAGAATGCAGTAGCTCGGCTATCTCATGAGCAATTTCATCGATTGTATGAGTTGCAGTACTACGAGCAACTTTGTCTGCTAATGATGGACTAAAATCGACAACTTCTTGTTTTGTAATATTATGCCATATGGGAAGCAATATTTGCTCACCAGAAATAGCACGAGTGACGATTCCATCAAGTTCATAATTTGTCCAACCTTTGCTTATAAACGCCGGAGACAAAACTACTAACCCAACACGACTGTTTGCTAAACCTTTGTCTATTTTTTGTCTCAGGCTGTCACCAATTCTTAACGTCATTTCGTCATACCATACATTAAGGCCGTGACTGATTAATGAGTTTGCCAGAGAGCGAACAAAATCATCTTTATCCTCTGAGGCATGCGAAATAAATACGTCATGTATCTCGTTGCTCTGTGCTGTTGACGGTGGTCTGTTATCTCTTACCAGACTAGGAACTTCGCTTAACGGCCTATCCTGAATTTCAGGAAGAACCCCTGGAAGAACGCGAACAGAAGCCCTGGTACTCCCCCTTAATCCCTGCATATCTACAGCAATATGCCAATGGCCTGATGAAGGGATCTGTAACCTTATGGGGGAGCGCTTTGCTAACCCACCAATGTAGGAATGTCGTCGGCCATTCTTATAACTACTGAAGTTAGAACTATCCATTAGTCTAACATTTGCACCACTGGTAAGGGTGATTTCAACAATCTCCCCTCTTTTTCTTTGACCAAGATCATTATGGATGAATTGCATGTAAGTCTGCTCTCTTCATTTGAATTGGAAGAATGTAGCCACTTCCTGATTATACTGTATCCAGTGGTTGAGAGTATCTCTTAGTGTGAAAAAATAAATTATAAGACTTTTACTCGGTATGGATGAAGATGTAAAATCCGTAAACCAGAGAATAAATGAGGAAAAAGCGTGACCAAGCACAAAGTTTTCATCAGTTACCACCATGCTAATGACCAATGGTACAAAAACGAACTTGAAAAAATGAATGATGTTTTTGATATTTTTGTGAATCGCTCGGTATCACTTGGTGACATTGATGAAGAAGAAGAACCTCAAAAGATCAGAGAAATAATAAGGGATGAATATTTACGTGATACATCCGCTCTTATTTTACTCGTTGGGACTGAGACTAAAAATAGAAAGCATGTTGATTGGGAATTATATTCATCCATGAGGGATAGTCCCAGAAACGGCAAATCAGGTATTTTTATTATAAATCTTCCTTCAACAGGGACAAACAACATTAGAGCCAGTCATGGTGAAAATGAAAAAAATGAATTTCATCCTAATATAACCGAGTGGATAACAATCAACGACAGAACAACATATAAAGAAATATATCCATATATGCCTGAAAGAGTTATCGATAACTTGATGAGTGAAAAGTCATATATATCAATAGTCAACTGGGATCAGATACACAATAACCCAGAAAACCTTAGAAAAATGATTGAGTTAACATATCAAGATAAAGATAAGTGCGAATACGTTTTTTCTACCCCAATGAGAATGCGTAATGGCTAGCAGAAACAGTAAAGGGGAGTATGATACTCCCCTTTACTTGTTACCAATCCCATTTGGTGGTGTTCACGTTAAATGTTTGTTGAACCCGTGATGTGAAAAAATCATTTACTACTTTAAAATCGTTACATATTTTACTGTAGTTATAGTATTGCTTTTGTATTTTATTTATAGGCGTCAGGTGAACTTTTAATGGTGTATTAGTTATAACATCAATAACTTCATCCTTATCTGATATATATTTATACCATCTTTTATAATTATTTTGATTTTTAGTTAAAAATTTATTTAACACCATTAACATATCATTGCTAATATTATATAACTCATTGTCTTTTTTTGGATTCAATAGTTTCATTTCATCTCTAATAAATTGATATGTCTGATAATATGATGAGATAACTTCATCGAATGCGTCCACATTTTTCTTCAACTTAAAGATAGCTCTTTTTGAATCCAGATGATTTTTTATACTTTTGCGATATAACGTACCACTTTCATTGAACAGAACATTAACGCCGCCTAAACTTAATTTCTCTACTTTAAATGAGTATTTTTTTAAAAGATATAACGCTACAATTAGCCATATAAAAATAGATATTAGTAGTATATATATAATACCAGTTACTAAAGGTTTGTTTTTATTAAATACGGTGTAAATTGAAGGTACATATAATGAAAGATCCACTGTACACATTACAGCAATTACCGCAATGAAAGCTATCGTCCAAATTATAACAAATGTTCTCACAATTCCACCTTGTCAGTTGTAAGATAATCAATCATTGATTGGTGAACGTTCTGAATTGATAATTTTATATACGGTTGAACGCGCAATACCCATATGCTTAGCTATTTCAGTTGCTCCAGTTCCTTTATCATGCATAAATTTTATTTTATTCCTGTCTATTTTCCGTTTTCTGCCAAATTTAATTCCTTTAGACTTGGCCTCAATTCTTCCTTCATTTGTTCGTTCAAAGATGCGAGTACGTTCTGCTTGTGCCACTGCTGATAGAATTGTGACGATCATCTTCCCCATTTGGGGTCGGTTCCGGCTGAGGGCGAAATGACACCCTAAGCTTTCGGTTCCTTGGGCCAAAGATATTCGCCAGTCAGTAGAATGTGCGCCCAGCCCAATGGGGATATGTGGGGAAGAAATTCAGGGGGAACATCCAACCCTTCGTTCCGCCGCTCCGTGACGGCATGACCAAGATGGACGGTATTCCAGTAAATGATCACCGCAGTCAATAAATTGAGCCCAGCGATTCGGTAGTGCTGCCCCTCTGTCGTGCGATCGCGAATTTCCCCCTGCCTCCCGATACGGAGCGCATTTTTGAGCGCATGGTGGGCCTCTCCCTTGTTAAGACCGATCTGAGCACGCCGCTGCATGTCCGTATCCAGGATCCACTCAATAATGAAAAGGGTCCGTTCAATACGACCAACTTCACGAAGCGCAACTGCAAGGTTGTTTTGTCGTGGGTAAGAAGCGAGCTTGCGCAGGAGTTGGCTGGGCCTGATTTTGCCAGCGGTCATCGTCGCGGCACAACGGAAAATATCAGGCCAGTTCGCAACGATAAGATCCTCCCGGGCTTTTCCACCTACCAACTTGCGTAACTCCCTGGGGGTCGTATCGGGATTAAATACGTACAACCGCTTCGATGGCAGATCCCTGATTCGCAGAACGAGATTGTAGCCGAGCAGGCTACTGGCTCCGAACAAATGGTCGGTGAATCCTGCTGTATCGGCATACTGTTCGCGAACATGGCGACCGACCTCGTTCATCAGTAGTCCATCGAGAATATACGGTGCCTCGCTCACGGTCGCCGGGATCGACTGACAAGCGAATGGCGCGAACTGGTCGCTTACGTGAGTATACGCTTTGAGGCCGGGAACAGAACCATATTTGGCATTGACCATGTTCATGGCTTCGCCATGCCGCGCTGTCGGGAAAAACTGACCATCGCTCGATGCTGACGTGCCCATCCCCCAGACGCGTGACATCGGCAGTTTACCCTGCGCGGCCACCACAATTGCCAATGCCTGGTTCATGGCTTCGCTTTCAACATGCCAGCGGGCAAGGCGTGAGAGCTGCCAGTAATCATGCGTGTTTGTAGCTTCCGCCATCTTACGCAGGCCCAGATTGAGCCCTTCAGCGAGCAGGACGTTGAGCAGACCGATCCGGTCGCGACATGGAGCCCCGGTTCTCAGATGGGTAAACGCATCTGTGAAACCAAGGGCTGCATCAACTTCAAGCAGCATGTCGGTAATCCGAACGGACGGCATTCGGCGATACAGATCCAGTATGAGTGCCTCGGCACCATCCGGCACGTCTGCTGTCAACCTGTCGATCCGCAACGTTCCATCTTCTATGCTACCGTGCGGAATAGTGCCGTTACGGGCAGCCCGGGCCAGCCGCTTAAGAGCGATCGTGAGTCGCGCCTTTCTGTCTGCCAGCCAATCCTGTGGGTTGGAAGGCACGGCCAGTTTTGCATTTTCCTGCGCCGCGATCATCGGCACCAGTACCTGCTTGAGGTCACCATAGCGGCGCGAATGAGCGAGCCAGACATCTCCGGAACGAAAAGCATCCCGGAGGTGAAAGAGTACCGCCACTTCCCAAAGACGGGTATCTCCTTTTTCCTGAGCTCGTAAATGACGGTTCCATTTGGAGCTGGGCCGCAGGAAACGCCTTTCTGGCGATGCAACACCTTTCATCTCTCCGATCGACAAAGCTGCTGCTACCAATGGTCCGGCGACCGGCGCGGCTTCGAGCTTCAGACAGCGCAACATGCGGGGCGCATAACGACGAAAGCGATGGTATCCCTGCCCGACATATGCAAGAGGCTCATCGGCTAGCGTGTTGCTGAGTTGAGTCCCTGTCGCTACCAGTTGAGCGAGCCGGTCCCATGCAACCGAACTGGCGACAGCCATCTCCAGCGGGGTTCCGTCACTGCGGGCCTCAAGCAACGAAGCTCCCAGCGCGGTGAAGGTACGGATCGTATCCGTGAGTGTGGCTTTAGAGCCGGAAATTGTTTCGTCATGCTGGCGCTTCGCTTCCCGCCAGGTTTTTCCTACGATCCTGTCATGGGTTTCGACTATGGCATCAGCAATCGCCGCTTCCCACTCCACAACACAGACGGCAAGGATCGCCCAGCGGCGGTCCGAAGTGATGTCACGCAAACCGTCGGTGAAGTAGCGTTCACCCTGCCGACGCAGCCGGGCAATGCGATGGGCAGGTATGCTGGCCAAAGCACTATGATTGATATTCAGGGTACGCAGAAATTCGAGCCTGTCGAGCAAACGGTTAGCAGCAGCCGAGTTGTTACCAACCTCGAAGTTGCGAAGCCAGATGAAACGACTGATATTGCCGGCGAGCATTTCACTCAGAAGTTTGTCCAGGTGATCGCGAACATCCGCTGTTAAATTTTCCGCAATCCGCGTTTCAATCCGCCGCTCAGCGGCGACCAGAGCATCCGCGCACAAGCGCTCGATTGTCGATACTGCGGGCAGAATGGTGGAAGTTTCCCGACACCGCACAATAAAACGATGAGCAAGATCCTCGTTTGATCTGGCATCTTCGGCCTGGCCGAAAGTCCACTCCCGCAGATCACGGGCACCACGGCCCGTGAAGGTCTTGTAGCCGTAAATTTCGCGCAGCGTGTCCATGTGCTGCTGACGGGTTTGGCGCCGTGTGGCATAAGTGAGAAGCGCATCAGCCGGAACTCCAAGCTGAGCACCGACGAAGGAAAGGACTTCACGCGGGATCATCTCACCAGGAGCCAGTGCACGGCCCGGATATCGTAAGGCACAAAGTTGCAGGGCAAAGCCAATCCTGTTTTCCGGTCTGCGGCGCTGCCTAATGTTTTCCAGGTCATCATCGCCCAGCGTGTAGAACTTCAGTAGCGACAGTTCGTCCGTGGGCAGATCGAACAGCGCTGCTCGCTGCCGTTCGGTGAAAATATGGCGTCGTGACATACAAATTCGTCCCTTTTGAAGTATAGTCTGTTTTGGACAACAGCCAGCCCATATAAATCAGGGCGTTCCGATACAAAAATCCAGGAGGGTTCAATTGGGACATCGTGCCGCCATTTACTGCCGGGTTTCAACAGCGGATCAGTCTTGTGAACGCCAGGAATTTGATCTGCGAGCCTTCGCCGGCCGTGCCGGCTACGACGTGGTGGGAATATTTAAGGAAACAGGTTCAGGAACTAAACTCGACCGGGCCGAGCGAAAGAAAGTCCTGGCGCTTGCCCAGTCCAGACAAATTGATGCAATCCTGGTCACTGAGCTTTCCCGGTGGGGGCGCTCGACGCTCGATCTGCTCAATACGCTACGTGAACTGGAGAACTGGAAGGTTTCCGTGATAGCCATGAATGGAATGGCGTTCGATCTTTCGTCGCCGTATGGACGAATGCTGGCGACGTTTCTTTCCGGCATTGCGGAGTTTGAGCGGGATCTCATCAGCGAGCGGGTCAAGTCAGGCCTTGCTGTTGCGAAGGCACGTGGTAAGAGGCTTGGTCGTCAGGCCGGAGTGCGACCAAAATCAGACCGACTTTTGCCTAAGGTGGTTGCGATGAGGGCCGAGGGACGCAGCTATCGCTGGATCGCACGCGAGCTCGGTATCAGCAAGAATACCGTCGCTGACATCGTGCAACGACACAGAGCTAACGCTTAGGGTGTCATTTCGCCCTCAGCCGGAACCGACCCCTTCAAGCGTCATGAGTGGGATTTCACTGAACCAAAATATGTGGATTTCCCGTCACGCGGTATTTTCCATGTGCAGGTCGGCGGCGGTGCCACCACTGGCGTGGTGAGCGCGGTCAATAACAACAGCAGCAGCTGGATGCGCGCGAAGCTGGCGGCCTATCGTAATAACCCGGTTAAACTCAAAGATTGATCGATTAAGATCGTGTTCTTTGTCTGAAACGGAAAAGCCGACGCGTTATGCGTCGGCTTTTGTTTTTTGGTTTTCCACGGTGGCGGCGCGCTGCGTCTGTCCGGGCTACCGATTATGCGGCTGTCTGGTAGCCCGGACAGGTGCGCAGCACCGCCTCCGGGAATGACTCAGGCCGTGCGCCACTTGCGCGTCAGCGGCTTCTCAATTTCCACAATCAGGAACATCACAAAACCGATAATAAAGGTGATCACCCAGTAGCGGAACGGCAGCGCTTCGGTACCGAACAGCATCTGCATAAACGGCGCGTAGATAATCAGCAGTTGCAGCACCAGCAACACGCCGCTGACAATCCAGATACCCCGGTTCGCCAGCAGCCCTTTGCTCAGTGAGAAACCATCCGCCACCCGGCAGTTGAGCATATAAAACCACTGTGCGGTGACCAGCGTCTGCAACAGTACGGTGCGGATAAACTCAGGTGAGTAGCCTCGCGGCTGTAGCCAGGCCTCCAGCACAAAGGCGCTCACGGCGATCATCGAACCGACAAAAATTACCCGCCAGATGGCAAAGCCGTCCATCACATGCAGCTTAGGATCGCGCGGCGGACGGCGCATGATGTTCTTTTCACCGGCTTCGAACGCCAGACCAAACGACAGCGTGGCCGACGTCGCCATGTTCATCCACAAAATCAACACCGGCGTCAGCGGAATCAAATTCCCCGCCAGCAGCGCGATAATGATTAACAACCCCTGCGCCAGGTTGGTTGGCATAATGAACAAGATCGTTTTCTTCAGGTTATCGTAAACCCGCCGCCCTTCCCTGACTGCACTGGCGATGGTGGCGAAGTTATCATCGGTCAGCACCATATCAGCGGCCTCTTTGGTCACTTCGGTGCCCTTGATGCCCATCGCGATACCAACATCGGCCTGCTTCAGCGCCGGGGCGTCGTTCACCCCATCACCGGTCATCCCGACCACCTCTTTCCTGCTTTGCAGCGCCTGAACCAGACGGAACTTATCTTCCGGACTGGTACGGGCAAAAATATCGAATTTCTGCGCCGCTTCACTCAGTTGGGTATCGTCCATCACCTCCAGCTCGCGCCCGGTAATGGCGTTCCCGGCGTTGCCGATCCCCAGCATCTTGCCGATACTCATCGCCGTTTGCGGGTGGTCCCCGGTGATCATCTTCACGCGGATCCCCGCCTGCAGGCAGTCGCCGATAGCGGTAATGGCCTCTGGTCGCGGCGGGTCCATCATCCCGGCGATCCCTAACAGAATGACGCCATGCTGCAAATCCTGATGGGTGAGTTCGGTTTGCCCGTCAGCCGCCGGTTTCCACGCTGCCGCCACCATGCGCAGCCCTTCCCGCGCGTACTCTTCAATTTTCGCTTCCCAATACGGCTGGTCCAGCGGCTCCAGCCCATGGTCGGTTTGCTGATGCTGACACAGGCGGAACAGCACATCTGGCGCACCGGTAATTAAAATCGTCTCCTCATTGCCGATGCGGTACAGCGTTGACATATATTTGTATTGCGAATCAAAGGGGATCTTACTGCGCAGTTCGGTGCTCGCCGGCGAAAGCGTCACTTTCGCCGCCAGCACCTTCAGCGCCCCTTCCGTAGGGCCGCCAGTGATTTTCCACAACCCGCTTTCATCTTTGATTAGCTGGCTGTCGTTACACAGGTCGATGGTGCGCAGATAGCGCTCCAGCAGCGTGCCCGGCGCGACGGTTATCGGGTCCGGCTCATCGATCGGGTGAATATTCCCCACCGGCTCGTAGCTGTCCCCTTCCACCCGATAGACTTTATCGGCGGTGATAACGGCCTTAACCGTCATCTCGTTCATGGTCAGCGTCCCGGTTTTATCCGAGCAAATAACCGTCATCGCCCCTAGCGTTTCGACCGTCGGCAGCTTGCGGATAATCGCCTTCTGCCGGGCCATGGTTTGCACGCCAAGCGAGAGGATAATCGAGATAATCGCCGGCAGCCCTTCCGGTACCGACGCCACCGCCAGGCTAATCAGCGACAGCATCAGTTCAGAAACCGGCATATCGCGGAACAGCAGGCTAAAGACGAATAGCGCAGCCATCATCACCAGAATGATGATAAAGATGGCTTTGCCGAGCTTATCCATCTGCACCAACAGCGGAGTACGGTGTTTCTCGATATCCGCCATCATCTGGTTAATGTGGCCCAGCTCGGTATCGCCACCGGTTGCCACCACCAGGCCTTTGCCACCGCCGGAGCTTACCGTGGTGCCTGAGAACAACAGGTTCGTCCGGTCACCCAACGGCAGTTCGCCGCTAAGCGCTTCGGTACTTTTCTCCACCACCGTTGATTCACCGGTCAGAATCGCCTCTTCCACCCGTAGGTTATGCGCTTCGATAACCCGCAGGTCTGCTGGAATGCGGTCGCCGGCGCGGATCACCACGATATCGCCGGGAACCAGCGCCGTGGTCGGAATGGTTTCATGATTCCCCTGACGAACCACCACCGCTTCGCTGGAGAGCATATTGCGAATGCTCTGGAGCGATTTTTCGGCGTTACTCTCCTGAATATGACCAATCAGGGCGTTGATCACCGCCACGCCGAGGATCACCAGAGTATCGACCCAGTGGCCCATCACCGCCGTCAATAGCGCCGCCGCCAGCAAGACGTAAATCAGCACATCATTAAAATGCGCCAGAAAACGCAGCCATGCCGGTTTACCCGCTTTTTGCGGTAGCGCATTTTCACCGTACTGCTGTAAGCGCGCCGTCGCTTCAGCGCTGCTGATGCCATCGGGAGTGCTGTTGGTGCTGGTCAGGGTTTCATCCACGGAGAGCTGATAAAACGGGCCGCCCGGTTTTTCTGTATTCATAGTTATCTCCTCACTCCTGTAACGGAAATCAGGACAGCCTCAGGCTGCCCTTAGCGCACCACAAAAACCGGCACATGGGCATAACGCACGATACTTGCCGCCTCTGAACCCAACAGATGGGTTTGAATATTGGGATTGCGTGAGCCAATGATCACCACATCCGCCTTCAGTTCATCTGCCAGTTTCGTCACTTCATCGCGGACGTTGCCGCTGCGAATATGAATCTGGACATCGCTTTCCTTCAGAGAGAGTTTATTGATGAGTTCAGCGAGTTTTTCTTTTGAATTATTAACCAGATAGTCTTCCATTTTTCGCGCATCGGAAATAAATCCGCGCGTCAGTGCAGGAGAAAATGTCGGGATGACGTTGAGTAAATGAATCTGCCCGGAGGAGCTTTGCGCGAGGAATTGAGCATGGGACAAAGCCTTGTCCGCAAGGCCGGTTTCAAACACATCAACCGGGACGAGGATATTTTTATACATAGAGACAATCCTTTTATTACCTATAAAAAAAGGTGGTGAAAACAGCGCAGACAATGGCGCTGAGGAAGAAATCTCGATTCGAAGTATGATGGGTATAATTAAACGTAGCACACGGCGATTAACATTATTAAGATGCCAATTAATATATTGAAAAATATCACAGACTCAGTCGACCTCAGACAATTCAACTGAAAACCCAGCAAAATCGTCAACATTACCGCAAATTTTACTCTTTTTAACATTTCCTTTTTTCAACGACTATGCTCATTATCAGAGGCCTGCGCGCCTCTAAAAACCATTCAACAATTATGTAGATAAGAATCTACTTAGCACAAGGTTGATACCAGAGGAGGAGCAATGTTCGGCTACAGCCTGTTTCGCCTGAGCCTGTTTATTGCCCTGGCAATAATCACCTGTACGGCTTCCGGGTTATTTACCTATTTAGTGGTCTCAGCGCTGGCTGAATAAAGCCGGCATTTGTGAAAAATATGTAAAATAAAACCTTTAGCACCGAGGGGAATACAGTGAACCGTTATTTTTCTCTCATTCCCGTTGTTATTTTAATAACAACGGCTTGCGATCAGAAAGCACCGCAAGTTACCCCGCTGCCGCGGATGGTAAAAGTTGCGGATGTCGTCGCCATTGGTGATTCACAGCAGCGCATTTTTCCTGCCCGTATTGAATCCGGGGATTCTACCGATCTGTCGTTCAAACGCGGCGGACAGATTGAATCCCTTGATGTGCGTCAGGGAGCCAGTATCTCTCAGGGGCAAGCGCTCGCCCGGCTCAACGCCCGGGAAGCGCAGCAACGCGTCAACGAACGGCAGACCGCAGCAACCCTCGCTCAGCGGCAGTTCGACCGCTTCCAGACGCTGGCCGGTCGCCAGGCCATTTCAAAAGCGGAAATGGATATCCAGCGGGCCAACCGTGATTCCGCCAACGCTGCGCTAAAAATCGCCCGCGAAGAGCTAAGTCAAATGACGCTCACCGCGCCGTTTAGCGGTATTGCCGCCAGCGTCCCGATCCGTAATCACCAGGTTGTCGCCGCCGGACAGCCGATCGTCACCCTGACGCGAACCGATCTGCTCGACGTGGTGTTCAGCATTCCGGAGAATCTTTTTACGACTATTGATATCCGCAATGCGCAGTATCGTCCGGTGGTGAAAATCAACTCTATGCCGGACCGTCAGTTCACCGCCGAATATAAAGAACATACCGGTAGCAGCGACAGCAACACTCTGACCTGGCAGATCATTTTAACCATGCCGCGCCCGGCCGATTTTCCGTCAGTGGGCGGCGTGAGTGGGACCGTGACGGTCAATCTGGCAAACCTGCCCGCCAGCGCGGGCGATAAAGCCGTCGTGGTGCCGGTTGAAGCGGTATTTAATCCGGATAATCGCCAGCGCAATGAGCCCCACGTCTGGGTAGTTAAAGGCGAAGGCGAACAGCTACAGCTTGAGGACAGAAAAGTTGGCGTCGGCCAGGTCACCTCTCAGGGAGTGGTCATTACCGAAGGGCTTAGCGTCGGCGAGCGCGTCGTGGCGGCAGGCGTCAGTGAACTGCATGCGCAGCAACCGGTTCGAATCTGGACGCGTGAACGAGGTTTGTAATGGATATCTCTCGTCAGTTTATTAACAACCCGATTCGCGTCTGGCTGACTATTTTACTGCTGGGCATCGGGGGTATTTTCGCCCTGCTGAATATCGGTCGCCTGGAAGACCCGGCGTTTACCATCAAGACCGCCGTGGTCATCACCCACTATCCGGGAGCCTCGGCGCAGCAGGTTGAGGAAGAAGTCACCCTGCCGCTGGAGAACGCGCTGCAACAGCTGCCCTATCTGGACAACGTCAGCTCAATTTCCTCCAATGGTCTGTCGCAAATCACCGTCAATATCGCCTCGAATTATCACTCCAGCGAGCTGCCGCAAATCTGGGATGAGCTGCGCCGTCGGGTAGGAGACGCCGCCCGGATGTTCCCGCCCGGCGTGGCCTCCCCCTTTGTGAACGACGATTTTGGCGATGTCTTTGGCTTCTTCTTTGCTATCTCCGGCGAGAGCTTTACCAACCCTGAGCTGGTCCGCTACGCCGAGCAGCTCAGGCGCGAACTGGTGCTGGTTCCCGGCGTTGGCAAAGTCGCTATCGGCGGTGCGATCCCACAACAAATCAATATCGATATCTCGCTGGCAAAAATGACCGCCCGCGGTATCACGCTCAACCAACTGGCGGCAATCCTCAGTCGCTTGAACGTAGTGTCTAACGCCGGTGAGATTAAATCCGGCAGCGAGTCAATTCGCCTGCATCCAACGGGGGAGTTTGAAAATCTCGACGAGCTGGGCGATTTGTTAATCAGCCCGCACGGCTCAGGTTCAGCGACGCGATTGCGCGATATTGCCACGCTATCGCGCGGACTCAGCGAATCTCCTTCCAGCATTTATCACGCTAATGGCCGCCAGGCGGTCACTATGGGGGTGTCGTTTATTCCCGGCGTCAACGTCATTGACGTTGGTCGCGCGCTGGAAAGCAAACTGGATCAGATGTCGGCGGAAAAACCGGCAGGGATCAAAATTGACCTGTTCTACGACCAGGCTGCAGAAGTGGCTCACTCGGTGAACGGCTTTATCACTAACTTCCTGATGGCACTGGCCATTGTCGTCGGCGTGCTGCTGATCTTTATGGGCGTGCGCAGCGGTATCATTATTGCCCTGTCGTTAGCGCTTAACGTGCTCGGTACGCTGCTGATTATGTATCTGTGGGGCATCGAGCTACAGCGTATCTCGCTGGGGGCGCTGATTATCGCCCTGAGTATGCTGGTCGATAATGCCATCGTCATCGTCGAAGGGGTACTCATTGCCCGCCAGCAGGGGTCGACGCTGCTCACGGCGATTAATTATGTGATTCGCCGCTCGGCGCTGCCGCTGCTGGGGGCGACGGTGATTGCTATTCTCGCCTTTGCGCCGATTGGCCTGTCGCAGGACTCCACCGGAGAATACTGCAAATCACTGTTCCAGGTGCTGCTGATTTCACTCATGCTGAGCTGGTTCTCAGCGTTAACCATCACGCCAGTACTGATTAAATGGTGGCTGTTCAAAGGGCAACAGCCGCCTGCTGAAACCTCGGATACCGACCCCTACAGCGGGCGCTTTTATCGCATTTATCAGCAGATTCTGCACACCCTACTGATGCGCAAAGCGATCACCCTGACCGTCATGGCGGCGCTGCTGGCAGCTTCAATATGGGGATTCGGCTCGGTGCGGCAGAACTTTTTCCCCTCATCGAACACGCCTATCTTCTTTGTTGACCTCTGGCTTCCCTATGGCACTGATATTGCGACAACCGAAAAGATGGCCAGCGATATTGAAACCTCGATTAACGGCCAGCCGGGCGTTGTCACCACCATCGCCACCGTTGGTCAGGGCAGTATGCGTTTTATCCTCACCTACAGCGGGCAACGGCAATACAGCAACTACGCGCAGATCATGGTACGCATGGACGACCAGCGCAGTATTAACGCTCTGACGCAGCATGTTGACAGCTATATTGCGCGCAACTATCCGCAGGTTAATGCCAGCAGCAAACGCGTGATGTTCGGCCCTTCCGGCGATAGCGCCATTGAAGTGCGCATCAAAGGCCCGGATCCCGACCGCCTGCGCCTGCTCGCCAGCCAGGTGGGCGATATTCTCTCCGCAGACCCGGCCACCGACGGCGTGCGCAACGACTGGCAGAACCGCAGCAAGGTTATCCGCCCACAATATTCCGCCAGCTTAGGCCGCGAACTGGGAGTAGATAAACAGGATATCGATAACGCGCTGGAGATGAATTTCTCTGGTAGCCGTGCGGGACTCTATCGCGAAGGGGCTGACCTGCTGCCGGTGGTGGTTCGCCCACCAGCCGCCGAGCGCCAGGATGCTAACCACCTGAATAATGTGCTGGTCTGGAGCCAAAACCGCCAGCAGTATATCCCGCTCAGTAACGTGGTCAGCGGCTTTAATCTCGAGTGGGAAGATCCTTTGATCCTGCGCCGCGACCGCAGCCGCGTACTGACCGTGCAGACCGACCCCGATCCGCTGAGCAATCAAACCTCAGGCGATATTCTGGCGCGCGTGAAGCCGCAAATCGATGCCCTCGCCCTACCGCACGGCTACAGTATTGAGTGGGGCGGCGACGCGGAGAATTCCCGCGAAGCGCAGCAGAGGTTGTTCACCACCCTGCCGCTGGGTTACCTGGTGATGTTTGTTATCACTGTGCTGATGTTCAGCTCGCTGAAAAACGCGATCGCTATCTGGCTGACGGTGCC
The DNA here is from genome assembly GCF_003331015.1 of Enterobacter sp. GER_MD16_1505_Eko_090. Classification (NCBI taxonomy): domain Bacteria; kingdom Pseudomonadati; phylum Pseudomonadota; class Gammaproteobacteria; order Enterobacterales; family Enterobacteriaceae; genus Enterobacter; species Enterobacter sp. GER_MD16_1505_Eko_090. Next base: position 5,099 of record NZ_PUQF01000031.1, on the reverse strand, counting down.
GCTGGCGCTGATTGGCGTAACGCCAGGCTTTTTGATTACCGGTATTCCTTTTGGCTTTATGGCATTGATAGGCTTGCTTAGCCTGAGCGGGATGTTGATTCGTAACGGCATCGTGCTGGTTGAGGAAATTGAGCAGCAGAAGCAGGAAAAAGCGCAGCAGGAAGCCATTATTTATGCCGCCACCTCGCGTCTGCGCCCTATTCTGCTGACCGCCTTCACCACCGTTCTCGGTCTGGCCCCTTTATTATTGGATGTCTTCTTCCAGAGTATGGCGGTAGTTATTATGTTTGGTCTGGGTTTTGCTACTATTCTGACGCTGCTGGTTCTGCCAGTGATTTACGCCTGTTTCCATAATAAGAGCCTATCCCAGTAGGCGTATATTGTTGCAGCCAGTTTGGGCACGGACAGCGCGCAACAACCGAAGCGTACACGCAGTACGTGAGGCTTGTGAGCACTGCCCAGGACCAAAATGGCAAATAAAATAGCCTAATGGGATAGGCTCTAAGGATATGAAGCCACAATAATGAACAGTACCGGATTAAATATTATTAAAACGCTGGGATGCATGACGGCGGTGACCTTCTTCACCATTTATAACACCTGGGATCACTATGATTACGACTATCACTGGATCCTCGGTTTTCTGACGTTTATTTCGACCATAGCCACGCCGCTGTTTTTTGTGGTGGCGGGCTATCTGGATTCGCAGTCACGGCACGATGCGCAGTGGCTAATGGGTAAAATCAAAAGCGTAGTTATCGTCTTCCTGTTCTGGATGACAGTGTACTATCTCTGGGAACCCTACCAGCGCGGTTATCTTATCCAGCCGTGGTTTGTTTTTGCCTTTATTGTGATTTACACCTTTCATCCGCTTATCGAGTGGCTCAGCCAGCGACGCAAGCTATTTTTCGGCGTGGTATTTGCGCTGCTGTTGCTCTCATATGGCTACGATCTGCTGTCCGCGCTGTATCCTGATGTTCATGCGCTGAGCCTGGCCCCGCAGTACCGTTTGTGGACCTGGCTGCTGTTTTACCTGACCGGCCAGCTGTTCAGCGATCCGCTGGTCGCCAGTTGGCTGACCCGCGAGAGAGTGGTGAAAGGCGCGATGATCGCCATTCCGTTTATTTATCTCTTCACCTGGTTTTACGAGCGCCATTTCTTCTTCGCCCTGTTTAAGGCTGACAGAAATGCGTTCATTCTTACCGGATCACAAATTTATATTTTGGTGGTGGCGCTGGTGATTGCCGCCAACGGCGTGCGGTTTCGTAAAAACAGCGAGTTTAAAGAGACCATTCTGGCGACTATCAGCAAAACGATGACCGGCGTCTATATTCTTCACTACTCCGTTTTTCATCTGCTGACCGCGCTTATCCCAATTAGCTCGCTGGGAACCAAGTTAATGCTGATTGTCCTGACGTTCATCGCCTCGGTGTTAATTTCAATGCTAGCGCTGTCCAATTCGCTGGTGAAAAAGGTGATTACGATTTGATGCCCTCTTAAAAACCGTAGCGCAGCCACGCAAACAGCACGTTGCCGTTATTGTAGGTGCCGGGAATATAGGTGAACTGCACGCTCAGGCGGCGATAGCTGGCGGAAAAGAGCGGCAAAATAATCGGTAGCGGTACGTAGTTGGCGAAGTCTTCTCGGGCGGTGATCCCGGCGGTCACCCCAAGCCCCAGGCGAAAATCGCGACTACTGTCCAGATACCAGCCCTTCTCCCAGCCGTAGCCGATAATCGGCTGCCACTCGTTGTGCGAATCCTTAAACATCATCGCGTAGAGTGAGCTCCAGTTACCTTCTTCGTTATATCTTGAGACACCAAATCCCCCGCCCCACGGCATCTCATTGTAGTTATCGGTTTTCTCTTTATCGTACATAAAGCGGTTGTGCCAGCTGAGAAATGGCAGATACAGGTCGTAGTTTTGCGGCTGATTCCAGGTTTGCGAGACATCGTCTTTTAGCCAGTTCCACCAGCCGCTGACGCGTTGTTCGCCATAAACCTTTGTTTCCGCCTGTACCGCAAAGGCGAAAATAAACAGAGTTCCCCACACTATCCGCAGACAACGTCGCATTGTTTTATCCTTAAAGGGGTCGTCTCAGAATTCGGAAAATAAAGCACGCTAAGGCGTAGTCACCCCGTGACTCCCCCGCGCCGATGCAGCGAGCTTCGTTCCGTCTTGCAGTGACGCAATCAGCGGGCAGGAAACGTTCCCTTTCCGCGCATGGCAGGCGCACACCAGTTCAGACAGCACGGCCTCCATGCGTGCCAAGTCGGCCATCTTCTCGCGCACATCCTTGAGCTTGTGCTCGGCCAGGCCGCTGGCTTCCTCGCAATGGGTGCCATCCTCCAGCCGCAGTAGCTCGGCGATTTCGTCCAGGCTAAAGCCCAGCCGCTGGGCCGATTTCACGAACCGCACTCGTGTTACATCCGCCTCGCCATAGCGGCGAATGCTGCCATAGGGCTTGTCTGGCTCCGGCAGCAGGCCCTTGCGCTGGTAGAACCGGATGGTCTCCACATTGACCCCGGCCGCCTTGGCAAAAACGCCAATGGTCAGATTCTCAAAATTAATTTGCATATCGCTTGACTCCGTACATAACTACGGAAGTAAGCTTAAGCTATCCAAACCAAATTTGAAAGGACAAGCGTATGTCTGAACCACAAAACGGGCGCGGCGCGCTCTTCGCCGGTGGGCTGGCCGCCATTCTTGCGTCGGCCTGCTGCCTGGGGCCGCTGGTTTTGATCGCCTTGGGGTTCAGCGGGGCATGGATCGGCAACCTGACGGTGCTGGAACCCTATCGCCCGATCTTCATCGGCGCAGCGCTGGTCGCGCTGTTTTTCGCCTGGCGGCGCATCTACCGCCCGGCGCAAGCCTGCAAACCGGGTGAGGTCTGCGCGATTCCCCAAGTGCGAGCTACTTACAAGCTCATTTTCTGGATCGTGGCCGCGCTGGTCCTGGTCGCGCTCGGATTTCCCTACGTCATGCCATTTTTCTATTAATCACAGGAGTTCATCATGAAAAAACTGTTTGCCGCCCTCGCCCTCGCTGCCGTTGTTGCCCCCGTGTGGGCCGCCACCCAGACCGTCACGCTGTCCGTACCGGGCATGACCTGCTCCACCTGCCCGATCACCGTCAAGAAGGCGATTTCCAAGGTCGAAGGCGTCAGCAAAATTGACGTGACCTTCGAGACACGCGAAGCGGTTGTCACGTTCGATGATGCCAAGACCAGCGTGCAGAAGCTGACCAAGGCAACCGGAGACGCGGGCTATCCGTCCAGCGTCAAGCAGTGAGCCACTGAACCCGAACCTGGGGCGATCATGGGACTGATTACACGCATTGCCGACAAGGCTGGCGCGCTTGGCAGCGTTGTTTCCGCGATGGGATGCGCTGCCTGTTTCCCGGCTATCGCCAGCCTGGGCGCGGCCATCGGCCTTGGCTTTCTACAGGAATACGAAGGGTTGTTTATCTCCAAGCTGCTGCCGCTGTTCGCAGTCGTGGCTTTGCTGGCGAATGCACTGGGCTGGCTGAGTCATCGGCAATGGTACCGCAGCCTGCTCGGGATGGTCGGCCCAGCCATCGTGCTGGCGGCCATGCTCTTGTTTTTTGGCAATTGGTGGACGGCGAACCTCCTCTATGTCGGTCTGGCCTTGATGATCGGGGTGTCGATCTGGGATCTGCTCTCACCGGCCAACCGCCGCTGCGAACTACCACCCAAACACGGCTAACTGCATTGGCAGTTGCCGAAACGAAAAGGAACGATGCAATGTATTTGAATATCACCGGAATGACCTGCGACTCGTGCGCGACACATGTCAAGGACGCCCTGGAGAAAGTGCCGGGCGTGCTGTCGGCGCTCGTGTCCTACCCGAAAGGCTCCGCGCAACTCGCCACCGATCCCGGCACCTCGCCAGAGGCGCTGACCGCCGCTGTGGCCGGCCTCGGCTACAAGGCCACACCCGCCGATGCCCCATCCACTTCAGCGCGGGGCAGACTGCTTGGCAAGGCGCTGGGATGGCTGGGCGGTGGCGACAAGGCTGGTGGTGATGGGGACGGACTGCACGTCGCCGTTATTGGCAGCGGCGGAGCCGCGATGGCGGCGGCGCTGAAGGCCGTCGAGCAAGGTGCGAACGTCACGCTGATCGAGCGCGGCACCATCGGCGGTACTTGCGTCAATGTCGGCTGCGTGCCGTCCAAGATCATGATCCGCGCTGCCCATATCGCCCATTTGCGCCGTGAAAGCCCATTCGACAGTGGCATCGCGGCGACTGTGCCTGCGATTGATCGCAGCAAACTACTGGCCCAGCAGCAGGCGCGCGTCGATGAGCTGCGCCACGCCAAGTACGAAGGCATCCTGGACAGCAACCCGGCCATCACCGTGCTGCATGGTGAAGCGCGTTTCAAGGACGACCAGAGCCTTGCCGTCCGTTTAAACGATGGCGGCGAGCGTGTGGTGGCGTTCGACCGCTGCCTGGTCGCCACGGGTGCCAGCCCGGCCGTGCCGCCGATTCCGGGCCTGAAAGAGTCACCCTACTGGACTTCCACCGAGGCCCTGGTCAGCGACACCATTCCCGAGCGCCTGGCCGTGATCGGCTCGTCTGTGGTGGCGCTGGAACTGGCGCAAGCCTTTGCCCGGCTGGGCAGCAAAGTGACGATCCTGGCACGCAGCACGCTGTTCTTCCGCGAAGACCCGGCCATCGGCGAGGCCGTTACAGCCGCGTTCCGTGCCGAAGGGATCAAGGTATTGGAATACACGCAAGCCAGCCAGGTCGCGCATGTGGACGGCGAATTCGTGCTGACCACCGGGTACGGTGAAATACGCGCCGACCAGCTGCTGGTCGCCACTGGCAGGGCACCGAACACGCGCAGCCTGGCATTGGAAGCGGCGGGAGTCGCTGCCAATGCGCAGGGGGCCATCGTCATCGACAAGGGCATGCGCACCAGTACGCCACACATTTATGCGGCTGGCGACTGCACCGACCAGCCTCAGTTCGTCTATGTGGCGGCAGCGGCCGGCACCCGTGCTGCGATCAACATGACTGGCGGCGATGCGGCCCTGGACCTGACCGCAATGCCGGCCGTGGTGTTCACCGACCCGCAGGT
>NZ_PUQF01000030.1:0-26333 GCF_003331015.1 Enterobacter sp. GER_MD16_1505_Eko_090 | reverse complement strand
TCGTCCGAGGACGTTAAGAATCCATGTCACTTTGAGTGCCCACACAGATTGTCTGATAAATTGTTAAAGAGCAGTGCAACGCGGCTTTCGCTCACCGTTGCGAGGTGGCGTATATTACGCTTTCCTCTTTCAGAGTCAACCCGTTATTTCAGGATTTTTTCTCTTCAACCGACCGCGTTGTCTGTGAAGTGATTCACATCCGCCGTGTCGATGGAGGCGCATTATAGGGATCCCAATTTTTAGCACAAGTATTTTTTAGATCTTTTTTTCCGACTGCTGATTTTCCGCGCTTTTCGCTGAAATCCCGCCCGATCTGCTTAAATATTGACGTATTTTGCCTTGCCTCGATCGACGAATACGATCAAAGTCTTCTGTATAGCGCTCATTCTCAGAGGTAGTTATGTCTGCAGTATTACGTCCTTATAAAGATCTGTTCCCCAAACAAGGCGATCGCGTGATGATCGACGCCAGTAGTGTGGTCATTGGTGATGTCCGACTGGCCGATGACGTTAGTATCTGGCCACTCGTTGCCATCAGGGGAGACGTTAACTATGTGTCTATTGGCGCGCGAACCAATATTCAGGACGGTAGCGTTCTGCACGTCACGCACAAATCGTCCTATAACCCGAAAGGCAATCCCCTCATTATTGGAGAAGATGTTACCGTCGGCCATAAAGTCATGCTTCACGGCTGCACTGTCGGAAATCGCGTACTTGTTGGCATGGGGTCGATTTTACTGGATGGCGTCATAGTAGAAGATGACGTGATGATTGGCGCCGGTAGCCTGGTCCCGCAGAACAAACGGCTGGAGAGCGGCTATCTCTATCTGGGAAGCCCGGTAAAACAGATCCGCCCCCTGAAGGAGGCGGAGATCGAAGGATTAAAATACTCGGCAAACAACTACGTAAAATGGAAGAATGATTATTTGGATCAGGATAACCAAACCCAGCCCTGATCGTCTTCCTGCTGTTCGCGGATTAAATCGCTGGCTTCCTCTTCCAGATCCCAGCGGTTTTCACAAAATACGGCTATCGGGTCTGTGCCGCCAAAACGATGCAATAGCGTTTCTCCGTGGATGGCACAGGTAAGCTGCATACCCTGCACGAGCACCGGAAAACAGACCGCTTGCTTATGCTCATCCCAGCTCTCTCTGTCCGGGAAATGAATAGCCTGATTCACGCCGAAAGCTCCTGCTTTAGCTTTTCAATGACTGGCTCGACTGAAGGCAGCACCCTGTGCCAGAGCAGTACCGCATGCGCAGCCTGCCCCACCAGCATTCCCAGCCCATCGGCGAACTGTTTCGCACCGTGTTGTTCACACCAGTTCAGGAAAGGCGTCTTACCTTTCTGATAGAACATGTCATAGAAGTACATATGCGCACTGACCAGCGAAGCGGGGATCGCCGGGATCTCACCGTTGATGCCGCTGGATGTGGCATTAATGACAAGATCGAACTCATGTTCAGCAAGATCGTCAAGCGCTACCGCGCTCACGCTGCCGGTATGCGCAAACAACGCCGCCAGCGCTTCTGCCCGGGAAAAGGTTCTGTTAGTAATGGTCACTGAACAGTCCAGGGAAAGCAGAGGCAACAGAACGCCCCTCGATGCACCACCCGCGCCAATCAGCAGAACCCGGAATCCGGGTTTAATAAAGGAGAGTCTTTCCAGATCGCTAAGTAAACCAATCCCGTCGGTGTTGTCACCCAGAAGGCGTCCATCCTCAAGCCGTTTTAGGGTATTGACTGCACCCGCAAGTGAAGCGCGCTCGGTCAGCTCATCTGCACGTTCGAATGCTTCTTCTTTAAACGGGACCGTCACATTCGCGCCTTTGCCCCCCGCTGCGAAAAAGGCCTCCAGCGTTGGGATAAAGGCATCCACTGGCGCCAGTACGCGCCCATAGGGATGATCTATCTGCAGCTGCTCCGCGAATTGCTGATGAATCCACGGTGACTTGCTGTGTGCAATCGGATTACCAAAAACAGCATAGGTTTCCATGAGATTACCCCTGGCGAAAACGTTCGCCGGTCAAAGCGTCGCGAATCTCAGACGGATTCAGGCGCCCTCCCGTTTCACCAACAGCGACAGGGAAGTCATTCCCGAACTGCGCCAGCACTTCTTCAGTTGTCCGACAAGGCGGCTGCCCGGTCAGGTTGGCGCTGGTTGAGACCAGTGGTTTACCAAATGCCAGGCACAGCTCCACCACCAGCGGATGGTCAGTGACGCGAACGGCAAGGGAGTCAAAGCGTCCGGTTAACCAGCGCGGCGTTGTAGGCTGAGCCGGGAAGACGAAGGTTACTGGTCCAGGCCATGCGGAGAAGATTGTCTCGCGCTGTGCCGGTGTCAGCATAGAATCATCGATATAGGGTTTAAGCTGCTCGTAATTCGCAGCGATCAAAATCAGCCCTTTCTCGACGGGTCTTTGTTTAAGAGTAAGCAGACGGCTCACAGCCGTTTCGCTGTCAGGATCGCAACCGACCCCAAAAACAGCTTCAGTTGGATAGGCGATGACTTCTTCATTTTTCAGTACGTCCACTGCATGCGCAATGGAGCCTGATGGCAGGTTATTATTCACTATTTTGATCCGCCGTAACCGGCTTTCCACATTGTTTACTGGCGCAGAAGCGTTTCATGCCTTGCGCGGTTTTCTTCTCTATCAGTAGCGGATAATTGCAATGAGGGCAGATTCCCGCTACCGGCTTAAAATTGATAACGAACTGGCATTCAGGGTAGCGATCGCACGAATGGAAAGTCTTACCATAACGGGAGCGGCGCTGTACCAACTGACCGCGCTGACACTGAGGACATGAGATTGCCGTTTCATCAGGCTTATCAATTTGTTCCGTATGTTCACATTCCGGGTAGCGGCTACATCCAATAAACATGCCGAAACGCCCCTGGCGTAGCGCGAGTTCGCCACCGCAAAGAGGACAAAGCTGCCCCTCCAGAATTTTAACGATATGTCCATCCGCCTGGCTTTTCAGAGGACGAACATAATCACATTCCGGATAGTGAGAACAACCGAGAAACGGGCCGTGTTTCCCGGACCGAATAACAAGTTCAGCCCCGCACTGCGGGCAGGGCTCGTTTTTATGCACCGTGAATAGTGCTGATTTGGCCATAACAACTCTTGGTGCTGCACATTGAATTAGTGCAGCATACCTTCATTCACTTCAAAGAGTAATTCTTCCATTTGCTGATAGGCATTTTCACAGCCCGGGATATTAAACAGAACCATCAGGATCACCCATTTGAGATCTTCCAGTTCAAATTCTGCGGTATCCAGCGCCATGACGCGCTCTATCACCATTTCTCTCGTTTCGAGGTTTAGCACCTGAATCTGCTCAAGGAATAAAATGAACCCCCGGCAGCTGGCGTCCAGCCGTTCACACTCTTCAGCGGTATAAATGCGTACTGACAATGGGTCAGAAGCAAGCTGCATCGGTTCGGCAAGGCCTTCCTGATAATCAGCCAGTTTTTCCAGCCACATCAACGCATTGTAGATATCTTCCCGCTCAAATCCCGCATCGGTAAGATCCTGTGTCAACTTGTCCTGATCCACTCGCATTTCTGCTTCGTTATGGATGTAAGTCTCAAACAAATACATCAGTACGTCGAACATGGCATGCCCTCCTTAATCGGACATAGCCGCCGGGTACAGCTGCGATCCACCCTGCTAACTCCAGTTCGAGTAGCTGTGCTACCGTTACTGGCACAGGTTGGCCGGCACGTTCAGCGACAACGTCAACAGGTGTTACCTCATCTCCTACGTTAGCCAGGAGCTTGGGAAATGGCAATGCCACCTTTCCCTGATCTGATGAATATTGTCGCTTTTCGGGATCTTCCTGCAGCCATTGCAGCCCATATTGCAAATTTTCAAGAATGTCCCCGACTTCCGTTACCGGTGTTGCCCCCTGCTTAATCAGCCAGTGCGGTCCCTCGCATCCGGGATTACCTATCGGGCCGGGCAAGGCGAAGACTTCTCGCCCCTGTTCGAGCGCGCACCGCGCCGTAACCAGCGAACCGCTTCGCCGCGCGGCTTCAACGACCAGCACGCCTTTGCTAAGGCCGCTGATGATGCGATTACGACGCGGAAAGTTTGCCGGTCGGGGCTGCGCGGAAAGCGGAAACTCAGACACTATCGCGCCGTCAGACTCAATAAGCCGCATCGCCAATGCCTGATGCCGACGTGGATAAATACTAAAAAGACCGTTTCCCAGCACCGCGACACTTCGTCCTTTTACTGACAGCGCCGCGCTGTGGGCAACGCCGTCAATACCACAGGCCAGCCCGCTGGTGATCGTGAAACCACTTTGTGAAAGTTGTTCGCACAGGATTTTCCCCCACCGCTCGCCGTACCATGACGGCGCACGACTGCCTACCACCGCCAGCTGAACGGTATTAAGCGTCTCAGGGTTACCTTTTATGAATAATGCTCCGGGATAATCAGGGATCGTGCGGAGCAAAGGGGGATAAAGGGGATGGTTGGCCGTTAATAAATGATGACCCGGCTGCTCAAGCCATATCAGGCTACGTTCCAGCTCACTCTCATCGAACGCAACGAACCGTTCAGCCTGCTTAGCTGTCAATCCAGCGTTTCTCAGAACAAGCGTGTCGATGCCTTCCTGCCTCTGCAGTCGTGCAGCCGCTTCCACCATGACATCACCACACAAAGAACCTGTGTGCATGAGCCGTAGCCAAATCTCGGTAGATGTCATCCTTTCCCCTGCCATAAGCGGTCTCCGCAATCATTGCGATTGGTCACTGATGCTGTCAATCGATGGGGGATTTGTCTAGAATAGAGGGAGTATTCTTATCAACTCCTGAACACGACTCTGGAAATTTATGGCAGTTTTGCAAGTATTACATATTCCGGACGAGCGCCTTCGCATCGTCGCTGAACCGGTTAAAGAAGTGAATGCAGAAATCCAGCGTATCGTTGATGATATGTTCGATACCATGTACGCCGAAGAAGGCATTGGCCTGGCGGCAACGCAGGTGGACATTCACAAGCGTATTATCGTGATCGACGTTTCTGAGAATCGCGATGGCCGTCTGGTGCTGATCAACCCAGAGCTGCTTGAAAAGAGTGGCGAAACCGGTATTGAGGAAGGCTGTCTCTCCATTCCTGAACAGCGTGCGTTAGTGCCGCGTGCTGAAAAAGTGAAAATTCGCGCCCTGGATCGTGACGGTAATCCGTTCGAACTGGAGGCAGATGACCTGCTGGCGATTTGTATTCAGCATGAGATGGATCACCTGGTCGGTAAACTGTTTATCGATTATCTCTCGCCGCTGAAACAGCAGCGTATTCGTCAGAAAGTAGAGAAACTGGATCGTTTGCGTTCTCGCGCATAACGTCCCACCGGATACAAGGATCATCGTGTCTAAATCACTACGTATTATCTTCGCGGGAACCCCTGATTTTGCAGCGCGTCATCTTGACGCGCTGTTATCGTCTGGTCACCAGGTTGTTGGCGTCTTTACCCAACCGGACCGTCCTGCTGGTCGCGGCAAAAAACTGATGCCGAGCCCGGTCAAGGTGCTGGCAGAAGAGCATGGGCTTCCTGTTTTCCAGCCCGCATCGCTGCGCCCGCAGGAAAATCAGCAGCTGGTTGCTGACCTGAATGCCGACGTAATGGTGGTGGTGGCTTACGGTTTAATTTTGCCAAAAGCCGTGCTCGATATGCCGCGCCTGGGTTGCATCAACGTTCATGGGTCCCTGCTCCCACGCTGGCGTGGTGCAGCACCTATCCAGCGCGCGCTGTGGGCGGGTGATGACGAAACGGGCGTTACCATCATGAAGATGGACGTAGGTTTAGACACCGGCGACATGCTCTATAAACTGGCCTGCCCCATTACGTCAGACGATACCAGCGCCACGCTGTATGACAAACTGGCAGAGCTTGGCCCACAAGGGCTCATCGAGACGCTTCAGCAGCTTGCTGACAATACGGCAAAACCAGAAGTTCAGGACGACGCGCTGGTAACCTACGCCGAAAAGCTGAGCAAAGAAGAAGCGCGGATCGACTGGTCCCTGTCAGCCGCTCAACTTGAACGTTGCATTCGCGCTTTTAATCCGTGGCCGATGAGCTGGTTGGAAATTGATGAGCAGCCAGTAAAAGTCTGGAAAGCCTCCGTCATTAGCAGCGCTACCACGGTGGAACCCGGTACGATTATTGATGCCAGCAAGAACGGCATCCAGGTGGCGACTGCGCAAGGGATTTTGAATCTTGAATCGCTCCAACCGGCCGGTAAGAAAGCCATGAGTGCTCAGGATCTACTAAATTCCCGTCGCGAATGGTTTATCCCTGGCAATCGCCTTGCCTGAGCAAATTTATTCTTAAGGCCCGGTGTTTCCGGGCATTTTTATTTTTACGGTTATGAAAAAACAAAATCTACGCAGCATGGCGGCCCAGGCCGTCGAGCAGGTTATCGAGCAGGGCCAGTCACTGAGCAACGTCCTGCCTCCCCTGCAGCAAAAAGTCTCTGATAAAGATAAAGCCCTGCTTCAGGAGCTTTGCTTTGGCGTCCTGCGCACACTCTCGCAGCTTGAGTGGTTGATTAACAAGCTGATGTCCCGCCCAATGACGGGCAAGCAGCGCACCGTACATTATTTAATTATGGTGGGTTTTTATCAGCTTCTTCATACCCGCATCCCACCTCATGCCGCGCTGGCAGAGACGGTGGAAGGTGCCGTTGCGATTAAACGTCCTCAGCTGAAAGGGCTGATCAACGGCGTATTGCGTCAGTTCCAGAGACAGCAGGAAGAATTTCTGGCTGAATTTGCCCAAACCGAAGCACGCTTTCTGCATCCGGACTGGCTGTTGAAGCGCCTGAAAAAAGCTTATCCGCAGCAGTGGCAAGACATTGCCGATGCCAACAATCAGCGTCCACCAATGTGGTTACGCGTGAATCGTAATCACCACACCCGTGACGCATGGCTGGCATTACTTGAAGAAGCTGGAATGAGCGGCTTCACCCATGACGCATACCCTGATGCCGTGCGCTTAGCATCGCCTGCACCGGTACATGCATTACCCGGCTTTGAAGAGGGTTGGGTAACGGTACAGGATGCCTCTGCTCAGGGTTGCATGACCTGGCTTGAACCCCAAAACGGTGAGCAGATCCTCGATCTCTGCGCCGCACCAGGGGGCAAAACGACGCATATTCTTGAAGTGGCTCCGCAGGCCAACGTGATGGCAGTGGACGTTGATGAGCAGCGTCTTTCACGCGTCTACGACAACCTCAAGCGCCTGGGCATGAAGGCACAGGTTAAGCAAGGCGATGGACGCAAACCCGCAGAATGGTGTGGCGAAACACAATTCGATCGCATTTTGCTGGATGCCCCCTGCTCTGCAACCGGTGTGATTCGTCGTCATCCGGATATCAAGTGGCTGCGTCGCGATCGTGATATTAGTGAGCTTGCCCAACTGCAATCCGACATCCTCGACGCCATCTGGCCATATCTCAAACCCGGCGGCACGCTGGTCTATGCAACCTGTTCAGTACTGCCGGAAGAAAACAGTCAGCAAATCGCGGCCTTCCTTAAACGAACCCCGGACGCGGCGCTGCACGATACGGGAACGCCTGAATGCCCGGGTCAGCAGAATCTGCCGGGTGCAGAAGAGGGTGATGGCTTCTTTTACGCTAAGCTAATCAAAGAGTGATGTTGAGAACAGGTCACGAGAGATGAAGATTATCATTCTGGGCGCAGGACAGGTTGGTGGAACGCTGGCGGAAAATCTGGTTGGCGAAAACAACGATATCACCATCGTGGATACCAACGGCGATCGCCTGCGTGTTTTACAGGACAAATTTGACCTGCGCGTTGTGCAGGGTCATGGTTCGCACCCGCGCGTTCTTCGTGAGGCGGGTGCTGACGATGCCGACATGCTGGTTGCGGTGACCAGTTCTGACGAAACCAATATGGTGGCCTGTCAGGTGGCCTACTCGCTTTTTAACACGCCAAACCGAATCGCGCGCATCCGCTCTCCGGACTATGTCCGCGATGCTGAGAAACTGTTTAATTCAGAAGCAGTTCCTATTGACCATCTTATCGCGCCAGAACAGCTGGTGATCGACAATATCTACCGTCTGATCGAATATCCGGGCGCCCTGCAGGTGGTGAACTTTGCCGAAGGTAAAGTGAGCCTGGCCGTCGTTAAGGCCTATTACGGCGGCCCGTTGATTGGCAACGCGTTGTCCACCATGCGCGAGCATATGCCGCATATTGATACGCGCGTCGCGGCTATTTTCCGCCACGACAGACCTATCCGCCCGCAGGGCTCTACGATTGTCGAAGCCGGGGACGAAGTCTTCTTTATTGCGGCTTCACAGCATATTCGTGCGGTGATGAGTGAACTTCAGCGTCTCGAAAAACCCTATAAACGCATTATGCTGGTCGGCGGCGGCAATATTGGTGCCGGTCTGGCACACCGGCTGGAAAAAGATTACAGCGTAAAATTGATCGAACGCGATCAGCAGCGAGCGGCTGAACTGGCGGAAAAACTGCAAAATACGATCGTATTTTATGGCGATGCGTCAGATCAGGAGTTGCTGGCTGAAGAGCATATTGATCAAGTTGATCTTTTTATTGCCGTCACCAACGACGACGAGGCGAATATAATGTCTGCCATGCTCGCGAAACGTATGGGGGCAAAGAAGGTCATGGTGCTTATCCAGCGCAAAGCCTATGTTGATCTGGTTCAGGGCAGCGTCATTGATATTGCCATTTCGCCGCAGCAGGCGACAATTTCCGCGTTACTGAGCCATGTGCGTAAAGCGGATATTGTTGGGGTATCATCGCTTCGTCGCGGGGTAGCGGAAGCCATTGAAGCCGTAGCGCACGGAGATGAAACCACATCACGCGTCGTGGGCCGTTCGATAGACGAAATTAAGCTGCCACCGGGCACCATTATTGGTGCTGTCGTGCGCGGGAATGATGTCATGATTGCCAATGATAATTTGCGCATTGAGCAAGGCGATCACGTTATTATGTTCCTTACCGATAAAAAGTTTATTACCGACGTCGAACGTTTATTCCAGCCAAGCCCATTCTTCCTTTAATGTGTCGGGTGCTCTCAAATGGGGTACCCGCTCTTTATCCTTCTCATTTCTGTGCCTTTTATTTTGCATAACGTTTAATTATCACGAATGGCAATTAGCTAATCATTTGTTAAACTTATAGTCGTCAGCTGGCACAAGGAGAACAAAATGAGTTTTATTAAAGAATTTCGCGAATTTGCGATGCGCGGAAACGTGGTGGATTTGGCAGTGGGTGTCATTATTGGTGCAGCATTCGGCAAGATTGTTTCATCATTAGTGGCCGACATTATCATGCCACCTTTAGGGTTGCTGATCGGGGGCATTGATTTCAAACAGTTCGCTTTCACGTTGCGTGAAGCACAGGGTGATGTGCCGGCAGTCGTGATGCACTACGGCGTATTTATTCAGAACGTATTTGATTTCGTGATTGTGGCGTTTGCCATTTTTATGGCTATCAAGCTGATCAATAAACTCAACCGTAAAAAAGAAGAGCCGGCAGCAGCGCCTGCACCGACAAAAGAAGAAGTGCTGCTGAGTGAGATTCGCGATCTGTTAAAAGAGCAGAACAAGCGCGTTTAATCAGAAGCTTAAAGCAGGAAGGCCAGTGGTAAATAAGCGATTCGCTTGTTTGCCACTGGCCTCCCAGTTACCCCGTTTTGCATGCCTGCCTTTACGCAGATAACTTCCTTTCCCTTTTTTATTCTTCTCAACGCGCTGTCTGAATAGCGGGTCATGGAGTAGTGCCTCAATGGCATTGTCTTTAATCTGTCCTTTCGTGTGCTGATAGCGGCTCATAAATTCTCCTGAGCATGGTTTATGTCGACGGGAGTCTAGACCCGGTTGGACTAAAAATCAACAGTCCTCGCTTTCCCCACTGGCCCCCTGTTCAAGGGCTTCCAGAATAGAACAATAAATACTGCTGTGGGCCGTGCCACAACAAGCATCATTCAGCCTTTGCAGAGAGCGCTGCATGGTTTGCAATTCCTGAATGCGTGCTTCAACTTCATCCAACCGGGCCTGCACAATGCTTTTCGACTCCTGACAGGTGTGATGTGCCGGATCGATGCGGATCGATAATAACTCGCGGATCGAATCTAATGTGAAACCAAGCTGACGCGCATACCGAATAAACCGCAGGCGCTGCAGATCGTTATCGGTATAAAGTCGAAAGCCACCTTCAGTACGAACTTCATGATCGATCATCTGCTGCTTTTCGTAATATCGGATGGTATCCGGTGTGACGTTCGCGAGCTTCGCAAGTTCACCGATACGGTACATAACTACTCCTCGTTTATTTTCCGCAACAAGCGTTCACCGTATTCACCGTGCAGAAAGTCAGTGTTCATTCCTGCCTGACGCAGTTTAAGTTCAAGCACGGCGAGACGGCGGCTAAGTTCAGAATGTCGCGGATCGTCCTGACGGATCCCTTTTAGCAGATCGACAAGTTCAACAGCCTCTCTGCGCTGTTCGAGTTCAGGAGGGAGACAGCCTGCATTCTTTAGTAAACGGTATCCCGCGCGTAATTCAGGCGCAATATGCGAGTCATCGTCAAGCATAAGGGGTTCGCCGCGTCCCGGAAGATCGTCGAATTCACCTTTTTTTTGGGCATCACGAATATGGCGTTCTGCCCACTGGTCAAGCAGCCACATTACCCGCTCCAGGGGATGAACAGAATTGATACAGATATTGTAGAGAAGTGGGGATATCACGGATATAAAAAAACCCGCCGGAGCGGGTTTTTTTACGTTACTGCAGATTACTCTGCAGCAGCTTCTGCTTTCTCTGAACGATCAACCAGCTCGATGTAAGCCATCGGCGCGTTGTCGCCTGCACGGAAGCCACACTTCAGAATGCGAGTGTAACCACCGGCACGGCTCGCGAAACGCGGGCCCAGTTCGTTAAACAGTTTTGCCACGATCTCGTTATCACGAGTACGGGCGAATGCCAGACGACGATTAGCAACGCTGTCAGTCTTGGCAAGAGTAATCAGCGGCTCAACTACGCGACGCAGCTCTTTCGCTTTAGGCAGGGTCGTCTTGATGATCTCATGACGAACCAGTGAACCTGCCATGTTGCGGAACATAGCCTGGCGATGGCTGCTGTTGCGGTTCAGTTGACGACCACTCTTACGATGGCGCATGACCTTATCCTTCTCAGTAAAACCTTAACCTGTGATCCGGTTACTCGTCAGCAATGCTTGCCGGTGGCCAGTTTTCCAGGCGCATGCCCAGAGACAGACCACGTGAAGCCAGCACGTCTTTAATCTCGGTAAGAGATTTTTTACCCAGGTTCGGCGTTTTCAGCAACTCAACCTCGGTACGCTGTACCAGATCACCGATATAGTGGATAGCTTCTGCCTTGAGGCAGTTAGCAGAGCGGACAGTCAATTCGAGATCGTCAACAGGGCGCAGCAGGATCGGATCGAATTCTGGTTTCTCTTCTTTCACTTCCGGCTGACGAACATCACGTAAGTCAACGAAAGCTTCCAGTTGTTCTGCCAGGATGGTTGCCGCACGACGAATCGCCTCTTCAGGATCGATTGTGCCGTTGGTTTCCATTTCGATGACCAGCTTGTCCAGGTCGGTACGCTGTTCTACACGCGCTGCTTCAACATTGTAGGCAATACGTTCTACAGGGCTGTAGCATGCGTCGACCAGCAGACGGCCGATTGGGCGCTCATCTTCTTCCGAATGAATTCGGGCAGAAGCCGGCACATAACCACGACCGCGCTGAACTTTGATACGCATGCTAATAGCTGCGTTCTCATCGGTCAGGTGGCAGATCACGTGCTGCGGCTTGACGATTTCAACATCACCGTCGTGGGTGATGTCGGCTGCAGTCACAGGGCCAATGCCAGATTTATTCAGAGTAAGGATAACTTCATCTTTACCCTGAACTCTCACCGCCAGCCCTTTCAGGTTGAGCAGGATTTCAAGGATATCTTCCTGAACGCCTTCTTTGGTGCTGTACTCATGAAGTACACCATCAATCTCAACCTCGGTCACCGCGCAACCCGGCATCGATGAGAGCAGAATACGGCGCAGTGCGTTACCCAGAGTATGGCCAAAGCCACGCTCTAAAGGCTCAAGGGTCACCTTGGCGTGCGTCGAACTCACTTGCTCGATATCTACCAGGCGCGGTTTTAGAAACTCTGTCACAGAACCCTGCATTGTGTCCTCTCTTTGGTACTAAGCTTTACTTGGAGTAAAGCTCGACGATCAGGTGTTCGTTAATGTCCGCAGACAGATCAGAACGTTCTGGCTGACGCTTGAACGTACCTTCCATCTTGCCAGCATCAACTTCCAGCCAGGTTGGCTTTTCACGCTGCTCAGCCAGCTCCAGAGCGGCCTTCACGCGAGATTGCTTTTTCGCTTTCTCACGAATGCTAACAACGTCATTCGCTTTAACCTGATAAGAAGCGATGTTAACAACACGACCGTTTACCATGATTGCTTTGTGGCTAACCAGCTGACGTGATTCAGCACGAGTAGCGCCGAAGCCCATACGGTATACAACGTTGTCCAGACGACCTTCCAGCAGAGCCAGCAGGTTTTCACCTGTGTTGCCTTTCAGACGTGCTGCTTCTTTATAGTAGTTACGGAACTGACGCTCCAGCACACCGTACATACGGCGAACTTTTTGCTTTTCACGCAACTGCACACCATAGTCAGACAGACGCGGTTTACGCGCACCGTGCTGGCCAGGAGCTTGTTCAATTTTACACTTGGTATCGATCGCGCGAACGCCAGACTTAAGGAATAAGTCGGTGCCCTCACGACGGCTCAGCTTGAGCTTAGGACCCAAATATCTTGCCATTTTCTATCTCCAACTAACCTAAAAAACGAGCGTTATACGCGACGTTTTTTCGGCGGACGACAACCGTTATGAGGGATCGGAGTCACATCAGTAATATTAGTGATGCGGAAACCAGCGGCGTTCAGAGCGCGAACAGTAGATTCACGACCCGGACCCGGACCTTTAACCATAACTTCCAGATTCTTGATGCCGTATTCTTTTACGGCTTCTGCGCAACGCTCTGCTGCAACCTGAGCTGCGAACGGAGTGGATTTGCGAGAACCACGGAAACCGGAACCACCGGCTGTTGCCCAACCCAATGCGTTACCCTGACGATCAGTAATAGTAACGATGGTGTTGTTGAAAGAAGCATGGATATGAGCCACGCCGTCAGAGACTTGTTTTCTTACACGTTTACGTGCACGAACTGGTGCCTTTGCCATTATTCAATCACCCCGATTATTTCTTGATCGGTTTGCGCGGACCCTTACGGGTACGTGCGTTGGTCTTAGTACGCTGACCGCGCACTGGCAGACCACGACGATGACGCAAACCGCGATAGCAACCAAGATCCATCAGGCGCTTGATGCTCATGCTGATTTCACGGCGCAGATCACCTTCAACGACAAATTTGGCAACTTCGTCACGCAGCGTGTCGATTTGTTCTTCAGACAGCTCACTGATCTTAACATCTTCAGCGATACCCGCTGCAGCCAGAATGGCTTTAGAACGGGTCTTGCCGATGCCGTAGATCGAAGTTAATGCGATCACAGCATGTTTCTGATCAGGAATGTTAATGCCTGCTATACGGGCCACTATGCACTCCTACTATTTAATATGTACGCACCATGCTGAAAAGCCCGTTTTCAGGATACTCAAATGGAAACGTACAGACATACAAAAGATTGGCTGGCTAATCTAGCCAGCTCAACCCAACTTTGCAAGAAAAATATGCGAAATAATCAGCCTTGGCGCTGTTTATGCTTCGGCTCGGCACTGCAAATCACACGGATGACACCATCACGCTTAACGATTTTGCAGTTACGGCATAATTTCTTGACGGAAGCACGAACTTTCATTTTTACTCTCCGTAACTTCTCAGGCGACCAATTAGCGGCCGTAGCCTTTCAGGTTCGCCTTCTTCAATGCAGACTCATACTGACTGGACATCATCAGAGTTTGCACTTGAGCCATAAAGTCCATAATCACGACAACAACGATAAGCAGTGAGGTCCCACCGAAGTAGAACGGTACTTTCATTGCATCACGCATGAACTCCGGGATCAGGCAGATAAAAGTAATATAGAGCGCACCAACCAAAGTCAGGCGGGTCATTACTTTATCGATATACTTCGCCGTTTGCTCTCCCGGACGAATTCCTGGTACAAATGCACCGGACTTCTTCAGGTTATCTGCTGTTTCACGCGGGTTGAAGACCAACGCCGTGTAGAAGAAACAGAAGAAGATGATCGCAGACGCATAGAGTAACACATAAAGTGGTTGCCCAGGCTGCAAATACAGCGAAATTGTTGTCAGCCAGTTCCAACCAGTACCGCCCCCGAACCATGACGCGATGGTTGCCGGGAACAGAATAATACTGGAAGCGAAGATAGCCGGGATAACCCCCGCCATGTTCACTTTCAGCGGTAAATGTGTGCTCTGTGCAGCATAGACACGACGACCTTGCTGACGCTTAGCGTAGTTCACCACAATGCGGCGTTGACCACGTTCAACGAAGACAACAAAGAACGTCACTGCAAATACTAATACTGCAACCAACAGCAACAGGAGGAAGTGCAGGTCGCCTTGACGCGCTTGCTCGATAGTGTGGGCGATGGCTGGCGGGAGGCCCGCAACAATACCGGCGAAGATAATGATTGAGATACCGTTACCGATACCACGCTCAGTAATCTGTTCGCCGAGCCACATCAGGAACATTGTCCCTGTGACCAGACTTACAACAGCGGTGAAGTAGAATGCAAAGCCCGGGTTTAACACCAGGCCCTGCATACCAGGCATATTCGGCAGACCGGTAGCAATACCGATCGACTGGAATATTGCCAGCACCAGAGTACCGTAACGGGTGTACTGACTAATCTTACGACGTCCAGACTCCCCTTCTTTCTTCAACTCTGCCAGGGCCGGATGAACGACCGTCAGCAGCTGGATAATAATCGATGCCGAAATGTACGGCATAATACCCAGTGCGAAGATAGAAGCACGGCTGAGAGCACCACCAGAGAACATGTTGAACATTTCAATGATGGTGCCTCGCTGTTGCTCAAGCAGTTTGGCAAGTACAGCGGCATCGATACCAGGGATCGGAATAAAAGAGCCAATACGGAACACAATCAGCGCGCCGATAACAAACAGCAGTCTGCGTTTCAGCTCGCCAAATCCACCTTTGGCACTTTGAAAATCTAATCCCGGTTGCTTAGCCATCTGCTACTTATTCCTCAATTTTACCGCCAGCAGCTTCGATAGCAGCACGAGCACCTTTAGTAACACGCAGGCCACGAACAGTTACCGGAGTAGAAACTTCACCAGCCAGGATCACTTTCGCGAACTCGATCTGGATACCGATAATGTTTGCTGCTTTCAGCGTGTTCAGGTCTACAACGCCGCCTTCAACTTTCGCCAGGTCAGACAGACGGATTTCCGCCGTGATCGCTGCTTTGCGAGAGGTGAAGCCGAACTTCGGCAGACGACGGTACAGTGGCATCTGGCCACCCTCGAAACCGCGACGCACGCCACCGCCAGAACGAGAGTTCTGACCTTTGTGACCACGACCACCGGTTTTGCCGAGGCCAGAACCGATACCACGACCCAGGCGTTTACCCGCCTTTTTAGAGCCTTCGGCCGGAGACAGAGTATTTAAACGCATCTCTTACTCCTCAACTTTAACCATGAAGTAAACCGCGTTGACCATACCACGAACAGCAGGAGTATCCTCGCGCTCAACGGTATGACCAATACGACGCAGACCCAGGCCAAGCAGCGTTGCCTTGTGTTTCGGCAGACGACCGATTGCACTGCGGGTTTGAGTGATTTTAATAGTCTTTGCCATGGTCAATTACCCCAGAATTTCTTCAACGGATTTACCACGCTTGGCAGCGACCATTTCTGGAGAATTCATATTTTCCAGGCCATCAATAGTTGCACGAACCACGTTGATCGGGTTGGTGGAACCATATGCTTTAGCCAGAACGTTATGAACCCCAGCAACTTCCAGAACGGCGCGCATTGCACCACCGGCGATGATACCGGTACCTTCTGAAGCTGGCTGCATGAATACACGAGAACCCGTGTGAACACCTTTAACTGGGTGCTGCAGGGTGCCGTTGTTCAGCGCGACGTTAATCATGTTGCGACGGGCTTTTTCCATCGCTTTCTGGATCGCTGCTGGAACTTCACGCGCTTTACCGTAACCAAAACCAACGCGACCGTTACCATCGCCTACTACAGTCAGAGCTGTGAAGGAGAAAATACGACCACCTTTAACGGTTTTAGATACGCGGTTTACCGCGATCAGCTTTTCCTGCAGTTCGCCAGCCTGTTTTTCGATGTGAGCCATCTTACACCTCTACCTTAGAACTGAAGGCCAGCTTCACGGGCAGCATCTGCCAGTGCCTGGACACGACCATGATATTGGAACCCGGAACGGTCAAAGGAAACATTGCTGATGCCTTTTTCCAGAGCGCGTTCAGCAACAGCTTTACCTACAGCTGCAGCGGCGTCTTTGTTACCGGTGTACTTCAATTGTTCTGAGATAGCTTTTTCTACAGTAGAAGCAGCTACCAGAACTTCAGAACCGTTCGGTGCAATTACCTGTGCGTAAATATGACGCGGGGTACGATGTACCACCAGGCGAGTTGCACCCAGCTCTTTGAGCTTGCGGCGTGCGCGGGTCGCACGACGGATACGAGCAGATTTCTTATCCATAGTGTTACCTTACTTCTTCTTAGCCTCTTTGGTACGCACGACTTCGTCGGCGTAACGAACACCCTTGCCTTTGTAAGGCTCAGGACGACGGTAGGCGCGCAGATCTGCTGCAACCTGACCGATCAGCTGTTTATCAGCGCCTTTCAGCACGATTTCAGTCTGAGTCGGGCATTCTGCAGTGATACCGGCCGGCAGCGGATGCTCAACAGGGTGTGAGAAGCCCAGAGACAGGCCTACTGCATTCCCTTTGATAGCTGCACGATAACCTACACCAACCAGCTGAAGCTTTTTAGTGAAGCCTTCGGTAACACCAACAACCATTGAGTTCAGCAGGGCACGCGCGGTACCAGCCTGAGCCCAACCATCCACGAAACCATCACGTGGACCGAAGGTCAGAGCGTTATCTGCATGTTTAACTTCAACAGCTTTGTTGAGGGTACGAGTCAGCTCGCCGTTTTTACCTTTGATCGTAATAACCTGACCGTCGATTTTTACATCAACGCCGGCAGGAATAACGACCGGTGCTTTAGCAACACGAGACATTCTTTCCTCCGATTAGGCTACGTAGCAGATAATTTCGCCACCAAGACCAGCCTGGCGCGCTGCACGATCAGTCATAACACCTTTAGAGGTAGAAACAACTGCGATACCAAGACCAGCCATAACTTTTGGCAGCTCATCTTTTTTCTTATAGATGCGCAGGCCTGGGCGGCTGACACGCTGAATGCTTTCTACAACAGCTTTACCCTGGAAATACTTGAGAGTAAGTTCCAGTTCCGGCTTGGTGTCGCCTTCAACTTTAAAATCTTCGATAAAACCTTCTTCCTTCAGCACGTTGGCAATTGCCACTTTCAGCTTGGCGGAAGGCATGGTGACCGCAACTTTGTTCGCGGCCTGACCGTTACGGATACGGGTCAGCATATCCGCGATCGGATCTTGCATGCTCATCTGTCTTTACTCCCGTGATTCAATTGGTAATTACCAGCTAGCCTTTTTCAAGCCTGGCACTTCACCGCGCATGGCGGCTTCACGCAGTTTGATACGGCTCAACCCAAACTTGCCCACATAACCATGTGGACGACCTGTTTGACGACAGCGGTTACGCTGACGAGACGGGCTGGAATCACGCGGCAGAGACTGCAGCTTGAGAACCGCATTCCAACGATCTTCGTCGGAAGCGTTCACATCAGAAATGATCGCTTTCAGTTCAGCGCGTTTAGCGAAGAATTTATCAGCTAAAGCTACGCGCTTTACTTCGCGTGCTTTCATTGATTGCTTAGCCATTCAGTAACCCTACCTTACTTGCGGAACGGGAAGTCAAAGGCAGCCAGCAGAGCACGGCCTTCTTCGTCAGATTTCGCAGTAGTGGTAATGGTAATATCCAAACCACGCACGCGGTCGACTTTATCGTAGTCGATTTCTGGGAAGATGATCTGCTCACGGACACCCATGCTGTAGTTACCACGACCGTCGAAAGACTTAGCGGACAAGCCACGGAAGTCACGGATACGTGGAACAGCAATAGTGATCAGGCGCTCAAAGAACTCCCACATGCGTTCGCCACGCAGAGTTACTTTACAGCCGATCGGATAGCCCTGACGGATTTTGAAGCCT
The DNA here is from genome assembly GCF_003331015.1 of Enterobacter sp. GER_MD16_1505_Eko_090. Taxonomy (NCBI): domain Bacteria; kingdom Pseudomonadati; phylum Pseudomonadota; class Gammaproteobacteria; order Enterobacterales; family Enterobacteriaceae; genus Enterobacter; species Enterobacter sp. GER_MD16_1505_Eko_090. Next base: position 7,941 of record NZ_PUQF01000030.1, on the reverse strand, counting down.
GCAACAGATTTGCGTGCTTTGGTGATCAGCGGTTTTTGACCGGAGATTGCTGTCAGGTCAGCTGCTGCGTTATCCAGCAGTTTCTTGTCAGCGATCGCTTCACCAACACCCATGTTCAGGGTGATCTTCTCGACCCGAGGGACTTGCATGACAGAATTGTAGTTAAACTCGGTCATGAGTTTCTTAACTACTTCGTCTTTGTAGTAATCATGCAGTTTCGCCATCGTACTACTCCAAATTACTTGATAGTTTCGCTGTTAGACTTGAAGAAACGGACTTTTTTACCGTCTTCGAATCTAAAGCCTACACGGTCAGCCTTGCCGGTAGCCGCATTGAAGATTGCAACGTTAGAAACCTGAATAGCAGCTTCTTTTTCAACGATGCCACCTGGTTGGTTCAGGGCCGGAACCGGCTTCTGATGTTTCTTAACCAGGTTGATACCTTCAACGACAAGTTTGCCGGAAGACAGAACATTTTTTACTTTACCGCGTTTACCTTTATCTTTACCGGTTAACACGATAACTTCGTCATCACGACGGATTTTCGCTGCCATGATTCGCTCCTTAGAGTACTTCTGGTGCCAGAGAGATAATTTTCATGAACTTCTCAGTACGAAGTTCACGAGTTACCGGCCCAAAGATACGCGTGCCGATAGGCTGCTCGCTGTTATTGTTTAAAATAACGCATGCATTACCATCGAAGCGAATGACAGAACCGTCAGGGCGACGAACACCCTTCTTGGTGCGCACCACTACCGCCTTCAGCACATCACCTTTTTTGACCTTACCACGTGGAATTGCTTCTTTGATGGTGATCTTGATGATGTCGCCTACGCCTGCGTAGCGACGGTGCGAGCCACCCAGAACCTTGATACACATTACGCGACGTGCACCGGAGTTGTCGGCGACGTTCAGCATAGTCTGTTCTTGGATCATTTTAGTGCTCCGCTAATGTCAACTACTACCTGAGACTCTAAAATCAGAGCCGTTAAAAAGCCCCATATCGAGGGCGCGGCATTATAACACCGCTTCTGCAATATGGGTAGAAAAAATAAACGGCTCATCGCTGAGCCGTTTATTCGTATTGAGAAGGCGTACTGTATTACAGAACCGCTTTCTCTACAACGCGAACCAGCGTCCAGGACTTAGTCTTGGACAGTGGACGGCATTCACGGATTTCAACCTTGTCGCCGATACCACATTCGTTGTTCTCGTCATGTACGTGCAGTTTGGTCGTACGCTTGATGAATTTACCGTAGATCGGGTGTTTCACAATACGTTCGATAGCTACAACAATGGATTTCTCCATTTTGTCGCTAACAACACGACCTTGCAGAGTACGGATTTTATCGGTCATTACGCACCCGCCTTCTGAGTCAGTAAAGTCTTAACGCGTGCAACATTGCGACGCACTTGCTTCAGCAGGTGAGTCTGTTGCAGCTGGCCACTTGCAGCCTGCATACGCAGGTTGAACTGCTCACGCAGCAGGTTCAGCAGCTCAGCGTTCAGCTCTTCAACGCTTTTTTCACGCAGCTCTTTTGCTTTCATTACATCACCGTCTTAGTTACAAAGGTGGTTTTGATAGGCAGTTTCGCTGCTGCCAGGCCGAAGGCTTCACGGGCCAGCTCTTCCGGAACACCGTCCATTTCATACAGGACTTTGCCCGGTTGGATCAAGGCAACCCAGTACTCCACGTTACCTTTACCTTTACCCATACGAACTTCCAGCGGCTTCTCGGTGATCGGTTTGTCCGGGAATACACGGATCCAGATCTTACCTTGACGCTTAACTGCACGGGTCATTGCACGACGTGCTGCTTCGATCTGACGTGCAGTCAGACGACCACGGCCAACAGCTTTCAGACCGAAAGTGCCGAAGCTAACATCCGTACCCTGCGCCAGACCACGGTTGCGGCCTTTGTGCACTTTACGGAATTTTGTACGCTTTGGTTGTAACATCAGCGACGCTCCTTATTTACGGCCTTTACGCTGCTGCTTTTTAGGTTGAGCAGCCGGTTTTTCCGGTTGTTCAACAGCAGCCATACCACCCAGGATCTCACCTTTGAAGATCCATACCTTAACGCCGATTACACCGTAAGTGGTGTGCGCTTCAGAGGTGTTGTAGTCGATGTCAGCACGCAGAGTGTGCAGCGGTACGCGACCTTCACGGTACCATTCGGTACGTGCGATTTCCGCGCCGCCCAGACGGCCGCTAACTTCAACTTTGATACCTTTAGCGCCCAGACGCATTGCGTTCTGTACAGCACGCTTCATAGCACGACGGAACATAACACGACGTTCCAGCTGAGAAGTGATGCTGTCAGCAACCAATTTAGCGTCCAGTTCAGGCTTACGAACTTCAGCGATATTGATCTGTGCAGGAACGCCAGCGATATCCGCTACGACCTTGCGCAGTTTTTCTACGTCTTCGCCTTTCTTACCGATAACGATGCCAGGACGAGCAGTGTGAATAGTCACACGGATGCTCTTCGCTGGACGCTCGATAACGATACGAGATACAGACGCTTTAGCCAGTTCCTTAGTCAGGTACTGACGTACTTTAAAATCGCTGTCCAGGTTGTCAGCGAATTCTTTGGTGTTCGCAAACCAGGTAGAGTTCCATGGTTTTACAATACCCAGGCGAATACCATTAGGATGTACTTTCTGACCCATTGCTAGTCTCCAGAGTCTCAGCGATCGGACACAACCACAGTAATGTGGCTGGTGCGCTTCAGGATGCGATCTGCACGACCTTTCGCACGCGGCATAATGCGCTTCATGCTTGGGCCTTCATCTACGAAAATTTTCGCGACTTTCAGATCGTCGATGTCAGCGCCATCGTTGTGTTCAGCGTTAGCAATGGCAGATTCCAGTACTTTCTTGACCAATACCGCAGCTTTCTTGTTGGTATAGGTCAGGATGTCCAGGGCCTGCGACACTTTCTTACCGCGAATCAGGTCAGCAACAAGGCGAACCTTCTGTGCAGAAGAACGAGCATGGCGATGTTGAGCTAAAGTTTCCATCTCTTCCTCCTACCTTATTTCTTCTTCGCTTTTTTATCAGCAGCGTGGCCGCGATAAGTACGAGTCGGTGCGAATTCACCCAGTTTGTGACCAACCATTTCGTCGGTAACAAAGACTGGAACGTGCTGACGACCATTATGGACAGCGATGGTCAAACCGATCATGTTAGGAAAGATCGTTGAACGACGGGACCAAGTGCGCAGGGGCTTCTTGTCTCCGCTTTCCACCGCTTTCTCTACCTTCTTCAGCAAGTGCAGGTCAATAAAAGGACCTTTCTTGAGAGAACGTGGCATGGCTTATCCTCTAAAATTATTTGCTACGGCGACGTACGATAAATTTATCAGTACGCTTGTTGCTGCGGGTCTTCTTACCTTTGGTCTGAACGCCCCACGGAGATACCGGGTGCTTACCAAAGTTACGACCTTCACCACCACCATGTGGGTGGTCGACTGGGTTCATCGCAGTACCGCGAACGGTAGGACGAACACCACGCCAGCGTGCAGCACCTGCTTTACCCAGAACGCGCAGCATATGCTCAGCATTGCCAACTTCGCCCAGAGTAGCGCGGCAGTCTGCTTCGACTTTACGCATTTCACCAGAACGCAGACGCAGGGTGACATAAGCACCATCACGCGCAACGATCTGAACGTAAGTACCCGCGGAACGCGCCAGCTGACCGCCTTTACCTGGTTTCATTTCTACGTTATGAACGGTAGAACCAACCGGGATATTGCGCATCGGCAGGGTGTTGCCTGCTTTGATTGCAGCATCAACGCCAGACTGAATCTGGTCGCCAGCTTTCAGGCCTTTAGGGGCCAGGATGTAACGGCGTTCGCCGTCTTTGTACAGAACCAGCGCGATGTTCGCGGAACGGTTCGGATCGTACTCAAGACGTTCAACAACTGCTGGGATACCGTCTTTGTTGCGTTTGAAGTCAACAATACGATAAGCCTGCTTGTGGCCACCACCGATGTGACGAGTGGTGATACGGCCATTGTTGTTACGACCACCGGATTTGCTGTTTTTTTCCAGCAACGGAGCAAAAGGTTTGCCCTTGTGCAGCTCAGGGTTAACCACTTTAACTACGTGGCGACGACCCGGAGATGTCGGTTTACATTTAACAACTGCCATTGTATTACTCCTCCGACTTACTCAGCGCCGCCAACGAAGTCCAGATTCTGGCCTTCTTTCAGGGTGACGTAAGCTTTTTTCCAGTCGCTACGACGACCGATACGCTGTCCGTGACGTTTAACTTTCCCTTTAACGACCAGGGTGTTAACGACTTCGACTTCGACTTCAAACAGTTTCTGCACAGCAGCTTTGATCTCTGCTTTGGTCGCGTCTTTAGCAACTTTGAGAACGATGGTGTTTGTTTTTTCCATCGCAGTAGACGCTTTTTCAGAAACGTGCGGTGCGCGAAGCACCTTCAGCAGACGTTCTTCACGAATCATGCCAGCATCTCCTCAACTTGCTTAACAGCATCAGCAGTCATTACGACTTTGTCGAAGGCGATCAGGCTAACCGGGTCGATACCAGTCGCATCGCGTACGTCAACCTTGTGCAGGTTACGTGCGGCCAGGAACAGGTTCTCGTCCAGCTCACCGGTGATGATCAGCACATCTTCCAGAGCCATGTCTTTCAGTTTCTGTGCCAGCAGCTTAGTTTTAGGCGCTTCAACAGAGAACTTCTCGACAACGATCAGACGATCCTGACGTACCAGTTCGGACAGGATGCTTTTCAGCGCGCCGCGGTACATCTTTTTGTTAACTTTTTGACTGTGGTCCTGTGGACGCGCAGCGAAGGTCACGCCACCTGAACGCCAGATCGGGCTCTTGATAGAACCTGAACGCGCACGGCCGGTACCTTTCTGGCGCCATGGCTTTTTGCCAGAACCAGTTACTTCAGCACGAGTCTTCTGAGCACGAGTACCCTGACGAGCACCAGCTGCATAAGCAACAACAACCTGGTGAACCAGCGCTTCGTTGAAATCACGACCGAAGGTAGTTTCGGAAACAGTCAGCGCGCTCTGCGCGTCTTTCAATACTAATTCCATTGCTATCCCCTTACGCCTTCACAGCTGGTTTAACGATCAGGTCGCTACCGGTTGCACCCGGGACCGCACCTTTAACCAGCAGCAGGTTGCGCTCAGCGTCAACACGTACTACGTCCAGGCTCTGAACGGTTACACGTTCGTTACCCAGCTGACCTGCCATTTTCTTGCCTTTGAACACTTTGCCCGGAGTCTGGTTCTGACCGATAGAACCCGGAACGCGGTGAGACAAGGAGTTACCGTGGGTAGCGTCCTGGGTACGGAAGTTCCAGCGCTTAACGGTACCAGCAAAACCTTTACCTTTAGAGGTACCGGTTACGTCAACTTTTTTAACGTCAGCAAACAGCTCAACGCTAATGTCCTGACCTACGGTGAACTCTTCGCCTTCAGCAAGACGGAATTCCCACAGACCACGGCCAGCTTCTACGCCAGCTTTAGCGAAGTGACCCGCTTCTGGTTTGGTTACACGGTTAGCTTTTTTAGCACCAGTGGTAACCTGAATAGCGCGGTAGCCATCGTTAGCCAGATCTTTAACCTGAGTAACGCGGTTTGCTTCAACTTCGATTACGGTTACTGGGATAGAAACGCCATCTTCAGTGAAGATGCGGGTCATACCCACTTTTTTACCGACTAAACCAATCATTGTTTCAACCTCTCAATCGCTCGATGACCTGATTAACCCAGGCTGATCTGCACGTCTACACCGGCAGCCAGATCCAGACGCATCAGAGCATCAACGGTTTTCTCAGTTGGCTCAACGATGTCAACCAGACGCTTGTGAGTGCGGATTTCGTACTGATCGCGCGCGTCTTTGTTAACGTGCGGAGAGATCAGAACGGTGAAGCGCTCTTTGCGGGTCGGCAGCGGGATCGGACCACGGACTTGCGCACCAGTGCGCTTAGCAGTCTCGACGATTTCCGCGGTTGATTGATCGATCAGACGATGATCAAACGCTTTAAGGCGGATACGGATTCTTTGGTTCTGCATGAGACCAGAGCTCCAATTATTTTATAAACGAAAATGATTACTCCTCAAACCCATTACGATTGATGGGAGAGTGTAACCGTTCTTACGTAGCTCCCCAATTGGGAGCATTGTTGAGTAACAAAATGAGCTACTCTGGTTCTGATTGAACCCGCCGTCAATTACGACAAGCCCGCGCATTATACGTAAATCTGGGCAAGACGCAAGTGCCGTTTAGAAATTAAGCGCCAATGTCGCAGGGTGTGTAAGAGCGCGCAACGTTTTATGCAATGTATTCTGCGGCGATGCTTTGTTTCGAGCCGCTACGCATCTCCGTTTTTTGTGCATTGCCGGACAGGCCGATTATAACGACTATGCGCTCAAACCCGTTTGAGGCCTTTTACATGCTAACCACCCTCCCCTTTCTGCTGATCTATCTTTTACTGACAGCCTTACTTGTAAATGCCGATATTCGCTACGGTCTACTTCCCGATAAATTTCTCTGTCCGCTGCTATGGGCAGGGCTGCTCTTTCAGCTCTGTATCCAACCTGATTTTCTGCCGAGTGCGGTGGCGGGTGCGATGGCCGGATATATTGCCTTTGCCGTTATTTACTGGGGCTATTGGTTTATCTGCCGGCGTGAAGGGATGGGATATGGCGATGTGAAGTACCTGGCGGCGCTTGGTGCATGGCATGGCTGGTGCGTACTGCCTGCGCTGGCGTTGCTCGCCGCGCTGATGGCGCTTCTTTGTATTCTTTTTTTTTCGGTAATCCGCTCTGATAAGAAAGCAATAAAAAACCCGCTGCCTTTTGGGCCATTTCTGGCAGCAGCGGGTTTATGCGTAGGCTGGAAGACGTTGGTTACTCTTCCACTTTAATCTGTGACTGAAGATAGTTTTGCAGCCCGATTTTAGCAATGAGATCCAGCTCTGTTTCCAGCCAGTCAATATGCCCTTCTTCATCGGCCAGGATCTGAATCATCATATCGCGGCTGACGTAGTCATGTACGCTGTCAGCATAGGCAATGGCTTCACGGAGATCTTTGGCACCTTCAAGTTCTAGCCTGAGGTCGGAACGCAGCATCTCTTCGACATCTTCTCCGATGCCCAGCTTGCCGAGATCCTGCAGGTTTGGAATGCCTTCAAGGAATAAAATACGCTCGATATATTTATCAGCGTGTTTCATCTCATCGATAGATTCATGGTACTCAACGTCGTTTAAACGTTTGAGTCCCCAGTTTTTGAACATTCTCGCGTGAAGAAAATACTGGTTGATTGCGACAAGCTCATTTCCCAATAATTTATTGAGATAACTTATGATTTTAACATCACCTTTCATTATATAGTCCCTCCGCTTCCACTCATTGAAGCGTAGATCGGGCTACAGGGATGTCAAAGAAAAGATGGGCGCTTAGGCGATCTCTTTGTATTCCGGGATCTGCATCAGCTCGTCCTGCATGATCTCTCGCGCAGCACGTACGCATTTACCGCATTGATTTCCCACCGGAACAAATTTGCGAAGCTGCTGGAATGACTGGGGTTGAAACTGGCGAACGGCCTGACGTATTTTTTTGTCGCTTACACCATTACATAAACAAACGTACATAGAAACTCCCGTTCAAATTATGCGCAAAGTGTAAGTGAGAATGGTTATGATTACAATAGCACAAACGCCAGAATGCGGGGCGGGAGCAGGCAAAAAATGCGAAATTTTGTGACGACGCCTGAGCGGTAGAAAACAAAAAAGGACGCCGAAGCGTCCTTTTTTAATTCAGGGATAATTAATTAGCCCAGAACTTTAGCAACAACGCCCGCGCCAACGGTACGGCCGCCTTCACGGATTGCGAAACGCAGACCGTCGTCCATCGCGATTGGGTGGATCAGCGTCACAACCATCTTGATGTTGTC
>NZ_PUQF01000029.1:0-29198 GCF_003331015.1 Enterobacter sp. GER_MD16_1505_Eko_090 | reverse complement strand
GACAACATCAAGATGGTTGTGACGCTGATCCACCCAATCGCGATGGACGACGGTCTGCGTTTCGCAATCCGTGAAGGTGGCCGTACCGTTGGCGCGGGCGTGGTTGCTAAAGTTCTCGGCTAATTGCTGATAACATTTGACGCAATGCGCAATAAAAGGGCATCATTTGATGCCCTTTTTGCACGCTTTCACGTCAGAACCTGGCTCATCAGTGATTATTTTTGTCATAATCATTGCTGAGACAGGCTCTGCAGAGAGCGTATAATTCGAAAAGCGAATTAGCATTTCGATTTGGTTTGCCTCGCAATCGCGGGGTGAAAATGTTTGTAGAATACTTCTGACAGGTTGGTTTATGAGTGCGAATACCGAAGCTCAAGGGAGCGGGCGCGGCCTGGAAGCGATGAAATGGGTAGTAGTAGCCGTTCTGCTGATCGTAGCGATTGTCGGCAACTACCTTTATCGTGACATGATGCTGCCGCTACGCGCGCTTGCAGTGGTAATTCTGATTGCTGCAGCGGGTGGTGTCGCGCTGTTGACGACGAAAGGCAAAGCGACCGTCGCTTTTGCTCGCGAAGCGCGTACCGAAGTCCGTAAGGTAATTTGGCCGACTCGCCAGGAAACATTGCACACCACGCTGATCGTAGCGGCGGTTACCGCTGTAATGTCACTGATCCTGTGGGGACTGGATGGTATTCTGGTTCGCCTGGTATCCTTTATCACTGGCCTGAGGTTCTGAGATGTCTGAAGCCCCTAAAAAGCGCTGGTACGTCGTTCAGGCGTTTTCCGGTTTTGAAGGCCGCGTAGCAACGTCGCTGCGTGAGCATATCAAATTACACAACATGGAAGAGTTATTTGGCGAAGTTATGGTTCCGACCGAAGAAGTGGTCGAGATCCGTGGCGGCCAGCGTCGCAAAAGCGAGCGCAAATTCTTCCCGGGTTACGTGCTGGTTCAGATGGTAATGAACGACGCGAGCTGGCACCTGGTGCGCAGCGTACCGCGCGTGATGGGCTTTATCGGCGGCACGTCTGACCGTCCGGCGCCAATCAGCGACAAAGAAGTGGATGCGATTATGAACCGCCTGCAGCAGGTTGGCGATAAGCCGCGTCCGAAAACGCTGTTTGAACCGGGTGAAATGGTTCGTGTTAATGACGGTCCGTTTGCTGACTTTAACGGCGTCGTTGAAGAAGTGGACTACGAAAAGTCCCGCCTGAAAGTTTCTGTATCTATCTTCGGTCGTGCGACCCCGGTAGAACTGGACTTTGCGCAGGTCGAAAAAGCCTAAGCAGCGATCAAAAAAGCGACGATTTAATCGTTGCACAGGGCGCGAGATTGGAATACAATTTCGCGCCTTTTGTTTTTATGGGACCGGCCCGTAAAACGAATTTTATTCACGGGGAGCCTCACTGAGGCGCTATTACCCAATCAGAGGATTTTAGAATGGCTAAGAAAGTACAAGCCTACGTCAAGCTGCAGGTTGCAGCTGGTATGGCGAACCCAAGTCCACCAGTTGGTCCAGCTCTGGGTCAGCAGGGTGTGAACATCATGGAATTCTGTAAAGCGTTCAACGCAAAAACGGAATCCCTGGAAAAAGGTCTGCCAATCCCAGTCGTAATCACTGTTTACGCTGACCGTTCTTTCACTTTCGTTACCAAAACCCCTCCTGCAGCAGTTCTGCTGAAGAAAGCGGCTGGTATCAAGTCTGGTTCCGGTAAACCGAACAAAGACAAAGTGGGTAAAATTTCTCGCGCTCAGCTGCAGGAAATCGCGCAGACCAAAGCTGCCGACATGACTGGTGCCGACATTGAAGCGATGACTCGCTCAATCGAAGGTACTGCACGTTCCATGGGCCTGGTAGTGGAGGACTAAGAAATGGCTAAACTGACCAAGCGCATGTCCGTGATCCGTGACAAAGTTGATGCGACCAAACAGTACGACATCAACGAAGCTATCGCTCTGCTGAAAGAACTGGCAACTGCTAAGTTCGTTGAAAGCGTTGACGTTGCCGTTAACCTGGGCATCGACGCGCGTAAATCCGATCAGAACGTTCGTGGCGCAACTGTACTGCCACACGGTACTGGCCGTTCCGTTCGCGTAGCTGTATTTGCTCAGGGTGCAAACGCTGAAGCTGCTAAAGCTGCCGGCGCTGAACTGGTAGGTATGGAAGATCTGGCTGATCAGATCAAGAAAGGCGAAATGAACTTTGACGTTGTTATTGCTTCTCCAGATGCAATGCGCGTTGTTGGCCAGCTGGGCCAGGTTCTGGGTCCACGCGGCCTGATGCCAAACCCGAAAGTGGGTACTGTAACCCCTAACGTTGCTGAAGCGGTTAAGAACGCTAAAGCAGGTCAGGTTCGTTATCGTAACGACAAAAACGGCATCATCCACACCACCATCGGTAAAGTGGACTTTGACGCTGACAAACTGAAAGAAAACCTGGAAGCTCTGCTGGTTGCGCTGAAAAAAGCAAAACCAACTCAGGCGAAAGGCGTGTACATCAAGAAAGTTAGCATCTCCACCACCATGGGTGCAGGTGTTGCAGTTGACCAGGCTGGCCTGAGCGCTGCTGCAAACTAATGCCTTTACGTGGGCGGTGATTTTGTCTACAATCTTACCCCCACGTTTGCTAACAATTGTTAGCGGCTAAAAGATTTGTTCGTTGGAGCCTGGCCTAATCCAGGCCTCCGTCGAAGACCGCAGGTGTTTCGCAAGAGACTTAATCCCCTGCGTAGACGGTGACAGAACGCTAAGATTATTTTTGGATACTCTGGCTTGTTTCTGCTCACCGTATTAAGACGCTCTTTCCGTTGGGGAGAGTGAAGTGAGTTCCGGAACATGAGTTCCGGCAAACATCCAGGAGCAAAGCTAATGGCTTTAAATCTTCAAGACAAACAAGCGATTGTTGCTGAAGTCAGCGAAGTAGCCAAAGGCGCGCTGTCTGCAGTAGTTGCGGATTCCCGTGGCGTTACTGTAGACAAAATGACTGAACTGCGTAAAGCAGGTCGTGAAGCTGGCGTATACATGCGTGTTGTTCGTAACACCCTGCTGCGCCGCGTAGTTGAAGGTACTCAGTTCGAGTGCCTGAAAGACACGTTTGTTGGTCCGACCCTGATTGCATACTCTATGGAACACCCGGGCGCTGCTGCTCGTCTGTTCAAAGAGTTCGCGAAAGCGAATGCAAAATTTGAGGTCAAAGCTGCAGCCTTTGAAGGTGAGTTGATCCCGGCATCGCAAATCGATCGCCTGGCAACCCTGCCGACCTACGAAGAAGCAATTGCACGCCTGATGGCAACCATGAAAGAAGCTGCGGCTGGCAAACTGGTTCGCACTCTGGCTGCTGTACGCGATGCGAAAGAAGCTGCTTAATCGCAGTTATCTTTATAAAGCATTTGCTTACGTATAAACTTATTCTGATTTTCAGGAACAATTTAAATGTCTATCACTAAAGATCAAATCATTGAAGCAGTAGCAGCTATGTCCGTAATGGACGTTGTAGAGCTGGTTTCTGCAATGGAAGAAAAATTCGGTGTTTCTGCTGCTGCTGCTGTAGCTGTAGCTGCGGGCCCGGCTGAAGCTGCTGAAGAAAAAACTGAATTCGACGTAATTCTGAAAGCTGCTGGCGCGAACAAAGTTGCTGTTATCAAAGCAGTACGTGGCGCAACTGGCCTGGGTCTGAAAGAAGCTAAAGACCTGGTAGAATCTGCTCCAGCTGCGCTGAAAGAAGGCGTGAGCAAAGACGACGCAGAAGCACTGAAAAAATCTCTGGAAGAAGCTGGCGCTGAAGTTGAAGTTAAATAAGCCAACTTTTCTGGTTGCAGCCTAAGTAATTAGGCTGATGGCTGGTGACTTTTTAGTCACCAGCCTTTTTGCGCTGTAAGGCATCAGTAGCATTTCACACTGTTTGACTGCTGATTGTCCTGACAATGCTTGTTTCTATCGACGACTTAATATACTGCGACAGGGTGCTCGCTCTGTGTAAATCGCAATGAAATGGTTTAAGCGTGATAGCAACAGGTATTGCGGAAAGTATTCAATTTTCCGGTCCACAAAATGGTGTTGCACAAACTGTCCCTTCGTCGGACAGATGGGTCGACTTGTCAGCGAGCTGAGGAACCCTATGGTTTACTCCTATACCGAGAAAAAACGTATTCGTAAGGATTTTGGTAAACGTCCACAAGTTCTGGACATTCCATATCTCCTTTCTATCCAGCTTGACTCGTTCCAGAAGTTTATCGAGCAAGATCCTGAAGGGCAGTACGGTCTGGAAGCAGCCTTCCGCTCCGTGTTCCCGATTCAGAGCTACAGCGGTAACTCCGAGCTGCAGTACGTCAGCTACCGCCTTGGCGAACCGGTGTTTGACGTTCAGGAATGTCAGATCCGTGGCGTGACCTATTCCGCACCGCTGCGCGTAAAACTGCGTCTGGTGATCTACGAGCGCGAAGCGCCTGAAGGCACCGTAAAAGACATTAAAGAACAAGAAGTCTACATGGGTGAAATTCCACTCATGACAGACAACGGTACTTTCGTTATTAACGGTACTGAGCGTGTTATCGTTTCCCAGCTGCATCGTAGCCCGGGCGTCTTCTTCGACAGCGATAAAGGTAAAACGCACTCTTCCGGTAAAGTACTGTATAACGCACGCATCATTCCTTACCGTGGTTCCTGGCTGGACTTCGAGTTCGATCCAAAAGACAACCTGTTTGTCCGTATCGACCGTCGTCGTAAACTGCCTGCAACCATCATTCTGCGTGCACTGAACTATACCACTGAGCAGATCCTGGACCTGTTCTTTGAGAAAGTGATCTTTGAAATCCGCGACAACAAGCTGCAGATGGAGCTGGTGCCGGAACGTCTGCGTGGTGAGACCGCGTCGTTCGACATCGAAGCCGACGGCAAAGTGTATGTGGAAAAAGGTCGCCGTATCACCGCGCGCCACATCCGCCAGCTGGAAAAAGATGATATCAAACACATCGAAGTTCCGGTTGAATACATTGCAGGAAAAGTAGCCGCGAAAGATTACGTTGATGAATCAACTGGCGAGCTGATCTGCCCGGCTAACATGGAGCTGAGCCTGGATCTGCTGGCTAAGCTGAGTCAGGCTGGCCACAAACGTATCGAAACGCTGTTCACCAACGATCTGGACCACGGTCCGTACATCTCTGAGACTGTACGCGTCGACCCAACCAACGATCGTCTGAGCGCGCTGGTTGAAATCTACCGCATGATGCGTCCTGGTGAGCCACCAACTCGCGAAGCGGCTGAAAGCCTGTTCGAGAACCTGTTCTTCTCCGAAGACCGCTACGATCTGTCCGCGGTTGGTCGTATGAAGTTCAACCGTTCTCTGCTGCGCGACGAAATCGAAGGTTCCGGTATCCTGAGCAAAGACGACATCATCGAAGTGATGAAGAAGCTCATCGATATCCGTAACGGCAAAGGCGAAGTGGACGACATCGACCACCTCGGCAACCGTCGTATCCGTTCCGTAGGCGAAATGGCGGAAAACCAGTTCCGCGTTGGCCTGGTACGTGTAGAGCGTGCGGTGAAAGAGCGTCTGTCTCTGGGCGATCTGGATACCCTGATGCCTCAGGATATGATCAACGCCAAGCCGATTTCTGCAGCAGTGAAAGAGTTCTTCGGTTCCAGCCAGCTGTCTCAGTTCATGGACCAGAACAACCCGCTGTCTGAGATTACGCACAAGCGTCGTATCTCTGCACTCGGCCCAGGCGGTCTGACCCGTGAGCGTGCAGGCTTCGAAGTTCGAGACGTACACCCGACCCACTACGGTCGCGTATGTCCAATCGAAACGCCTGAAGGTCCAAACATCGGTCTGATCAACTCCCTGTCCGTGTATGCACAGACAAACGAATACGGTTTCCTCGAGACCCCGTACCGTAAAGTGACCGACGGTGTTGTTACCGACGAAATTCATTACCTGTCTGCTATCGAAGAAGGCAACTACGTTATCGCTCAGGCGAACTCCAACCTGGATGACGAAGGCCACTTTGTAGAAGATCTGGTTACCTGCCGTAGCAAAGGCGAATCCAGCTTGTTCAGCCGCGACCAGGTTGACTACATGGACGTATCCACCCAGCAGGTGGTATCCGTCGGTGCGTCCCTGATCCCGTTCCTGGAACACGATGACGCCAACCGTGCATTGATGGGTGCGAACATGCAACGTCAGGCCGTTCCAACTCTGCGTGCTGATAAGCCGCTGGTTGGTACCGGTATGGAACGTGCTGTTGCCGTTGACTCCGGTGTTACTGCAGTTGCTAAGCGTGGCGGTACTGTTCAGTACGTGGATGCCTCCCGTATCGTTATCAAAGTTAACGAAGACGAGATGTACCCGGGCGAAGCAGGTATCGACATTTATAACCTGACCAAATACACCCGTTCTAACCAGAACACCTGTATCAACCAGATGCCTTGCGTATCTCTGGGTGAGCCAGTTGAGCGCGGCGACGTGCTGGCAGACGGTCCGTCCACCGACCTCGGTGAACTGGCGCTCGGTCAGAACATGCGCGTAGCGTTCATGCCGTGGAACGGTTACAACTTCGAAGACTCCATCCTCGTCTCCGAGCGTGTGGTTCAGGAAGATCGTTTCACCACCATCCACATTCAGGAACTGGCGTGTGTGTCCCGTGACACCAAGCTGGGGCCAGAAGAGATCACTGCTGACATCCCTAACGTGGGTGAAGCTGCGCTCTCCAAACTGGATGAATCCGGTATTGTTTACATCGGTGCGGAAGTGACCGGCGGCGACATTCTGGTTGGTAAGGTTACGCCGAAAGGTGAAACCCAGCTGACGCCAGAAGAGAAACTGCTGCGTGCCATCTTCGGTGAGAAAGCGTCTGACGTTAAAGACTCTTCTCTGCGCGTACCAAACGGTGTTTCCGGTACGGTTATCGACGTTCAGGTCTTCACTCGTGATGGCGTTGAGAAAGATAAGCGTGCGCTGGAAATCGAAGAGATGCAGCTCAAACAGGCTAAGAAAGACCTGTCTGAAGAACTGCAGATCCTCGAAGCGGGTCTGTTCAGCCGTATCTATGCGGTGCTGGTTGCCGGTGGCGTTGAAGCTGAGAAGCTCGACAAACTGCCACGCGATCGCTGGCTGGAACTGGGCCTGACCGACGAAGAGAAACAAAATCAGCTGGAACAGCTGGCTGAGCAGTATGACGAACTGAAACACGAGTTCGAGAAAAAACTCGAAGCGAAACGCCGCAAAATCACTCAGGGCGACGATCTGGCACCAGGCGTGCTGAAGATTGTTAAGGTCTATCTGGCTGTTAAACGTCAGATCCAGCCTGGTGATAAGATGGCAGGTCGTCACGGTAACAAGGGTGTTATCTCTAAGATCAACCCGATCGAAGATATGCCGCACGATGCTAACGGTACGCCGGTAGATATCGTACTGAACCCACTGGGCGTACCGTCTCGTATGAACATTGGTCAGATCCTGGAAACTCACCTGGGTATGGCTGCGAAAGGCATCGGCGACAAGATTAACGCCATGCTGAAACAGCAGCAGGAAGTCGCGAAACTGCGCGAATTCATCCAGCGTGCCTACGATCTGGGTACCGACGTGCGTCAGAAAGTCGACCTGAACACCTTCAGCGATGAAGAAGTGCTGCGTCTGGCAGAGAACCTGCGCAAAGGTATGCCAATTGCAACGCCGGTATTCGACGGTGCAAAAGAAGCAGAAATTAAAGAGCTGCTGCAACTGGGTGGTCTGCCAACGTCTGGTCAGATTACGCTGTTTGACGGCCGTACCGGTGAACAGTTCGAACGTCCGGTAACCGTAGGTTACATGTACATGCTGAAACTGAACCACCTGGTCGACGACAAGATGCACGCTCGTTCTACCGGTTCTTACAGCCTGGTTACTCAGCAGCCGCTGGGTGGTAAGGCACAGTTCGGTGGTCAGCGCTTCGGGGAGATGGAAGTGTGGGCGCTGGAAGCATACGGCGCGGCATACACCCTGCAGGAAATGCTCACCGTTAAGTCTGATGACGTGAACGGTCGTACTAAGATGTATAAAAACATCGTGGACGGCAACCATCAGATGGAACCAGGCATGCCAGAATCCTTCAACGTACTGTTGAAAGAGATTCGTTCGCTGGGTATCAACATCGAACTGGAAGACGAGTAATTCTCGCTCAAACAGGTCACTGGTGCCGGGTTAACCCCCGGCACCGGATTGTGCTAACTCCGACGGGAGCAAATCCGTGAAAGATTTATTAAAGTTTCTGAAAGCGCAGACTAAAACCGAAGAGTTTGATGCGATCAAAATTGCTCTGGCTTCGCCAGACATGATCCGTTCATGGTCTTTCGGTGAAGTTAAAAAGCCGGAAACCATCAACTACCGTACGTTCAAGCCTGAGCGTGACGGCCTTTTCTGTGCGCGTATTTTCGGGCCAGTAAAAGATTACGAGTGCCTGTGCGGTAAGTACAAGCGCCTGAAACACCGCGGTGTGATCTGTGAGAAGTGCGGCGTTGAAGTGACCCAGACCAAAGTGCGCCGTGAGCGCATGGGCCACATCGAGCTGGCGTCTCCGACTGCTCACATCTGGTTCCTGAAATCACTGCCGTCCCGTATCGGTCTGCTGCTGGATATGCCGCTGCGTGATATCGAACGTGTTCTGTACTTCGAATCTTATGTGGTTATCGAAGGCGGGATGACGAACCTGGAACGTCATCAGATCCTGACTGAAGAGCAGTATCTGGACGCGCTGGAAGAGTTCGGTGACGAATTCGACGCGAAGATGGGTGCGGAAGCTATTCAGGCTCTGCTGAAGAGCATGGATCTGGAGCAAGAGTGCGAGCAGTTGCGTGAAGAGCTGAACGAAACCAACTCCGAAACCAAGCGTAAAAAGCTGACCAAGCGTATCAAACTGCTGGAAGCGTTCGTTCAGTCTGGTAACAAGCCAGAGTGGATGATCCTGACCGTTCTGCCGGTTCTGCCGCCAGATCTGCGTCCACTGGTTCCGCTGGATGGTGGTCGTTTCGCAACGTCCGATCTGAACGATCTGTATCGTCGCGTGATCAACCGTAACAACCGTCTGAAACGTCTGCTGGATCTGGCTGCGCCGGACATCATCGTACGCAACGAAAAACGTATGCTGCAGGAAGCGGTAGATGCCCTGCTGGATAACGGTCGTCGCGGTCGTGCGATCACCGGTTCTAACAAACGTCCTCTGAAATCTTTGGCCGACATGATCAAAGGTAAACAGGGTCGTTTCCGTCAGAACCTGCTCGGTAAGCGTGTTGACTACTCCGGGCGTTCTGTAATCACCGTAGGTCCATACCTGCGTCTGCATCAGTGCGGTCTGCCGAAGAAAATGGCACTGGAGCTGTTCAAACCGTTCATCTACGGCAAGCTGGAACTGCGTGGCCTGGCCACCACCATCAAAGCCGCTAAGAAAATGGTTGAGCGTGAAGAAGCTGTCGTTTGGGATATCCTGGACGAAGTTATCCGCGAACACCCGGTACTGCTGAACCGTGCACCAACTCTGCACCGTCTGGGTATCCAGGCATTTGAGCCAGTCCTGATCGAAGGTAAAGCGATCCAGCTGCACCCGCTGGTTTGTGCGGCCTATAACGCCGACTTCGATGGTGACCAGATGGCTGTTCACGTACCGCTGACGCTGGAAGCCCAGCTCGAAGCGCGTGCGTTGATGATGTCTACTAACAACATCCTGTCTCCAGCGAACGGTGAGCCAATTATCGTTCCTTCTCAGGACGTTGTACTGGGTCTGTACTACATGACCCGTGACTGTGTTAACGCCAAAGGCGAAGGCATGGTGCTGACTGGCCCGAAAGAAGCTGAGCGTATTTATCGCGCTGGCCTGGCCTCTCTGCATGCGCGCGTTAAAGTGCGTATCACCGAATACGAAAAAGATGCAAACGGCGAATTCGTTGCGAAAACCAGCCTGAAAGACACGACCGTTGGCCGTGCCATTCTGTGGATGATCGTACCGAAAGGTCTGCCTTTCTCCATCGTCAACCAGGCGCTGGGCAAGAAAGCGATCTCCAAAATGCTGAACACCTGTTACCGCATTCTGGGCCTGAAGCCGACCGTTATCTTCGCTGACCAGACTATGTACACCGGCTTTGCTTATGCAGCGCGTTCAGGTGCATCTGTTGGTATCGATGACATGGTCATCCCAGAGAAGAAACACGAGATCATCTCTGAAGCGGAAGCTGAAGTTGCTGAGATCCAGGAGCAGTTCCAGTCTGGTCTGGTTACCGCGGGCGAACGCTATAACAAAGTTATCGATATCTGGGCAGCGGCGAACGATCGTGTATCCAAAGCGATGATGGACAACCTGCAGACCGAAACCGTGATTAACCGTGACGGCGTAGAAGAGCAGCAGGTTTCCTTCAACAGCATCTACATGATGGCCGACTCCGGTGCGCGTGGTTCTGCAGCACAGATTCGTCAGCTGGCAGGTATGCGTGGTCTGATGGCGAAGCCAGATGGCTCCATCATCGAAACGCCAATCACCGCGAACTTCCGTGAAGGTCTGAACGTACTCCAGTACTTCATCTCCACGCACGGTGCGCGTAAAGGTCTGGCGGATACCGCACTGAAAACCGCGAACTCCGGTTATCTGACGCGTCGTCTGGTAGACGTTGCGCAGGATCTGGTTGTGACCGAAGACGATTGTGGCACCCTCGAAGGTATCACCATGACCCCGGTTATCGAGGGTGGTGATGTTAAAGAGCCACTGCGTGATCGCGTACTGGGTCGTGTGACCGCGGAAGACATTCTGAAGCCGGGCACCGCAGACATTCTGGTTCCACGCAACACCCTGCTGCACGAACAGTGGTGTGACCTGCTGGAAGCGAACTCTGTTGACTCCGTGAAGGTGCGTTCCGTTGTATCCTGTGACACCGACTTTGGTGTATGTGCGCACTGCTACGGTCGTGACCTGGCGCGTGGCCACATCATCAACAAAGGTGAAGCCATCGGCGTTATCGCGGCACAGTCCATCGGTGAGCCGGGTACACAGCTGACGATGCGTACGTTCCACATCGGTGGTGCGGCATCTCGTGCGGCTGCTGAATCCAGCATCCAGGTGAAAAACAAAGGTAGCATCAAGCTCAGCAACGCGAAGTCGGTTGTGAACTCCAGCGGTAAACTGGTTATCACTTCACGTAACACCGAGCTGAAGCTGATCGACGAATTCGGTCGTACCAAAGAGAGCTATAAAGTGCCTTACGGTGCGGTTATGGCGAAAGGTGATGGCGAGCAGGTTGCCGGCGGTGAAACCGTTGCAAACTGGGATCCACACACCATGCCGGTTATCACCGAAGTAAGTGGTTTCATCCGCTTCACTGACATGATCGACGGCCAGACCATTACTCGTCAGACTGACGAGCTGACCGGTCTGTCTTCTCTGGTGGTTCTGGATTCTGCTGAACGTACTACCGGCGGTAAAGATCTGCGTCCTGCACTGAAAATCGTTGATGCTCAGGGTAATGACGTTCTGATCCCAGGTACCGATATGCCTGCGCAGTACTTCCTGCCGGGTAAAGCGATTGTACAGCTGGAAGATGGCGTACAGATCAGCTCGGGTGACACCCTGGCGCGTATTCCTCAGGAATCCGGCGGTACCAAGGACATCACCGGTGGTCTGCCACGCGTTGCGGACCTGTTCGAAGCACGTCGTCCGAAAGAGCCGGCAATCCTGGCTGAAATCAGCGGTATCATCTCCTTCGGTAAAGAGACCAAAGGTAAGCGCCGTCTGGTTATCACTCCAGTAGATGGCAGCGAACCGTACGAAGAGATGATTCCTAAGTGGCGTCAGCTCAACGTGTTCGAAGGTGAACGCGTAGAACGTGGTGACGTGGTTTCCGACGGTCCAGAAGCGCCGCACGACATCCTGCGTCTGCGTGGTGTGCATGCTGTTACTCGTTACATCGTTAACGAAGTACAGGACGTATACCGCCTGCAGGGCGTTAAGATTAACGATAAACACATCGAAGTTATCGTTCGTCAGATGCTGCGTAAAGCAACCATCGAAAACGCGGGCAGCTCCGAGTTCCTCGAAGGCGAGCAGGTTGAATACTCACGCGTCAAGATCGCTAACCGCGAACTGGAAGCGAACGGCAAAATCGGTGCGACCTTCTCGCGCGATCTGCTGGGTATCACCAAAGCGTCTCTGGCAACCGAGTCCTTCATCTCTGCAGCATCGTTCCAGGAAACGACTCGTGTCCTGACCGAAGCCGCTGTTGCAGGTAAACGTGATGAACTGCGCGGTCTGAAAGAGAACGTTATCGTGGGTCGTCTGATCCCGGCTGGTACCGGTTATGCGTACCATCAGGATCGTATGCGTCGTCGTGCTGCAGGCGAACTGCCAGCTGCACCGCAGGTTACTGCTGAAGATGCATCCGCGAGCCTGGCAGAACTGCTGAACGCAGGTCTGGGTGGCTCCGACAACGAGTAATCGTTGAGTCGCTAATAAAAAACCCGCTTCGGCGGGTTTTTTTATATCTGCACTATTTCAGTTTACTAATGGGATCCGTCGATACAGCTCAATCATATCGCCCGCCAGGTCCTGTATGACCATGGCGTTCATCAGGTGATCCTGCGAGTGGACGGTGATCAGGTTAACCGGAAGCTTCCCGGTCCCTTCATCAAGACCGATAAGCTGCGTCTGTATGGTGTGCGCATGCTTCACATATTCCCGCGACTCTTCCATCGCTTTTTCGGCTTCGTCAAACTCACCTTTACGCGCCATCTGCAATGCCGTCAGGGCCGCACTGCGCGCCGCGCCTGCGTTAACAAGCAGTTCCATAATCGTGGTTTCTAAGTCTTCCATTATGACTCCAGAAGTTTGAGCGCTTTATCCAGTACGGCATCACCTTTCATCATGCCGTAATCCATCATGTCGATCACCGCGACCTTTTTGCCCAGCGGGTCGGCCTGCGCCTGTAATTTAGCCTGCTCGTATTTAACCTGTGGCCCCAGCAATACGATGTCGGCCGTTGCGATGTTGTCTTTAAACTCCGCAACCGGAACGGCTTTAATGGTGACTTCAACCCCTTTTTTCTGCGCGGCGTCTTTCATACGTTGAACCAGCATGCTGGTTGACATTCCCGCTGCACAGCATAAAACGATGTTCTTCATAATCAGCCTCGATCTACATGTGTTTATTGATAATTATCCCGTGCAGACCGCTTCAACAACCGCTTTACCGCGATTGTGTGTCAGGCATCACAAAGAAACAGGCGTTTTTCTGAAACCGGTTACAATTTTACATTGGCGGGTACCCGGCCCGTTGAAACGGGCAGGGTGAAGGCGAGAGGATTAGCTGATGGATGTGCGAACGATTCGATTTTTTCCCTGCTGTTTGGCGCTGTAGAGGGCGTTATCAACGCTTCCGACAAATTGTTCCAGCGGTTCAAAATGCCACTCCCCAAGACCGCCGCTGAACGTAACCCGCAGGTTTTCTTCCCGCCAGACGCGTTTTTCAACGGCGGTACGCCACGCTTCCAGTAATGAGAGCGCGGAAGACATCTGCTCCGCCTGGAAGATTACGGCGAACTCTTCTCCGCCATAACGGTAAACCGAGACGTGATGTGGCTGCATAATCTGGATCCCTTCACGAGCCACGTTGCGTAGAACGATATCACCGGTCAGGTGACCCAGCGTGTCGTTAATTGACTTAAAGTTATCAATATCCACCAGCGCCATCGCGAAGGGCTGCTGAGCATTCAGCAGCTCTGCGATATCGCTGTCGAACGCGCGGCGGTTTTTACAGCCCGTCAGCGCATCGTGGGTGGCCTGGCGCACATACGCCATTTCGCGCTCTTTATTGGACTGAATCGTGTGGCTCAACATCGCTTCCAGGCGCGGCGCCTCGTTAACATCGCCGGTTTTGATGGCATTGATAATGTGCATCAGCACGCTACGCGAGGCGTGGCGGAGGTATAAGCCGAAAAGGATGATGATGATGGCCGCCAGCGCAAACCCCCAGCCAACGATCGTCGTTTCGTGGCGGGTGATATCGGTGAGCGTCGCACCGGATACCCGGTAGATGACAAACCAGTCCGGGTTGGTAAACGAGTAATAGTAATACCAGGCGTTGCTTTTCTTGTCGTAAAGATGGCCTTCGCCGCTGGTCATTTTGTCCATCAGCGCTTCGCTCACGTACTGCTTGAAGAGCGCGCCGGTATCCGGATGCAGCACCACAGCACCGTCGCGTTCGACGACGAAGAATTCCCCCTGAACGGGCGCCACCATCTGGCGCAGGGTATAGCCCATTGACGTCAAATCAAGATGAAAGGCGATCGTTCCCTTCAGTCTGCCTTCCGGCGAGATCAACGGCTTATAAAGGGTTACCGTCGGATGGCCGGTAAAGTAGTCCATGTAGGGACGGGTATAGTGGCTGAAGATGCTGGCTTCCGCCTGAGCGACAAACCACGGCCGCGTTCGGGGATCGAAGGTTTTACTCTTCTCCGTGGGGAGCACCTCTGGCGCGCGCAGATAATGCCCCTGCGTATCGGCAAGCGAAATGGAGGAGACGGTCGGCATCAGGTTCTGCAAATGCATGACCATCTGCAGCCCCTGCGTCGGGTTAAGGTTTAGCGTCTCGTTTAGCCTGTCGTCGCGCGCAAAGTACATCGCGGAACGGCCCAGAATATAGTCGTTTTCGCGCAGGATAGATTCGGTGTAGTTCACCGCCAGGTTGTGCGTGAAGTTGCTATTGATCTTATGATAATCCTCAAGAAAATCCTTTCGTTGCGAAAGCGTCACCGCGATCGCGATCACCGCAAAACTGCAGAGGATCCCCGCAAAGCTGAGCATAATGGGCCGGGTAAAAGAGAGCTTTTTGCTGTGAAGTGCCATGAGCTGTACATCGTTCCTGATGGTGAATACTTTTCGTCTGCCGATATCCTCTCAGCATAGTCGCTGTCCTGCGGTTAGCGGTGAATTATACGGCACGCGATTTTTGACAGGATGATTTATCTTAAGAACCATTAAGAAAATACTTATTAAAATGGCATGAGCCGTTTTTGCAATGAACCAGAGGCAGGGCGAAACGAGGAAGAAGCTTTTCGCCCTGGTCAGCATCCGTTGCTGACCGTGTGACAATAAAAAACCGGACAATCGCTGACAATCTTCCGGTTTTGCCTTTTCGTCGCGGCTCGACAATTTTTTAACGTGTTGCAGTGCGTTTCAACGTCACTGCGAGGCTCTTCCCAGCCAGCTGTCCCAGTCTTTCCAGACGGGCTGAAGACCCTGCGCCGTCAGGACGGCGGCGACCGCTTCCGGGCGTCGTCCGTCATGGGGTGCAAATTGTTCCAGTTCCGGATGGTCGTCGGCGTAGCCGCCAGGCTGCGTTTTGGAAAACGCGCTGACGTTGTTAATTGCAATCGGGATGACGCGATCGCGAAATGCCGGAGACTCGCGCGTTGAGAGCGATAATTCCACTTCCGGAGCGAGCAGGCGAAACGCGCAAATGGTCTGCACCAGCTGGCGTTCATCCATCAGCGAAGCCGGTTCAATTCCTCCCGCGCAGGGACGCAGGCGCGGGAAGGAGATGGAGTATCGGCTCTGCCAGTAGTGCTGCTGGAGCCACAGCAGATGTTCCGCCACCATGTAACAATCCACCCGCCAGCTGTCGGAGAGCCCGATCAGCGCACCCAGACCGATTTTGTCGATACCGGCGCGACCCAGCCTGTCCGGCGTTTCCAGGCGGAAGAAGAAATCCTGTTTCTTGCCCTTCAGGTGGTGTCGGGCGTACGTCGCCTCGTGGTAGGTTTCCTGATAGACCATGACGCCGTCCAGCCCGAGCGTTTTGAGCTCCGCGTACTCTTCCTGCGACAGAGGCTGCACTTCCATCTGCAACGACGCAAACTGACGACGAATGGCGGGAAGGTGCCGGCGGAAATAGTCCATTCCCACTTTCCCCTGATGTTCGCCCGTGACCAGCAAAAGATGTTCAAAGCCCATTTCACGGATGGCCGCACACTCACGGGCAATCTCAGCCTCATCGAGCGTTTTACGCTTGATGCGGTTGCTCATGGAGAAACCGCAGTAGGTGCAGTCATTGGCGCACAGGTTGGAGAGATAGAGCGGCACGTAGAAACTCACCGTGTTGCCAAACCGCTGGCGGGTAAGCCGCTGCGCTCGCTGGGCCATCGGTTCGAGGTAGGCGCTGGCCGCCGGGGAGAGCAGGGCCATCAGATCCTCGCGGGTCAGATGACGGGCCTGCAGCGCGCGCTCCACGTCAGCCGCCGTTTTGCTGTTGATACGCAGGGCAATGTCGTCCCAGTTAAGCTGGCGCCAGCGCTCGGTAAACGTGCTCATGAGATCGCCTCCAGAAAACCGGTCAGCGGGCTGGTGGCCTGCGCCTGGAAACTGCGCGAGCCGGGGCCGGATCCCCTTGCCAGCAGGCCTGCCTCTACGGCCAGGCGGAATGCACGCGCCATCATGACCGGATCGTCGGCAACCGCGATAGCCGTATTCACCAGCACCGCGTCAGCACCCATCTCCAGCGCCTGCGCGGCATGGCTGGGCACGCCAATGCCCGCATCCACCACCACCGGCACGGTAGCCTGCTCAATAATGATTTCCAGCATCGCGCGGGTCTCCAGCCCTTGGTTGGAGCCAATGGGGGCCCCCAGCGGCATGACGGCAGCGCAGCCGACCTCTTCCAGCCGTTTGCACAGGACAGGGTCGGCCCCGCAGTAAGGCAGGACGGTAAACCCTTGCTGAACCAGCTTTTCAGCCGCTTTCAGCGTTTCAATCGGATCGGGCAGCAGCCAGCGGGCATCCGGATGGATTTCCAGCTTCAACCAGCGGGTGCCGAGCGCCTCCTGTGCCAGCTGTGCGGCAAAAATCGCCTCTTCTGCCGTTTTGGCACCGGAGGTGTTGGGCAACAGCGTGACGCCCGCTTCCAGCAACGGAGCCAGAATGGCATCGCTGTGATGGCGCAGATCCACGCGCTTAAGCGCCAGCGTCACCAGCTGGCTGCCGCTTTCGCGAATGGCCTCCACCATCAGCTGCGGCGAGGCGAATTTTCCGGTTCCGGTAAACAGATGCGAATCAA
This sequence comes from Enterobacter sp. GER_MD16_1505_Eko_090, assembly GCF_003331015.1. Taxonomy (NCBI): domain Bacteria; kingdom Pseudomonadati; phylum Pseudomonadota; class Gammaproteobacteria; order Enterobacterales; family Enterobacteriaceae; genus Enterobacter; species Enterobacter sp. GER_MD16_1505_Eko_090. The sequence goes on along the minus strand of NZ_PUQF01000029.1, from coordinate 12,143 downwards.
AAACCTTATCGGCAATACGTAACATCTCAGCCCCCTGCGATAACCTGAAACAGCAGGATCTGGTCGCCTTCATTGACCTGCTGATGTTCCCACTGCTCGCGCGGCAGGATCTGTTGATTGAGCGCCAGCGCCGTTCCCGGCCTGAGCTGGCGCAATTTGTCGAGCAGTGCGGCAACGGTTAGCCCGTCGTCGCAGCTCATCGGCTCATCGTTAAACAGAATGCGCATCGCGGCCTCCGCACACCGGGCAGTGGCTGGCGCGATGCAGCGCCAGATGACGCCAGCCGCTGGAGCGGGCATCAAACAGCCGCAGCGTATTGCGTTCCGTCTCCATGCCGCTGAGCAGCTTGATGGCCTCCAGCGCCTGCATCGTGCCCATCACGCCGACCACCGGACCCAGAATGCCCGCCGTACGGCAGTTGCGCGTCGGCTCGGCATCGTCCGGCCACAGGCAGCGATAGCAGCCCTGCGTCCACGGTGGCGTCAGAACCATCATTTGCCCGCCGAACCCCACCGCGCTGGCGGTGATAAGCGGCGTATGATTTGCCACGCAGGCGGCGTTGATCGCCTGGCGCGTCGCCATGTTGTCGGTACAGTCCAGCACCACGTCGGCAAGGGCGACTTCACGGTGCAGGCTTTCACCGCCAAGCCGCTCCTGTAGGGCAATCAGTTCGATATCCGGGTTAAGCTGATGCAGCCGCTGCCGGGTGATCTGCGCTTTCGGCTGGTTGATATCCTCGGTGGTAAAGAGGATTTGTCGCTGCAGGTTGCTGAGGTGGACCTCGTCGTCGTCGGCCAGCACCAGCGTGCCGATACCCGCGCCTGCCAGATAGAGCGCGGCGGGTGCGCCTAATCCCCCCAGGCCAACAATCAGCACCCGGCTGGCGAGCAGTTTTTGCTGCCCGTCGATGGCGATATCTTCCAGCAGGATCTGACGGCTGTAGCGCATAAAGTCGCGATCATTCATCGCCTGCTCCTGCCAGCTGTAACAGCTGTTCGGTGGCGGCCTGCCAGTCTGCGGCCTGGGTGATGGCGCTGACGACGGCGATGCTGCCCACGCCGGTCTCCAGCACTGCCGGGGCGCGTTCCAGGCTGATTCCGCCGATGGCGACGGTGGGGTAGTCGGCAAGGCGTTTAACGTGACCCGCCAGTTGCGTCAGACCCTGCGGAGCGGAGGGCATCTGCTTGGTTTGCGTCGGGAAGACGTGACCGAGTGCGATGTAAGAGGGACGGGCCGCCAGGGCCACGTCGATCTCCATGTCATCGTGTGTTGACACGCCAAGACGCAGCCCGGCTTCGCGGATAGCGCTCAGATCCGTTGTTTCCAGGTCCTCCTGACCCAGATGCACGCCGTACGCCCGGTGCTTAACGGCCAGCCGCCAGTAGTCGTTGATAAACAGCCGGGCGTTATACCGTCGCCCCAGCGCAATGGCGGCAACCACATCGGCTTCCACCTCCTCATCGCGTTTATCCTTGATGCGCAGCTGGAGGGTGCGAACGCCTGCCTCCAGCAGGCGCGCTATCCACGCCACGCTGTCCACCACCGGATAGAGCCCTAAACGGTAGGGAACGGGTGGGAAATCGGGCTGGTACATTACGCCTCCTCTTTTTTGAGGTAGATTTCGCCGCCTTTGGCGCGGAAGGCTTCGGACATGTCCGCCATACCCACTTCAATGGTTTGCGTGGCGGCGTAGTCGCGCACCTCCTGGCTGATTTTCATCGAGCAGAACTTCGGCCCACACATGGAGCAGAAGTGCGCGACTTTGCCCGACTCCTGCGGCAGGGTTTCGTCGTGGTAGGCGCGGGCGGTGAACGGATCCAGCGCCAGGTTGAACTGGTCTTCCCAGCGGAATTCAAAGCGCGCCTTCGACATGGCGTTATCACGAATTTGCGCGCCCGGGTGGCCTTTGGCCAGATCCGCCGCGTGGGCGGCAATTTTGTAGGTGATCAGCCCCTGCTTCACGTCCTCTTTGTTTGGCAGCCCGAGGTGCTCTTTCGGCGTCACGTAGCAGAGCATGGCGCAGCCGAACCAGCCGATCATCGCCGCCCCAATGCCTGACGTGAAGTGGTCATAGCCCGGCGCGATGTCGGTGGTCAGCGGCCCCAGCGTGTAGAACGGCGCTTCGTGGCAGTGCTCCAGCTCTTCGGTCATGTTGCGGCGGATCATCTGCATCGGCACGTGGCCCGGGCCTTCAATCATCACCTGCACGTCATATTCCCAGGCGATTTTGGTCAGCTCGCCCAGCGTGTGCAGCTCGGCAAACTGTGCTTCGTCGTTAGCATCGCGGATGGAGCCCGGGCGCAGGCCGTCGCCCAGCGACAGAGAGACATCGTAAGCGGCGCAGATTTCGCAGATCTCGCGGAAGTGTTCGTAAAGGAAGTTCTCCTGGTGATGGGAGAGGCACCACTTCGCCATGATCGAACCGCCGCGCGAGACGATGCCGGTCAGACGCTTCGCGGTCATCGGCACGTAGCGCAGCAGCACGCCCGCGTGAATGGTGAAGTAGTCCACGCCCTGTTCCGCCTGCTCCAGCAGCGTGTCGCGGAACGCTTCCCAGGTAAGGTTTTCGGCGATGCCGTTGACCTTCTCCAGCGCCTGATAAATCGGGACGGTGCCAATCGGAACCGGGCTGTTACGCAGGATCCATTCGCGGGTTTCGTGAATATAGCGGCCGGTGGAGAGATCCATTACCGTGTCCGCGCCCCAGCGCGTTGACCAGACCAGCTTCTCAACCTCTTCTTCGATGGAGGAGGTGACGGCCGAGTTACCGATGTTAGCGTTGACCTTCACCAGGAAGTTGCGGCCGATAATCATCGGCTCGGATTCCGGGTGGTTAATATTGGCGGGGATGATCGCGCGGCCTGCGGCCACTTCGTCACGCACAAACTCCGGCGTGATGTTCTCCGGCAGGCGTGCGCCAAAGCCTTCGCCCGGGTGCTGGTAGCGCAGCACTTCGCTGCGGATACGCTCGCGGCCCATGTTCTCGCGGATGGCGATGAACTCCATCTCCGGCGTGACGATCCCCTGGCGGGCGTAGTGCAGCTGCGTCACGCATTTGCCCGCTCTGGCGCGTTTTGGCGTCAGCAGGCCGGTAAAGCGCAGCGCGTCCAGACCGTCGTCGGCCAGGCGTTCTTTGGTGTATGCAGAACTGCGTACGCTCAGTTCTTCGCAGTCGTTACGCGCCTCTATCCACGGCTGGCGCAGCTTTGCCAGACCCTGCTGGACGTTAATAGCCACATCAGGATCGCCGTACGGGCCGGAGGTGTCATACACCGGCACGGCTTCGTTGTCTTCATACTGCGGATTCTCTTTGCTGCCGCCGATAAGCGTCGGGCTGAGCTGGATTTCACGCATCGGGACGCGGATATCGGCCTGCGAGCCGGAAATGTAGATGCGTTTCGAGTTCGGGAAAGCGGTGCCTTCCAGGGTGTCGATGAAGTGTTGGGCCTGTGCACGCTGTTCGCGGCGGGTCAGTTTTGCAGTAGACATAGCTCATTCCAAAAGTGAAGGACATGGCTTGTCAGACGACGGATGAAGCAAGAGAGGATCGCCCGGGGGGCGATACAACAGCAGTGTGACTCTTGTTCCCTTCGCAGGTATTAGCCTGATCAGGTTCCGCGGATCCCGAATTAACGGTCTCAGCCCGGCTTTCGCTCTGGGCACTCCGACAAGAAAAATCCCCCTCGTGAGAGGGGCGAATGGTTGTAAATTACTCGTTAACGATTAAGAACTCAAGCCGGGCGCGCGATGTTATCTTCGGGGCTGGCGTCCAGGACGAGGCTAATCAGCTTATCTTCCAGCGTGAATCGCTCTTCCAGCGCTTCGCCAAGGTCGGAAAGCGCCTGCTGGAACTCTAGATAGTTATCGTGATCGATGGCGTTCTCAAGCGTGGAATCGTAGTAATCCATGATCTGCTGGGTGTTGGCTTCCAGCAGCGGACAAAGCTTGCTGGCCGCTAAATACGGCGTTGTCCCTTCCATTTCGCGGATAATGCGTTCATAAATATTGAAATGGCCGTCGGACAGATAGTCGACCAGGCTCTGACAAAAATCATCCAGCGCTTTTTCATTCAGCCGCATAAACGATTCTTTGCCAGGCTTAAGACCGACCAGATTGTAATAAGCCACGAGTAGATGCTTGCGCACATGTAGCCAGCGATCCACCAGTTTGTTACTTCCTCTAACGCGCTCAGTCAGGCTTTCTAGCTGGTTTAACATGGTCGACTCCGCAAAGTGTAGGATTGAATCTGCTCATCCAGAATGTAACCACAATGCTAACAACATGTCAGTGAAGCGAAGGTAGTGCAATAGATATGGATCGTATTATTGAAAAATCAGATCTGGGTTGGTGGATCGTCAGTCACGAACAAAAATTATGGTTGCCCGGTGGAGAGCTGCCCTACGGTGCGGCGGAAACGTTTGATCTCGTGGGCCAGCCTGCGCTGAAGATCGGCGAGTGGCAGGGTGAACCCGTGTGGTTGATCCAACAATCGCGTCGTCTGGATATGGGATCCGTTCGCCAGGTGTTGGATCTGGACGTAGGCCTGTTCCAGCTGGCGGGGCGGGGCGTGCAGCTGGCGGAGTTTTACCGTTCGCACAAATACTGCGGCTATTGCGGCCATACCATGCACCCGAGTAAAACCGAGTGGGCGATGCTCTGCAGCCACTGCCGCGAACGTTATTACCCACAAATTGCGCCGTGCATTATCGTCGCTATCCGTCGGGATGACTCTATTTTGCTTGCACAGCATACCCGCCATCGCAACGGCATTCATACCGTGCTGGCCGGGTTCGTCGAAGTGGGCGAAACGCTGGAGCAGGCAGTGGCGCGCGAGGTGATGGAAGAGAGCGGAATCAAAGTGAAGAACCTGCGCTACGTCACCTCCCAGCCGTGGCCGTTCCCGCAGTCGCTGATGACGGCCTTTATGGCCGACTATGACAGCGGCGAGATCGTTATCGATCAGAAAGAGCTGCTGGATGCGAACTGGTATCGGTATGACGATCTACCGCTGCTTCCCCCACCGGGCACCGTGGCGCGTCGGCTCATAGAAGATACCGTGGCGATGTGTCGGGCCGAGTATGAGTAGTGTTACACTGAGGCCATGACGCTTAAGGAACTGCAAAAATGACCGAACTGAAGAACGATCGTTATCTGCGTGCGCTGCTGCGCCAGCCCGTTGATGTCACCCCGGTGTGGATGATGCGCCAGGCGGGACGCTATCTGCCAGAGTACAAAGCCACGCGCGCGCAGGCGGGCGATTTTATGTCGCTGTGCAAAAACGCCGAGCTGGCCTGTGAAGTGACGCTCCAGCCGCTGCGCCGCTTCCCGCTGGATGCGGCGATCCTCTTCTCGGATATTCTGACCATTCCGGATGCGATGGGCCTTGGCCTGTACTTCGAAACCGGTGAAGGCCCGCGTTTTACCTCTCCGATCAGAAGCAAAGCCGACGTGGACAAACTGCCGATCCCCGATCCGGAAGGCGAGCTGGGCTACGTGATGAACGCCGTGCGCACCATTCGCCGCGAGCTGAAAGGGGAAGTGCCGCTGATTGGCTTCTCCGGCAGCCCGTGGACGCTGGCGACCTATATGGTGGAAGGGGGCAGCAGCAAAGCCTTCACCCTGATTAAAAAGATGATGTACGCCGAGCCGCTGGCTCTGCATGCGCTGCTCGACAAGCTCGCGAAGAGCGTCACGCTCTACCTCAACGCGCAGATTAAAGCCGGTGCGCAGTCGGTGATGATTTTCGATACCTGGGGCGGCGTGCTGACCGGGCGTGATTATCAACAGTTCTCCCTGTATTACATGCATAAAATCGTTGACGGCCTGCTGCGCGAAAACGAAGGCCGCCGCGTGCCGGTGACGCTGTTCACCAAAGGTGGCGGTCAGTGGCTGGAAGCCATGGCGGCAACCGGCTGTGACGCTCTGGGTCTCGACTGGACCACCGATATCGCTGATGCCCGCCGCCGCGTGGGCGACAAAGTGGCGCTTCAGGGCAATATGGACCCGTCCATGCTCTATGCGCCGCCTGCCCGCATTGAAGAAGAAGTGTCGACTATACTGTCTGGTTTCGGCCAGGGGGAAGGCCACGTCTTTAACCTCGGCCACGGTATTCATCAGGATGTACCGCCGGAGCACGCAGGCGTATTTGTGGAGGCGGTGCATCGGCTTTCTGCCCAGTATCACAAGTAAGGAGTCGTTATGGATCTCGCGTCGCTACGCGCTCAACAAATCGAACTGGCCTCATCGGTGATCCGCGAGGATCGTCTGGATAAGGATCCTCCGCAGTACATTGGCGGAGCCGACGTCGGGTTTGAGCAGGGTGGGGACGTGACGCGAGCGGCGATGGTGGTCCTGAAATACCCTTCGCTCGAGCTGGTGGAGTACAAGGTCGCGCGTATTGCCACCACCATGCCGTACATTCCGGGCTTTCTCTCCTTCCGCGAATATCCCGCGCTGCTGGCAGCGTGGGAGCAGCTTTCGCAAAAACCTGACCTGCTTTTTGTCGATGGGCACGGTATCTCACACCCGCGCCGTTTAGGCGTTGCTAGCCATTTTGGTCTGCTGGTGGATGTGCCGACCATCGGCGTCGCCAAGAAACGCCTCTGCGGCGCGTTTGAGCCACTCTCCGCCGAGCCGGGTGCGCTGGCACCGCTTATCCATAAAGGCGAGCAGCTGGCGTGGGTCTGGCGCAGCAAGGCACGCTGTAATCCGCTGTTCATCGCCACCGGCCATCGGGTGAGTATGGACAGCGCCCTGGCGTGGGTACAGCGCTGCATGAAGGGCTACCGCTTACCGGAGCCAACGCGCTGGGCTGACGCGGTGGCCTCTTCGCGTCCGGCTTTTGTTCGTTGGCAGGAAATTCAGCGATGATTCAGGTAAACTGCGCCTAATTTTCGATTCGAGAGATCATCATGCTACAAAACCCGATTCACCTGCGCCTTGAAAAGCTGGAAAGCTGGCAGCACGTCACCTTTATGGCTTGCCTGTGCGAGCGCATGTATCCCAACTATGCCGCGTTCTGCAAGCAGACCGGCTTTGGTGATGGCCATATCTACCGCCGCATTCTGGATCTGATCTGGGAAACGCTGACGGTGAAAGACGCGAAGGTGAATTTCGACTCTCAGCTCGAAAAGCTGGAAGAGGCGATCCCGGTGGCGGATGATTTTGACCTGTACGGCGTCTACCCGGCAATTGATGCCTGTGTGGCGTTAAGCGAATTGCTCCACTCCCGCCTGAGCGGTGAGACGCTGGAGCACGCTATCGAAGTCAGTAAGGCCTCTATCACCACCGTGGCGATGCTGGAAATGACCCAGGAAGGTCGCGAGATGACCGACGAAGAGCTGCGTGCGAACCCGGCCGTTGAGCAAGAATGGGATATCCAGTGGGAGATTTTCCGCCTGCTGGCAGAGTGTGAAGAACGCGACATTGAGCTGATAAAAGGGCTGCGCGCGGACTTACGTGAGGCCGGTGAGAGTAATATTGGTATAATTTTTAACCAATGAGATAAGAAAACTTGAGATAACGCCCGTTTTGTCGCTCCTCGACTCTTCCCTTTCGACCCTTGTCTGGTCTACATTTGGGGGGCGAAAAAAAGTGGCTATCGGTGCGTGTATGCAGGAGAGTGCTTTTTTGGCATTTTCGTCGCACTCGATGCTTAGCAAGCGATAAACACATTGAAAGGATAACTTATGAACAAGACTCAACTGATTGATGTAATTGCGGACAAGGCTGATCTGTCTAAAGTGCAGGCTAAAGCTGCTCTGGAATCTACCCTGGCTGCTATTACTGAGTCTCTGAAAGAAGGCGATGCTGTACAACTGGTTGGTTTCGGTACCTTCAAAGTGAACCACCGCGCTGAGCGTACTGGCCGCAACCCGCAGACCGGTAAAGAAATCAAAATCGCCGCAGCTAACGTGCCGGCATTTGTTTCTGGTAAAGCACTGAAAGACGCTGTTAAGTAAGACGCGTGGCAGTGAACAGTTTTAGCGAAGGGGCGGCAACGCCCCTTTTGTCTTTCTGGCGCGGAACGCTCGCGCTGGCAGGTGCGCTGCTGCTGTCAGCCTGTAGTCACGACACCACTCTGCCGCCGTTTACCGCCAGCGGCTACGCTGACAACCAGGGCGCGGTCAGGATCTGGCGTAAAGATTCCGGCAATGAAGTTCATCTGTTGTCTGCCTTCAGCCCGTGGCATAGCGGCAATACGTCGACGGCAGAATATCGCTGGCAGGGAGATGATCTCTCGCTGATTGAGCTGAACGTCTACAGCAAGACCCCCGAACACGTGAAAGTGCGTTTTGACGACCATGGCGAGCTGAGCTTTATGCAGCGTGAAGTCAGCGGTCAAAAACAGCAGCTTTCCAGCGACCAAATCGCCCTCTACCGTTACCGTGCCGAACAAATCCGCCAGACCAGCGATGCGCTTCGTCTGGGACGCGTTGTGCTGCGCCAGGGGCGCTGGCATAACGATGGAACGGTAACCACCTGCGAAGGGCAAACGGTGAAGCCTGAGCTTGAATCCTGGGCGACCGAACACATTCAACGCCGTCAGCGTCATTCATCAATGGACGTGAGCGTGGCGTGGCTTGAGGCGCCGGAAGGCTCTCAATTGCTATTGGTGGCGAACGAAGATTTCTGCACCTGGCAGCCGACAGAGAAGAGTTTTTGAGTTCTGTGGATTAAGCCGGATGGCGCTAACGCTTATCCGGCCTACGAACGATTCCCTCTCCCTGTGGAAGAGGGTGAGGGCGAGGAGGAATTACTCCCCCTGCTCACGCGCAATCGCGCGATAGCCGATATCCTGACGGCTAAAGCTACCGTTCCAGTGAATATCCGCCATCAGCGCATAGGCGCGCTTCTGTGCTTCTGCCACGGTATGACCCAGCGCGGTCGCACACAGCACGCGTCCGCCGTTGGTCAGAACGCGATCGTCCTCAGCCAGCTTCGTACCGGCGTGGAACACTTTCGCACCGTCAATATCTTCCAGCGGCAGACCGTGGATCTCATCACCGGTGCTGTAGTTGCCCGGATAACCGCCCGCAGCAATCACCACGCCGAGAGACGCACGCTCGTCCCACTCGGAGGTTTTCTCGTCCAGCTTGCCATCGCAGGCAGCCAGGCACAGCTCAACCAGATCGGATTTCATGCGCAGCATGATGGGCTGGGTTTCTGGATCGCCAAAGCGGCAGTTGAATTCGATGACCTTAGGGTTACCCTGCTTGTCGATCATCAGGCCTGCATAAAGGAAACCGGTGTAGGTATTGCCTTCTGCCGCCATCCCCTTCACGGTAGGCCAGATGATGCGATCCATGGTGCGCTGGTGGACGTCGTCAGTCACGACCGGCGCAGGGGAGTAAGCGCCCATCCCGCCGGTATTAGGCCCCGTGTCGCCATTGCCCACACGCTTGTGATCCTGGCTGGTGGCCATCGGCAGAACGTGCTCGCCGTCGACCATGACGATAAAGCTCGCCTCTTCACCGTCGAGGAACTCTTCTATCACGATGCGGTGGCCCGCATCGCCAAAGGCGTTACCTGCCAGCATATCCTGAACCGCGGCTTCGGCTTCTTCGAGCGTCATCGCGACGATCACGCCTTTACCCGCGGCCAGACCGTCGGCCTTGATAACAATCGGCGCGCCCTTCTCACGTAACCAGGCCAGAGCAGGCTCCACTTCAGTGAAATTCTGATATTCCGCCGTCGGGATGTTATGACGCGCGAGGAAATCTTTGGTGAAGGCCTTGGAGCCTTCCAGCTGCGCGGCGCCTTCCGTTGGGCCAAAGATTTTCAGGCCCGCCGCGCGGAACGCATCCACCACGCCAATCACCAGCGGCGCTTCAGGGCCGACGATGGTCAGGTCGATTTTCTCGCTCTGGGCAAAACTCAGCAGCGCCGGAATGTCGGTCACGCCGATAGCCACGTTCTGCAGCGCGGGTTCCAGTGCGGTACCGGCGTTGCCCGGTGCCACGAAGACCGTTTTAACCAGCGGAGACTGGGCCGCTTTCCACGCCAGCGCGTGCTCGCGTCCGCCGTTACCAATCACTAATACTTTCATTTTCTGCTCCGGGAATTAATGGCGGAAGTGACGCATGTCGGTGAAGATCATCGCAATGCCGTGTTCGTCGGCAGCGGCAATCACTTCGTCGTCGCGGATTGAACCGCCAGGCTGGATCACGCAGGTGATGCCTACCGCGGCTGCGGCGTCGATACCGTCACGGAACGGGAAGAAGGCGTCAGAGGCCATGGCGGAGCCTTTGACTTCCAGGCCTTCATCGCCTGCTTTAATACCCGCGATTTTCGCCGAGTAAACGCGGCTCATCTGGCCTGCGCCTATCCCGATGGTCATGTTCTCTTTCGCGTAGACGATGGCGTTGGATTTCACGAACTTCGCCACTTTCCAGCAGAACAGCGCGTCACGCAGCTCCTGTTCGGTCGGCTGACGTTTGGTCACCACGCGCAGGTCGGCTTCTGTCACCATCCCCAGATCGCGGTCCTGAACCAGCAGGCCGCCGTTCACGCGCTTGAAGTCCTGGCCCGGCACGCGTTCTGCCCACTGGCCGCAAACCAGTACGCGCACGTTCTGTTTTGCCGCGGTGATTTTCAGCGCTTCTTCGGAGGCCGATGGCGCGATGATCACTTCAACGAACTGGCGGGAGATGATGGCCTGAGCCGTTTCAGCATCCAGCTCGCGGTTGAAGGCGATAATGCCGCCGAACGCGGAGGTCGGGTCGGTTTTGTAGGCGCGATCGTAGGCATCAAGGATTGAGGTGCTCACGGCAACGCCACATGGGTTCGCATGCTTGACGATAACACAGGCCGGCTCGCTGAACTCTTTCACACACTCCAGCGCGGCGTCGGTGTCAGCAATGTTGTTATAGGAGAGCGCTTTGCCCTGAACCTGCTGTGCGGTAGCGACAGAAGCTTCTTTTACCTCTTCTTCTATATAGAAGGCCGCCTGCTGGTGGCTGTTCTCGCCGTAGCGCATATCCTGCTTCTTAATGAAGTTCAGGTTCAGGGTGCGCGGGAAGCGACCTGAAGGATCTTTGCTTTCACCGTGGTAAGCCGGCACCAGGCTACCGAAGTAGTTGGCGATCATGCTGTCGTACGCGGCGGTGTGCTCGAAGGCTTTGATGGCGAGGTCGAAACGCGTTTCCAGGGTCAGCGACCCATCGTTGGCGTCCATCTCATTAATAATGGTGGTGTAATCGCTGCTCTTGACCACGATGGCGACATCTTTATGGTTCTTGGCCGCAGAGCGCACCATGGTCGGGCCGCCGATATCAATATTCTCTACAGCATCTTCCAGAGAGCAGCCTTCGCGGGCAACGGTCTGGGCAAAGGGGTAGAGATTAACGACAACCATGTCGATAGGCGCGATGTCGTGCTGTTCCATAATGGCGTCGTCCTGACCGCGACGGCCCAGAATGCCGCCGTGGACTTTCGGGTGCAGGGTTTTGACGCGTCCATCCATCATTTCCGGGAAACCGGTGTAATCGGACACTTCGGTTACCGGCAGACCTTTATCTGCTAACAGGCGAGCGGTTCCACCTGTGGAAAGCAGCTCTACACCGCGTGCAGAAAGTGCCTGAGCGAATTCGACGATACCGGCTTTATCAGAAACACTGAGCAGAGCGCGGCGGACTGGACGACGTTGTTGCATGGTAAATCCCCTGGATTTCACGATTACAGAGAGCGTTAGATGAATTTTCCTGTGAAAAACTCATCTAACACACCTGACGAGGCATCCTTGTAAAGCGCGAGCATTTTAACGAAAACGTTTGCGCAACGCTCGCACATTTTCACTTTTTCGTATCATTGTGGATAAGTCTGTGCGTAAAAAGGTATAAGGCGGGGTTTTGCTGTGGAATGCAGCAGTCAGTCATTTTTCTGTCATTTAGCGGTTGCGGCCTGCGGAGAACTCCCTATAATGCGCCTCCATCGACACGGCGGATGTGAATCACTTCACACAACAAGCGGTTCGGTTGAAGAGAAAAAATCCTGAAATAACGGGTTGACTCTGAAAGAGGAAAGCGTAATATACGCCACCTCGCAACGGTGAGCGAAAGCCGCGTTGCACTGCTCTTTAACAATTTATCAGACAATCTGTGTGGGCACTCAAAGTGACATGGATTCTTAACGTCCTCGGACGA
>NZ_PUQF01000028.1:0-53318 GCF_003331015.1 Enterobacter sp. GER_MD16_1505_Eko_090 | reverse complement strand
CAGGGAGATGGCCAGCCATCACCACAGGAGAAAACCAGGATGCACACACGAAACGTCAACGTCAAAACCGCCGCTCAAGAATCTTCCAGAAAGATGGGGGGAAAAACCGTGTCGTACACGATCCTCGTCGCTGAGACGAAAAAAAACTCTGAGGAGGAATCGGACGTTCTGGAGTTCAGCAGCCTTGCAGAGCTGAAGAAACTGCGCAGAAACTGCCCCGAAACGATGCGCTGCACCTATTTCTACGCCCTCAGCAGCGGCGTCGATAAACAGTTCCGCCATATCCATGTGGCTGAAGCAGACCACTTCAAACAGTTTGTGCGCCTGATCGAGCGCGCAGGTATCGACATTTAAATCCGGTTCACCCCGTGCGGCACCCGCCGCACGGAACCTCATCAGACAGGAGCCAGAAACATGAGCGTTAACACCCCGACCGCAAAGGCCTGTTCCGGAAATGGGCATATGTCAGGCCCGGAGCCTAAAACAGCCTCTCTCATTGCGATTTATGGCAATGAGGCGAGCTATTCATGGAACGTTCTGGAGGATCTGAAAGCTGCAGGTGCTTCTTATACCCGCAGAAACATTATCGCCGATATGTTCCGCCGTCTGGGCGTTCAGTAACCCGGATTTTCCTTCGACCCGATGCGGTGCTGTATAGCAGTTACCGCCCGGAACTAAATCAAACAGGAGCCTGAAAGATGAACGTTAATCCTCCGACCGCTGCACCAATGGCCTTTTTCGTTCCGTCTCATAACGCCGTTTATGACCGCGCAACACAGCTGGACGGGCAGTGGGTGACTCAGCGTGAAGCGAAAACGCTGGAATCCCTGCGCCGTCTCTATCCGGATGCGGAGCTGATCCCCGCGACTCTGGTACAGGAAAAGCAGAATGACGGCTATCGCCGTCCCTGGGCGGAAATCACCGAAGCCCGCTACATCGACCAGCTGGAAACACTGCCGCCAGTGGACTGGTGCAGAGGGTATGGCGGGGAGTCGTTCAAGTCGATGGAGTTTACAGGTGGGGATGTGACCGCGATTTTTGTCTGGTACGGCGAGCGCTTCTTTGAGTGCCACGACCTGCACACCCGCCATCACCGGGAGCTGATTGGCGACGTGATCGCCCGTTTCTGTCTCGATGCGCCGCTGAATTCCGCGCATTAAAAAAGCAGGGTTGCCCCTGCTTTCTCAACGCCGTATCTGGCCGACCAAAACGAGATACGGCAATCACAACCAAAGTAAGGAGATTGATCGTGAAATTTGACCCGCAAACTGTCGCACAGGCGAAGGCATTTGTAAATGCCCTCCGCGCCGGAAAACGCGCTCGCGTACCCGCGCTGCGCTTCTCACAGTGGCAGCCGTTCCTGTCCGTGGTAAATGCCGAAACGGGCTACGCCACCGATGCTGACTGTGGTCTGGCTGTCAGCGTCTACCCGGCGCTTGGACTGGCTTAACAGGAGACGGCCGCCTGCGGGCGGCCGGTAAGGAGAAACCATGTCACAACTGAGTTTTGAATCCCTGTTCCTGGCCGACCAGGCTGATCCGCAGCCGCGGGCTTCCGCACCGGCCCGGATGCTGTCGCCAGCTGAGGCGCGTAAAGAATTCGCCAGTGTCTTCCGTCAGATGGCGAAAAATATGCGCCGTTCCGAAGTGTTCCGCGACTTCATCACCCTCGCAGCCAGCGAGCTGGATATGGCCCGTATTCGCTCGCCGGAGAACATCGAAAACAGCCGTCGCATCTGCGAACGGTATCAGCCGGACGATCTGGACGCCATGAAGCAGCTGTTCTGCCTGTTGGTGGAGGGGCTGGCGGGTGACATTCATGATTTCCTCGGCGCTCTGTATATGGAGCAGGAGCTGGGCGCGGACGAAATGGGGCAGTATTTCTCCCCGTCCTGCATCTCCCGCCTGATGGCCGGACTACTCATGCCCGGCGCTCAGGAGACGATAAAGCGTGAGGGGTGGATGACGCTCGATGAGCCTGCCTGTGGTAGCGCCGGAATGGTCATTGCCTTTGCATACTGGATGGCTGAAGCGGGATATAACCCTTCACAACAGCTGTATGCCACCTGCACTGACATCGATCCAATGGTGGCAGATATGGCCTTTATCCAGCTGGCACTGCTGGGTATACCCGCGAAAGTCGTGACCGGTAATACGCTGACCCTGAAAGCGAACCGAGTGCGTTACACCCCTGTTTATTACTTCAATGACTGGCAGGGCCGTCTGGCATTTCGCAGTCGTCTGGATGCAATGAAAAAATTTCTGGCCACCGTGGCCGCCTGACTGACAGAGCGGCAGGGCAGACCTGCCGCAGGGAGAGAGAAAATGACAAGCAACACACTGAACGCTGTTCCGGCCACCGTGCTGGAGACGATGGCAGAACGCCTGCAAGGCCAGGCTGAACCGATAAAAATCCGCAGCAACGACGATCACGCCGCGCTGGCTGCAGATGTGCTCTGGAAATTTACCCGTAAAACCGGGCTGAACAGGGAAAGCGAAAGCGTGCAAACTGTCATCACGGATTTTCTGGCCAATCTGCTGCACCTGTGCGAACAGTGCGAGCCGGACGGGGCTGGCATCGAGGGATTTAATGCCCTGCTGAATATGGCCATGATGCACTATGAGCAGGAAAACGGAGGGGACAGCGAAGAACCTGTTTGATCGGGAGTCTGTGCCCTGATGGATACCATCAGGGCAACCGCAAAAAAACGCATCCCCTTCGGGGAAACGGGGAGGGCGAAAGCGCCTCCGGCGCTCCTGCCGTTCCCCGTTGCTGTGCTTCACTCCTTACCTGCGAGCATAGCCAGCATCCTGCTGGTTAACTTTCTCTGCTGCAGCTCAGTGGCCATAACCTGAAAACAGGGCAGGGTGATGGCCCCCTTCGGCTCCCGGCCAGCGCTGCTGCCCGGTCGTCGAGCCCCACTCCGCCAGGGCGGCCGCTGCGCACCCGCCAGGCTCCGCCGAACCCCTTCGGGTTTCGGGCCATACGGCTAGGGTCTGATGGCGAAGGTCAAAGGCTGCGGCTTCTCCGGCCGTGCCGTCCGGAACGCCTTCACCGCGCCGGCTGATGCCGTCGCTTTAAGGCCGCCACGCCGTTCCGACGTGTCGGGTGCGTGCATCCTGTTCACCCGGTGAAGCCATCCCCCGTGTGTCCTCACGCGGAGGGCTGCTTGTAGCACCGTCGGGTCGTCATCCAAGGGGTGAAATGCACTCCGCCAAAACTTTTTGCGTGCCGCAAAAACTTTTGTCTCCGCCCCTTTCCTTCCGCCCTTCGCCGTTGCTCCTTTGCCCTTTGCCGCGAGAGAACTCACCAGGGAGATGGACTGCCATCACCACAGGAGAAAACCAGGATGCACACACGAAACGTCAACGTCAAAACCGCCGCTCAAGAATCTACCGGAAGATGTGATTCAAACCTCACCACGTCCCAGTTTACGGATCTGTTTTGCTGGGTCCTGGCCGCATCGGAAGGGGAGCCACAACCGGTAATTTTTACGCCGCCAGAGAATGCCACTGAGCTGACGTTAATAAATGACGAATGCCCGGATTATATCTCTGTCTGGGTTGTAGATGGTCGCCCTGTGGCAGCTGCAATGCCGCTGGATAATTTTTACCGCGTTATTTCTTCATCTTTAACTAAATAATCAGGAGTAAATAAAAATGGTCAGTTTCGCAAGCCGCTATCGTATGCCTACCTCGATCCGCAAAGACCGTCCGCTGACGAATGATGAATTACAGCTCATCGTTCCGAGCGCGTTCTCATCGGATAAACACGATTCACGCTCTGAACGTTATACGTATATCCCGACCATTAACATTCTTGATCGCTTACGTGATGAAGGTTTTCAGCCATATTATGCAACTCAGTCACGTACACGTGACCAGGATAAACGCGACTTCACAAAGCATATGCTTCGCCTGCGCCGTCATGACCAGATTAACGGAAAAGAAGTACCGGAAATTATTCTGCTGAATAGCCATGATGGTTCAAGCAGCTATAAAATGATCCCCGGTATGTTCCGTCAGGTTTGCAGTAATGGTCTGGTTGCATGGAAGGATTTTGGTGAAATCCGTGTGCCCCACAAAGGGGATATTGTCGGGCAGGTTATTGAAGGCGCTTACACGGTGCTGAAAACATTCGACGCGGTTGATGAAAATATTGACCTCATGAAAAGCATTCAGCTCACTTTGCCTGAGCAGCGCCTTTTTGGTGCGACCGCCCTGGAACTTAAATACGATGGAAAACCAGCGCCGATTACACCGGAGCAAATTATTAACCCTCGCCGTGTGCTCGACAGAGGCCAGGATTTATGGACCACGTTTAACGTGGTGCAGGAAAATGTGATCCGTGGGGGAATTCGTGGCAGAACGGAAAAAGGGAAGATGACCAGAACGCGGGAAGTCACCGGAATAGATGGTGACATCAAATTAAATCAGGTGCTCTGGAAAATGGCGGAGGAGTTTGCAAAACTGAAGGCCTGAAAATTAAGCCGCTCAACAGAGCGGCTTTTTACTGCCCGCCGTTAAGCGATGCTGTTTCTGTAGTTTTTATCTCATGCTCCTTACCCGCAGCAGGCGCGAGACGTTCAGAAAGTAACTTTTTTCTGGCCAGTAATACGCGATATATATTTTTGATATCCTGTGCATAGGCCTTGCGCTGCGTAATGAGCTTTTTACTCGGCCCCGTATTATACATCCCCACGCTGTCCCAGTTTTTTCCGTATGACCTGAAGTTGTGCGCCAGTATCCATGCACCCGTATAAACGCAGATACATGGATCATTTAACAGGCGCTCACGGGTAATATTGAAGTTTTTAAGTTTACCGTAATGAGAGCTGTTCACCTGCATCCCACAGACATCTTCTGTCCCATTCCTGTTTGATCCATTTATCGCATCTGGTACCAGATGGCTCTCTTTAATCGAAATTGACATAAGCAGAAGCGGATCAATTTGATAATCTTTCCCGGCCTGATCAAAGCACATCTGCGGAGCTGCGCCAGCAGATAGTGAAAGAGTCAGCAAAGCAGCAGGTAGTAACGATATTTTCATGGTTTGGCCTTTTAGCGAAATAAACGGGCCCTGGAGAGGCGCTTTAAAAAATACCCCGGCGGATCGTCGTAATCAAGTAAATTCACTACAAACGCGCGTGAGCGCTTTCCTGCGGGGATTTAACACCTGCCCGAAATAAACATGTCAGAGCAGTAGCCGGTATTAACATGCCGCTCTTTACTAACCCTTTAAAACATCACACCCCACGCAAGACTTCGTCTTGCAGATTTTTTCTTTTAATTCAGATGTATACCTGTGCTTATTATGCGGAATTATGCTGTGTGAACGATAAAGGTGTGTGCATCAGCACACATTGCAGTGCCTGAACCCCACACACTACAGTGCCTAATCAAGCACTGTAGTGTGTGCTAATCCAGCACTGCTGAGTGTGGGGATTGTGTGTATTCAATAAATAGAGTAACTTAAAAATGGGTAGTGCCTGATGAACACACATCACAGTGCCTGATGCACACACATGGTGGTGCCTGATGCACACACATGACAGTGCCGGATTAGCACACATCCAAAAGCCAGATTCACGCAAATCCTCAGTAAGTTACAGAACAACGTAACTCCGGAAACTGACATATAAGTAGCATTGCAGTGCCGCATCAGGCACTGCATGAAATTTTTGAGAAAATATCATGCCAAGAAAGAACATCTACTTTAAAGATAAAATTGACAGAGAAATAAATGATATTCTTGAGATTGAGTTACAAAAGGGCGCAACAACGTCTGACATGAACTATTCTTCAATAGTCAACGAATTAGTTCGACTCGGACTGATGGTATACAAATCAAAGGAAGAGGGCTCAACTTTCGATCTCGATGGTTTCCGACGCGACCTCATTAAGAAAGTCTCTGGCTCACGTGAAGGTATTATGATTCTCACCGCACTTGTCTCTGATATCTTTGTCACGATGAAGGGGCCAGACTCTGGAGTGAAGCTTGAAGAACTGATAAATGCCAACATCAGCTCGATTAACGATGCAGAAGATAAGGCTGAAAAAGACCACTTCCTGACGGATTAATTATTGGTTTCAGGCCGGACTTTTCCGGCCCTGTCGATCACTGAGGCTCACCCTCATCCCACGGAAGGTCTTCCTTTTCCACCTCCGTGATTTTTTCTTTTAAAAAAACTTCAAATTCCATACACAACACTTTCAGCGCCTGCGCATCCTCATTCTGGTCAAGCAATCTCTCAGTAAAATATCCAAGCGTATTCATTAACCTGGTGAGCATTTCGTCATTCAGACTACGGTTATGCACCTTCGCCATTGCCCTGATTTCATCTGCAAGGTTTTCAGGAATTCGCATGCTATATCCGGTTGTTTTCCCCGGAAGCAAAACTCTTTCACCCTCACGCCACATCCACAATTGCTCCTGCTTGGGCGAGGATTTAATTTCTCCAGCATCATCAAGAGATTCACCATCAAGTAATTGCCCTAGCCACTCTTCAAATCTCACCGCCAGAGCAATGAGCCGTTCACCCTCCGCAGTTTTAATGACAGGCTTGCCGGGCTGATAATTCAGCGACAACAAAAGCCTGGCAATAATTTCCTCATTCACACTTCTGTTGCCAGCTCTGGCACATATTCTCAGCTCCATAAGCAGATTATCCGGTGCACGCAATCGCCACTCCACCGCCTCACCTGGCTGGAACTTGCGTGGACGGCCGCGACCATCCCACATTTTTTCTTTTACTTTCATAGCTATAGATCCCGTAGGCCATTTCCGAACTTACTGGTCAACAAAGCCTACCCACTTACATATTCGGATAAATCTGAATGGTTACAAAAAGTGTGATATGCGTCACAGTTTTTTTTTTTTAGGGTCATGGGACAATTGCGCCCGCGTAAACAAGCACTTACGCGATTCACTTTTGTTTACTTCGGAGAAAACAAACACGTTAACCAAAGGCAGTGCCCTTAACGTCGGTAAGGGATGGGCGGTAGCGTCTTTATTCCGCAAAGCACGCGAAAATCGCCAGGCTAAATTTTACTTAAAGTCAGCAGGCGCTTTTTTAATTGCACTTATGGTCACTCACCCGGCATTCGCGTCTGGTACCGACCTTCTTTCCTCGCAGAACGCCACGGTTAATTCCACCTTCGGCTCCGGCTCATCACTGGTTAAATGGTTCTACATCGCCGAAATCATCATGGGCCTGTTTATTTACATTAAGGCCCGCTCACCACTGGTATTCGTCGGTATCGTTATGGCAATCATCTTTACCCGTGTCGCCTTCGGTATCGCGAGCTAAATGATGAACGGGGAAGGAGATAAATATAACTTCCCGGAAACAATGAACCAGCAGAACCGCTATTTAGGCTTACCGATTGACGAATTGATTGTTACCGCACCCCTTTTAGTTTTGGGGGTGCTTAACAACCTGTCACTCGAACTTGGTGTAATCGCGGGAATCCTCTGGTTCATCGTCAGATATCTGAAAAAAGGGCAGGGGTCGTACTGGTTGCTTAATTTCTGCTACTGGCACCTGCCATCACTTTTATTCAAAGTAACCTTTCGCCAGATACCTGACTCAAGTTTCCGGCACTGGAGGGCATAGTTTTTCATGAAACTGAATATTAAAGGAGAGCGCGATAAACAACTCCGCTATGCGTTTATTGGTCTTTCAGCTTTAACTTTACTCATGAGCGCAGGGAATGTACTGACAGGGTCACTGGCATGGTATTTCGCCACAACCCAGAAAACCATCACCACGCCGTTAACGTTTAACCGCCCATTTGCATCAGATTCTAAAAGTGTCGATGCGACCGGTCTGACACAGTTCGCCGCTTCCTTTATTTACTGGCGACTCAACGTTACCCCGGAAAACATCGAACATAACCAGAAAATGATTCTTGGATTTGTCCCCTCCGCCGAACGGGACGTACTCAAGAAAGCCCTGGACATAGAAACTGAGCGCATCCAGAAAGCGGGCATCACCACCCAGTTCGACACGAAAGAAATTCGCGTCATGGATGATGGCTCCGTGCAGTACAGCGGGGTACTGAAATCCTCCACCACAAACGGCGCAATCATCACGCCACTGAAAGACCAGGAAAAAACCTACCGACTGAAACTGAGTTATGACAACGGTGTGATTAACCTCCACAACTTTGAAGAACTCAAGCCGGTATCGTCCACTAACTGACAGGACTGCCCATGAAATTTCGCATTTCACCGGCAGCTGCTGCTGTGTTTCTGGCAGCGGGATTATTTACCAGCGGCCTCAGGGCCGCTTCCGCACCCGCAGCCATTCCGTTTGAGAACGACGCCGCCTTTAACGTCACCCTCAGCAACACCAACCCGAGCAAGGTTGTTGTAGACGGAGAACTCATTACCAGCATCAGCGGACCAACCGGTGCGTATGACCAGAGCCAGACCGAGGACGGAGCGCTTATCCTGTCTCCGCTTGTCGGCCAGAACTTCACCCTGTTTATCCAGACTGACCACGGTTCATCGCTGAGCCTGAACGTCAGGCCGCAGCCGGGTAACGGCAAAACACTGCGCTTCACCCCGATGTCACCACCACTTCGCAAGAACGACGATGCGAAGGCATGGGAAGAAGGGCAGACCTATGAAAAAACGCTGGTTGCGCTATCCCGCGCCGCAGTCAATGGCCAGGTGCCGGACGACTACCGGGAATACCCGGTCAGCCGCATGCCGGCTTACACACCCGCCAGTGATGTACGCCTGACGCCTGAACGCCAGTTTGTGGGCAACCACCTGCGGGTTGTTCGCTTCCGGATGAGCAACCCGGGCAGCATCACCCGCAGCCTCCGCGAGCGCGATTTCTGGCGCAAGGGCGTCCGGGCCGTAATGCTGTCGCAGAATCAGCTCTACGCTGGCGGTGAGGGCTATGCCTGGATTGTGTTTTCAGATGACGGAGACGCCCGCTCATGACCATCAGCCTGAATGAAAACCTGAAAACCCGCCGCAAGCAACTGGCCATCCTGGCCGCCGTCATCATTGGCGGCGCAGCTGCAGCAGGCGGCGTAATGTGGTACGGGCAATACCAGCAAAAACAAAAGCAACCCGCACCGGTTGCAACACCAAACCTGACCGGCGTTGTGACCGCGACGTTTAACGAACAGGTCAACGATGCCGCGCTGACACAGCAGCAGGCAAAGACCTCCGCTCTTGAGCAAAACCTTGCCACGCTTGCTCAGCAGTTCGCGCAGAACAAGCTCACAACCGAGCAGAAGCTGGCCGAGAAGGACGCTGAAATACAGCGCTTGAATGACCAGCTAACGAAAGCCCCCGGCAGCAACCAGACCACTGGCCAGCAGACACCACCTGTTGGCCAGAACGGAACACCACTCCCCGGTCCCGTTGCTGGCGGTCAGGCCCGGCCACCCGAATACACCGTAACCCCTTCAGGCACACCGGCCGCCACTGGTGTGAATATGGGGCAGGGCGCAGCGTTCTACCCGGGCGGCTCTGGCCAGAGAATGACAGGTGGCCTGTCGACAACAAAGTTCAGCTACGACAGCCTGAAGAAAAAGCCAACTAAATTACCCTGGATTCCTTCCGGCTCATTCTCTGATGCTGTTCTGATTGAGGGGGCTGACGCGAACGCCAGCGTCACCGGTCAGCAGAATACCAGTCCTGTAACCATCCGCCTGCAGGGCAACATTCAGATGCCCAACAACAAGGAGTTCAACGCTGACGGCTGCTTTATTGTGGGTGAGATGTGGGGCGATATCTCCAGCGAACGCGGAAACGTCCGCACCCAGTCCATCAGCTGCATCCTGAAAAACGGCAAGCACGTGGACATGGAGTTTCAGGGGCATGTCAGCTTCCAGGGTAAAGGCGGCATTCGCGGCAAGCCAGTCATGCGAAACGGCATGATTGTCGGCTACGCCGGTGCAGCAGGCCTCCTGTCAGGTTTTGGTGAAGGTATCAAATCTGCCGCTACACCATCCGTCGGCCTCGGCGCCACAGCGGATGTCGGTGCCGGCGACGTGTTTAAGCAGGGCATAGGCGGCGGGGCCAGCAAGGCGGCCGACACGCTGAGCCAGTACTGGATTAAACGCGCTGAGCAGTACCACCCGGTAATTGATATCGGTGCCGGCAATCAGGTGACCGTTGTATTCCAGAAGGGCTTCCGCCTTGAAACCATCGAGGACGCCGAGGACGCGAAAGCGAAAGAGGAACTGCAGAAAGCCGGCAACGCCGCGCAGAACGCCGTGACTCCTCAACCGGCGAACCAGACCACCGCATCAAGCACCACCTCAGTCGGCAACATCAACCCGGATGACGTTCTCCGCCAGGCCAGCCAGCTGCGCCTCGGTGACACCATCAACTGATGAGAGAATGAAGATGAAAGCACGGAATATAATGTTTCGGGCGGCAACCGGATTGATCCCAATACTGTTATTCACAGTAACAGTATTCATTTTATGGTTCGCGCTGCACTTCAGTATATGGGTAAAGCTCACAGGACTTCTCATCTGCTTTGCAGGTGGTTACTTCCTGATTGAAACCATGCCGGGTGGCTGGATATGGCGTGAGCTGCACTCATCACCTTCAGACGTAACACCTGAAGAAAAGGAGAGCAAATGAAGGGAGCACGCATAGATGACCGCATTAGCTTTCTGAGGGGTATTGAACGGGACTGGGAAGACTGGTCCGCAGGAAAAAACACAAAACCCCACTGGCTATTTTTGGTAGGGGGATTAACCGCTACAGGGATGTTGATTTTTAGCTTCTGGTCACACAATCAGAGGCTTACCGTGGCTTCCATTGCTGTTGGAATAGCTTTTCTTCTCGCCGGATTGTTACAGGCATGTGAAACATGGGAAGAAAAAATACAGCGGAAAATTCGGGCATATGAGCCGCTTGATATTGATGCCATGCGCACCCTGGCCGTTTCTGTTTTTCACAAGGATAAGCTGACACGGGAAGAACTCAGACAGTGGCTGGACGCGGAGTTCAGCGCCATTTCTGATGCTGCTCTTCGTGGGGGAAGCCGTAATGCGTGATGAAGAGCGTAATAACTCACTGCTCAGGAAAATGCGGATGCATATTGCTGAATGGGAGGCTGGCCGGCCCACTCCGCAAGGAAATAAGTACATTTTCCTTTGGCTTGCAACCTTCATCGTTGTACTGGTAGCTACGGTTTCAGTGTTCCGCCCGTCATTGTTTGCACTGTGTTTCCTGATTGCCTGGTTTTTTCTGAGTCAGAAGATATTTAAGCGAATTATCCCGCGTTACAACGAAAGCTGGGATGAGGTATTCGACAGGTTACTTTCTGATTATGAACCCCTGAACCTTTCTGCCTGGGAACACCTGAAGCACCAGGCTGAAACAGAAGGGCTGACGGCCAGAATTGTCAGCAACTGGCATCGTGAGGAAGCCAGGTCCGTCTGGCCAGAAAAGAAACCTGACCTGAAGTTCCTCCATAAAGCCACTGACAGTAACAAGGAAAGCGGAGAGAAATGAAGCGTAATGCATCAATTGCACTGCTGGTAATAATTGTTGGAGCTACCGGTGCTTCTGTTTACTACGATGCCGGCGCACTCATTTGGGTTGCAACCCTGATGACCATCGGAGTTCTGTATCGTGTCATCACCTTCTTCCTGTAATTCATTTCACTGGAGTGTTTATGTCTGCCAGCATGGCAAGCTACCCATTACTCAAAATCCTGCACAACTATCGCTATATCCTGATTCCAGCACTGGTATTCACTACCGAACTGACAGTGTGGGCAGCGCTCAATCTTAAAGGCGTGGGTGATATGGGCTGGGTCTCCTGGCGAGTGTGCCTGCTCTTTAGCGTGTTCCTCGTATGCTTTAGCGACTCAGCCTTTAACAAACTCGATGGTGGGTTTCTTATGTATGGTTCAGTCGTTCCGTGGGGAGGAATGCTGATCGCGGCCATTGTTTATGGCTTCATCCAGATGAACCTGAACTTTCTGTCGCTGGACATGTTTTATGCCGGCGTGTTTGGCAGCCTTGCTGTGCAGCTGGTTTTTACTGTGCTTCAGTGCAACTGCAAATAATCGAAACTGAGTATTACCCCTCCCTGAATACCCCTTAAATCAAAACCGGAGTTACCCCATGAAAAAACTACTGGGTGCTGCACTGCTGTGCAGCGCACTGACCGGCTGCGCCGGTCTCAATTCTGATTTCGACTGCAACAAGACCGCGACCGACCAGTGCCTGACCACCGGTGAGGCCAACAAGCTGGCCGCTCAGGGTAAAAGTCTGGATGACCTGACGGCAGAAAAAACAGCAAAAAAGCCTGCGGGTGAAACCCTGCCGGCACTGCGCAATTCAGCACCGGTCGTGAATCCCTTCCGTCCTGTCTCCGCCGCAGCAACCGGAACCACTGCCGCTAAGCCTGCTGCACCGCGCCCTCTGACCACTGCGCCGGCGAAATCGTCTGGCTCGCTGGTCACGCCGCTGACCACGTCCAGTCATGCAGCCCCTGTGCCGGTTAACACTGCGGGCCGCGTTCCGGTTCAGCGTATTCCTGACGCCACGCAGCGCCTGTGGATTGCACCCTGGGTGGACACGGACGACAACTTTCATCAGCCGGCTGTGGTCGAGTTCGTGAAAAACAAATCCCACTGGGATGAGAGCTACCGCGTTATCGGGGAGGGCGGGGAATGAGCAGCCATTACGTTACCGGCAAGAACGGCATAGATCATCTGGCGAAATCGTTAGTCCATTCACGGAAAGGGACGGCGCAAATCACCGCCACACAGTCAGTCGATACCGATGATGAAACGCTGGCCGTTCTGAGCGTGAGCTGTAACTGGCAGATTAAGACCACCGGTGATGCACCGCACACCGGCCAGATGAACGAAGAGAAGCTGCGTCGCCTGGAGTTAATCCGGGCCGCTGCGGAGGGCCGAAAATGAGTTTTGTTGACAGCCTGATGGATATGCTGAAAAACGGGAAAGAGGAAGACGGTGCAGCAACGGCCCGCAACAACCTTTCCCAGACCTGGGACTATCCGTCCCTGGTCGCTGCGCTGCCGTACCGGTATTACGACGACAGGAATGAAATTTTCGTCAACGCCGGCTCTGCGGGTTTCATTATGGAAGCCGCCCCGCTTCCTGGTGCGAACGAGCAGGTGATGGCCGCGCTCGATGACATGCTGCGTAAGAAGCTTCCCCGCCAGACCCCTGTGACCGTGATTATGCTTGCCAGCAAGTGTGTCGGGGAACGCATCGATCGCGGCGTGAGTAACGACATGTGGAAAGGGGGGATGGCCGAACATCTCAATAAAATTACCCGCGCGTTCTGGCAGCGTTCCGCGCTGCACGGCCTGGCCAACGAACGGGAATACCCGCTCTACCTGCGTAACTACCGTATCTTTATTGTCTATGGTCAGCCCATTAAGCGCGCTTCCCAGGTGCAGCGGGTGATGGATGACCTGATTCAGATACGTAACACTATCCGCGTCTCACTGGGAGCCGCGCGCATCGACAGCATGAACACCGATGTGCACGCATTCCTGTCTGCGGTACGCGAGCAGATGAACTACCGTCAGGAACAGGTGCTGACGTCCTCCGGGGACTACAACGAGGATGAGAAGCTCAACCGCCAGGTGGTTGATCCCGGGATTGACCTGAAGGTGCATCCATCGCATATCCGGATGGAGCTGCCTGAAACCATTGACGCGCGCGGGACACGCCTGCCGGCATCGGCATGTCGCATCATCAACATGCAGCTTGCTAAAAATCCGCGTCGATTCGCGCTCTGGCAGGGGGCTGACAATCTGCAGAACCTGCGTTTTCCCGACCTCGGGATACCCTGCCCCTTTATGCTGACCTGGACGACGGCACTGGAAGAACAGACCAAAAGTCAGAGCGAGGCTTTCCGTAAAGACCAGGACCTGTCTAAAAAGGCCAACTCAGCCTACGCTGCACTGTTCCCCAACACCAAAAAGGCTGCAGAGGAATGGCGGCGTACCCGGGAGCAGCTTCACAGCAATGAAATCGCGCTCTGCAATACCTACTTCAACCTGACCCTGTTCGCCCCGGATAACAATACCGAGGCACAGAAGTGTGAACTGGCCGCCGTCAACGTGTTCCGTAAGAACGAGCTGGAAATGGTGACGATACAGTACCAGCAGATGCGCAACTGGCTGGCCAGCTTCCCGTTCGTCATGCAGGAAGGGATGTGGGAAGACCTGAAGATGACGGGGGCAACGCTACGCTCCAAGTCATGGAACGCGGTGAGCCTGATGCCGGTCGTCGCCGAACGCCAGCTGTCCAACGTGGGTATGCCACTGCCGACCTACCGCAACCAGGTGGCATTCTACGACATGTTTGGTGAAGAGAACGGCAGTACCAACTTTAACATCGCCGTCACCGGCACGTCCGGGGCCGGTAAATCCTTCCTGACGCAGGGCATTCTTCGTGACGTACTGAATGCCGGGGGATACGCCTGGGTTATCGACATGGGGGACAGCTACAAGAACTACTGTCACCAGGCCGGCGGGGTTTATCTCGATGGCTCTAAACTGCGCTTTAACCCGTTCGCCAACGTTAAGGACATTAATCATTCTGCGGAAGGGATTGTGCGCCTGCTGACGGTACTCGCCAGTCCGACGCAGCCGCTGGATGGCGTCTGTGAAGCAATCCTGCAGAAAGCGGTAATGGATGCGTGGGAGAAGAAGGCAAACAAAGCCCGTATCGACGACGTTCATAATTATCTGACCAATGAGGACGTGAATCAGGCGTCCGCAGATAAGCCGACCATCATCGCGCGCCTTGCTGAGCTGGCCATGCTGCTTGAGACCTACTGCACCTGGGGACCCGACGGAGAATACTTCAACGCCGACACCCCGACGCTCGATGGTGAAACCCGCTTCGCGGTGCTGGAGCTGCTGAGCCTGGAAGACAAGCCGAAGCTGCTCTCGTCCATCCTGTTCTCGCTCATTCTGGCGATACAGGAAAAGATGTACCACAGCCCGCGCGACCTTAAAAAAGTCTGCATCATCGACGAGGCCTGGCGCCTGCTGGGTGGCTCCAACCCACACGCGGCAAGGTTCATCGAAACCGGCTACCGTACTGTGCGTCGTCACCGTGGCGCGTTTATCACCATCACCCAGGGCATTAAGGACTTCAGCGCCAGTAAGGAAGCGGAAGCCGCCTGGAACAACAGCTCCACCAAAATCACCCTCCTGCAGGATGCGAAGGCGTTTAAACAGTACCTTGCCGATAACCCGGATCAGTTCTCGGACATGGAAAAAGAAGTTATCCGTGGCTTCCAGCCAGCCCTGCAGACCGGCTACAGCTCCCTGCTGATAAACGCCGGTGAATACAGCTCCTTCCATCGACTGTTCGTCGATCCCGTGACGCGTGCCATGTTCAGCTCGCGCGGCGAGGACTTTGCTTTCATGCAGAAAGCGCAGAAAGAAGCGGGGGCAACTGCGGAGGAAGCGGCGTATATGCTGGCGGAGAAAAAATACGGCAGTGAACTTCGCGAACTTGAAGAGTGGGTGAAAGCAGCATGAGTGAACAACAGGACAAGCCGTATGACGGCGACACCGTCCGCGACGGTGTAACGATCGCCAGCAAAACATCCCGCTGGGTTAAAGCCGGCATGCAGGGGCTGGCGGGACTTCTGGTTATGACAGGCGTGGCATATGTGACGGCGAAAGCCGTCACCCCGGAGGTGGTGGTCTTCGACATGAAGGGAACGGTGGACCTCTTTAAGCAGCAGTCCGCGCAGCTGCCGCTCGATGAAGGTCGGGCAAAAGCGATGACAGTGCAGTTCAACGCAGCGCTGACGGATAGTCTCACGGAGTGGCAGGCCTCACACAACGCCATCATCCTGGTGAAACCGGCGGTGATAAGCCCGCAGCGCGATATCACGAATGAAATCCGTGTTGATATCGCACGACGCACCCAGGGGGGCCAGTGAAAAAACGACTGCAGCTGACGGCCATGATGCTGCTGATGCTCTCCGCCGGCAGCGGGGCGAAAGATCTCGGTACCTGGGGCAACGTCTTCGAGCCTGCAGAGCAGGACATGCTGGCGTTTATCCAGAATCGCCTGAAGGGAATGGAGCAGACGGGCGAGCTGGACCGCCTTCGCAAAGAGGCAACGGAAAGAGTGAAGGAGCATGCGGTACGTCCGACGCCGGTGGAAGGGCTCACAAAAGCGAAGGAATACCGCAGCTTTGCCTGGGACCCGACATTTACCGTGAAGGAAACGATCACAGACATGCAGGGCAACGTGATCGCCCGCAAGGGTGACACGGTCAATCCTCTGGATAAGGTGCCCTTCAGCCAGGTGCTCTTTTTTATCGACGGCGATGACAAGGAGCAGGTGAACTGGGCACGACAGCAGCTCGCCGGCCAGACCAGCGTGAAGGTCATCCTGGTGAACGGCAACATCAAAGAAACCAGTGATGCGCTGAATGAACGTATCTACTTCGACCAGTCTGGCGTACTGACCCGTAAATTCGGTTTTGAACACATCCCCGCGCGGATATCGCGCGACGGCCGCGTGATGAAAGTGGAAGAAATACCTGTTAAGGGAGACGGTAAATGATATTTCTGCTTGTTCTGTCCGTTATAACGGGTATCGCAGGTTGTGCGATTACAACAGCATGGTTACCGGCGAACCTGCGCTGGCAGGGAGTCCAGTGCGCGGTATTTACCCTGATTATTCAGGGCTGCATTCTTAAGGTCATACCACTCGACACGGACGGTAGCGGACTTTTGATTGCTGCAGGACTGATGCTTTCCCAGTGGTTCGCCCCCCTTATCGCTAAAGAGACAAGGAAATTGAGAGTGCATTTCAGGATACCTTCAGTGCCCGGTTATCTGCTGATGTACATCCTGTGCCTGGTGCTGATCGGTGCCAGCTGGTTTCCCATCTGGATGGTTTTGAGATGAGATAATACCAGCTGCTTACCAGAAGCTTTTGAGAAGTAAAAAAGTCAGTCCAAAAAATACGACAGTGAAACATATCGCCAGAATGAAATACGGCACGCGGTAATTCGAGGCATCGCTACCTGTTATCTGCCGCAGGTTTAAATCAGCAATTAAGGATGACCAGGTCAGAACAAACATGAAGCAGATAAAAAATAAAGTCAGAAAGACATAATCAGCAAAAGATGTCGCTGGAATGCACGACCTCGCTCCAGTACTGAGAAGAGCAAATAAGGTGCCGGAGGCAATTAAATCCCTCACCAGATTTCGGGTTGCTTCAAGTTGATTATCAGTTGGCTGTATACGCCTGAGTCTGTACATCATTTTCCCCATTCTTTCCGTTCCCGTGTTTTAGCCAGTCCAAGAATTCTGATGATGCACGGTAAAATACATTAAAGGTACTCAAAATGACTGCAACAACGTTAGGTGACCTGTTTCCCGAAATGCGTCAGGCGGTTACATCCCCTCGACGTTACGCCAGAAAACCGCGCAAACCCGCTGAGATAACGCCGCGCATGGGAACAGCAGAACGACTGAAGACGCTGTACCCCGAAATTGACTCCTGGCATCCGGTACTGGTGACCAAAGCCTGGCTCCACTGGTGTGAGCAGAACCAGCAGGACAGCCGGGAGCCGTCCAGGCGTGATGAACGTTTCCCGGACTACATCATTCACCTCTTACTGGAGAACATGCGGGCCGAGGACAGCGCGAAACGTAAAAAGGGCACGACGCTGTCACTTTCCGAGCGTCTCGACAGGTTGTTTGCAGGCGAAGGGCAGGAGAACGCTGAATGTCACTGATACACAATAACACTGTGCCCCCTGCGTCTCAGCACATGACAGGCCACAATGCTGATACCAAAGGCGGCGACGAAACCGTGAATCAACTCTGTCAGCTGTACCCTGAGATCGCTTCATGGCAACCGGCGCTGATCGCCGGTGCCTGGCATCAGTGGTGCGCGAATAACCAGCGTCAGCCTATAGCGCCGGAGGAACGGGATGAGGCGTTTCCCCTGTACCTCGTCAGGCTTATCCGCAACAGAATGGAGGAGATGAACGCATGGCGTTAATCGGCTGCTTCACCGGCCCTCAGGGGCAGCAGGGGCTGCAGGGAGTGCTCACCTGTTTGCGCGATACCGAGGGCATGACCGGTATTCTGGTCGTCGTTGCGCTGCTCGCTGCCTGGATTGTTGTTCAGTACGTGGCATGTGCACGGCGTGAACGCCGGATGTGGGAGAGCAGACCGGGAAAACCCCTCCCTCTCCCACAATTTGGTAATGCCTGTCATGCAACTGCTGTGCATGACTTTGCAAACCGGAATTATTACCAGGCGATGCTGGCCGAGATGGAAAAAGCGCTGTTTTCGGCAGGCTATGAATTGACGCGGGATGCATCGCGCAGCACACGGCTGGCAAATACAGACAGACGTGACATCAGCCGGAAAGTGACTCGTGTGCGCCACCGCTATATGACCCCGCTCATCTCAGAACAGATGCTGAATGACAGCATTGATGATGCCATGAAAAATGGTTCCGCAGATGAATGGCTGAATCTGCTTATCCAGGGCAGTGAGCGGGAAGGGTGGTATATCACCCGAACCGCAGAGGCGGCAGGAGCGGTACTGAGCGACAGGCAAAAATGTCTCTGGCCGCTCAGGCAGGTGATGATCACCCTGAAGTCAGACAGCCTCGTCATTACCCGTGATTTCGTTCAGGGGCTGAACGCAGCGGCCGACGCTGTAAGCAACATGGCGTTCCCCGACATGGCTGATGAACCAGACCTCAGCGCTGTGCCTGTGAACATCTGTGGATTTCAGGTGACACTGATGCGCCAGCTCTGCAGCACCCCGCCGGGATTTTTCCCGGATGAAAGCGGCAGCAGTGTACCGGATGAATTGTTCAGTCAGATGCCTGAGCTAAAGTACGGTGAGAAGCGTATTGTCGTCTTTGCGCAGATAACGTCAGCACCTGCGAAAGACGTCCTGGCCCGATTCATCAGAACCGTCGGCGACCGTATTGCGGCAGGAGAGGAATATGCGGCTGATTACGATGATGACAACGGGTATGCCTTTATCGTCCTGCGGACCAGAAGACCCCACTGATTCAACCGCGCTGCCCTTCAGGATGTTCGGTGCTCACTGCGTTGCGCTCCGCCTCAGCCTGAATGGCCTCACGGTTTCCGATTAACCCCCGACCAGGTAATGCCATGAAAAAAGACCCTGATACTGAAAAGGGCCAGAATGTTACAGCCGTTCGTCATGATGAAAAATCGGCTTTACGGCTTAAGGCCATTCTTGCAGAAAATCCCCTTTATTATCCCTCAATAGTGTTAAGAGCTGGCTTACTGGCTCTTGAGGATATGTCCAAAGACCAGCGGCTGGCATTCATCATGAAGGCGGCCGACAAAACCAAAAACCATTAATCCTGTTTTAAGCCCTCCCGCCGTCCGGTGGCTGCGGCACTCCCGGAGATACCCCATGACTCACCCTGAATCTGTCAGGCCGGTGACGGTTACCCGTGACCGCAACGGCTTCTGGACGCACCCTCATTATTTTGCACCTGCCAGTGAAGAGGCCACACAGACTGAGTTTGGCGACTGGATGCGCCAGCACAATCTGATCTGTGCCACCCGCTGGATGGAAAACGACGCGCCTCCCCAGGTGATCGCCGACTGGGAAAAGGGAAAACAAAACATCAGTGACTGGCTTCCTTCCGCGCCAGAGGGGGAGGGCTGGTTCATTGGCTCCATTCATGACACTGAGGACGGCCCGGTCTGTGTATGGCTGCGGGAGGTGAAATGAAGCGTTTTTCATGGCTTGCCGGCGTGATGCTGGTCCTGCTGTCCTGGATGCCAGCTCAGGCAACGGCCGCAGCCAGCAACGCGGGTGATGGCCGCTGGGTTAACCCGATAAGCGATGTCTGCTGGAAGTGTCTGTTTCCGATGACGCTCGGGAATATTCAGCTGGCCGCCGGTCCACAAAAGGATACCAACAACCCGGCTTCGCCGATCCAGATTTGCTCATATGGTGTGTTTTATCGTATCGGTCTGGCCATCGGGTTCTGGGAGCCAATGGCGATGGTGGACGTAACCCGTGAGCCTGGCGTCATGGTCAACATGGGCGGCTTTAAAATCGATCTCGGACGAACGGGAACGGGAACCGCCGGGCAGAGTGACCGGCCCGCTGCCGGCACGTTCTACCATGTTCACTGGTACAAATACCCGCTGATTTTCTGGCTGAACATCATCACCAGTCTGGGGTGTCTGCAGACCGGCGACATGGATATTGCCTATCTCTCCGAAGTTGATCCTCTCTGGAATGACAGCACGCTTTCGATGCTGATTAACCCCGAGGCTGCGCTGTTCGGCAACCTGATCGCTCAGGGGGCCTGTGCTGCTGACGCAGTTGCATCATCTGCGGGTCTTCCTCTGTCGCCGCTGTTCTGGTGCGCGGGAAGTCAGGGGTCTATCTACCCGCTAACAGGCTTTACCAGCGGTGAGTTTTCTCCGCTCGAGGCCTCTCTGCTGGTCGGAGAGCGAATGGCCTTCAAGATGCATCGTGAGGGGCTGGTCTGGAACTCTGTGGGCGCGGACGTCGCCGTATGTAACCAGTATCCATCCCCGATCATCCCGAAAGAGCGATGGCGATACCAGATGGTGAACATGTACCCCGAACCGGGCAACTGCCATCCCTTCGGGGCCAGCACGCAGCTCTGGGGCACGACGCATAACTCGCCATCCTCCAAAAAGAACTTCGGTTACCTCTTCTGGCGCAAACGTAACTGCGTATTCCTTTAAGGACATGACAATGAAAAACGCTTATCTCCGGGCGCTGACGATCAGCGTCATGATTGCTTTCGCGCCGCTGGCCCTGGCGAGCGCCCAGACCGATATCTCCGTCTCCGACCATAGCTGGATCAAAGGTCAGCAGGATGCGCTGGCAGCGATGAAGGAAGACCTGCAGGGGCATCCGGCGGCCGCACCCGTCTTACCGCAGCGGCAACTGGACCTGATTAACCACCTTCAGGGCGATATCGCAGCCCGGACCAACACGATGGGGGAAAAAGATACGTTCCCGGCTATTTACTTTGTGAGTCTCGGTATTCCACGTGAAGGTCTGCTGCCCATGCTGAAGGATGCCCGCCGTTACAACATTCCGCCAACGCTGCGCGGCCTGGTTAATAACGACATGCGACAGACCGCGGCGGCCATGTTTGAGCTGAGTAAGGAGGACAAAGACGCCGGCGTGCAAATCGATCCGACGTTGTTCACGCAGTACAACATCACGACAGTGCCGGCTCTGGTGGTGACCTGCCCTGGCCACTATGACGTCATCAGGGGAAGCCTGCCCCTGCAGCAGGCGCTGGAGAAAGTCGCTGAAAGCGGTGATTGTGCAGTAACGGCGCGCCATCTTCTGGAGGCTGCGAAATGAAAAAACGATTTTTAACTGTACTGATGCTTTTCCCGCTTCTGGCTGGCGCAGCCGATCCTGCCTTTGAGGCGGGAGCGAGCTTTGGCAAGGGTAATGCCTCCGCCGGTACGGGGGCCCTGAAAAATCCGGGAACCGTTACAGGTGCAATACCAGGCTATACCGCTAACCCACCGGAGAAAGGGTATTACGGCGGCGTGGATGGCGGCGATGGCGGGCTGGCCAGCAAGGGACAGGCTGCCCTGCAGGGGAATGATGCAGCACAGTCGGTGATCAGTTCCGGTACTAAAAACCCAGCCCCGACAATTGATCCTAACGCACCCTTTATTACCATAGGAAAAAATGCGGAGGGTACGGCAGGCGGGATCATGGATGGCAGCAGCCAGCAGTGTAAGGAGACCACGGTGTCCAAATCGACGTTTGAAAACTACACCTGCAGCGCCGATGTCGCAGTGTCAAAAACCTGCACACGAGACACGCAAATCGACGGTCACTATGAAGACCGTACCTCCACCAAAACGGTGGTGATCCTGCCGGAAACCCTTGAGCTGAATAAACTTAATGACAATACACTTGAATTTATTCTCCCCCTGAATGAACCAGGATCAACGATGCTGGAGGGAACTATCACAACCTCCCAGAAAAACAGTGTCTCAAACCCCTTTTTCAGTTCCACGCTAACGTTCTACGGAACATCGGTAAAGCTTAAAAAAGTGAATAATACGTTTGCTGTTGGTGTCGGACAGCAGATTGTCCCTGCAGATGGCTTACTTCGGGGGACGCTAACCAATAGCATCCCTGACTACATTAAGCAGATGATGCAGACGATAATGCAGGCCAAATATGGAAAAAATGACAATCTCGCAAAAATCTCCGCAACGATCACGTTGGCAACAACCATCAAGGTATGGATACCGTCAACCACTACCCCATCTGTTTGCCCAAACAGCCCCGGGGGGAAACTGACCGGCTCAGTTTGTTCTATTCCTGGCGGAGACAGACAGGTCGTGGTTGAGGGAATAACCCAGACCGTTCACAGCGATTGCTGGCAGTACACAGACACTTATCTGGTCAGTGAAAATACCACCGGTACCTGCGCTTCTTTGATCGGCAATTCCGCCTGCACTAAATCCGGCGAAACCTGTTCAGAGTATGTGGACGGCACCTGTTCCCATAAAGACTACACCTATCAATGCCAGACCGTACATTCATCTACCGGCCTGGTCTGCGGCGGTGAGTACATCTGTAAATCAGGTGATTGCGACGAGACCAACGGCGCAGGAGATAACGGATTCGATACTGCTGTGGCAAAGCTTGCTGGTTTGGCTTCAGCAGCTGAGGACGTGAGGGATGAGAGCAGCACCATCGATGTAAAAGCTTTTACGGGCAAGCCCATGAGCTGCCGTAAGGCATTTGCGGGATTCTCTAACTGCTGTAAAGACTCCGGATGGGGTCAGGACTCGGGTCTGGCCGCCTGTAATGACGACGAACTGGCTCTTGGAAAGGCAAAGGCCAAGAAAATCACCGTCAGCGTGGGTGAGCGTTGTGACCATCAGGTTCTCGGAGCCTGTATCCAGAAAAGCCAGGTGTACTGTGTTTTTGACGGCAAGCTTGCTCGCATCATTCAGGAGCAGGGGCGTCGCGACCAGCTGGGCGTTAAGTTCGGCAGCGGTGACAGTCCGAACTGCCGGGGGATCACGGTTCCGGAGCTGCAGAGTATCGACTTCGACAAAATCAACTTCTCAGACTTCTACGAGGATTTGATGAAGAACCAGAAAATCCCCGATACCAGCGCGCAGGTCAAGCAGATTAAGGATCGCATCGCCGCGCAGGTGAACCAGCAGGGAGGTGGTAAATGAAGCGTGTCCTCTGTGGCCTGCTCATGGCGCTGGCGAGCCATATGGTGCTGGCCGAGGAGATTGTGACGCCGGCAGAGCCGTTCACCGGCTGGTCCTGGTACAACGAACCGAAAAAGCCGCCGGAGCAGTCCAGAAAGCCACAACAGCCTGCACCGCAGGCCATTCCGGATCTCAGCAAAATGTCCCCGATGGAGCAGGCCCGGGTGCTGAAAGGATACACACAGGAGGCGCTTAACCGCGCCATCCTGTTTCCCTCACGGGAAAACACGGCGACGTTCCTGCGCTGGCAGAAGTTCTGGACCGATCGGGCATCGATGTTCAGCCAGTCCTTTGCGGCGGCGCAGCTGAGCCACCCGGATCTCGACTACAACCTGGAGTATCCGCACTACAACAGCATGGCGCCGTTTATGCAGACCCGCGACCAGCAGACGCGGCAGAGCGCCG
The DNA here is from genome assembly GCF_003331015.1 of Enterobacter sp. GER_MD16_1505_Eko_090. NCBI lineage: Bacteria > Pseudomonadati > Pseudomonadota > Gammaproteobacteria > Enterobacterales > Enterobacteriaceae > Enterobacter > Enterobacter sp. GER_MD16_1505_Eko_090. The sequence continues at coordinate 29,640 of NZ_PUQF01000028.1, read as the reverse complement.
TGGAGCAGCTGGCGCAACAGTACGGTCTGTTCTACTTCTACCGGGGCAGTGACCCGATTGACGTGCAGATGGCGGGCGTGGTGGCGGACTTTGCGAAAACCAACGGGATTTCGCTTATCCCGGTATCGGTTGACGGTCAGGTGGCCGCCTCCCTGCCGCAGAGCCGTCCGGATACGGGGCAGTCCCGGTCAATGAATATTACGCACTTCCCGGCGCTCTACCTTGTTGACCCCCGGAGCAAGAATTACCGCGCGCTGTCATACGGCTTCATGACTCAGGATGACCTGTCTAAGCGATTCCTGAACGTGGCCACCGGCTTTAAACCGAATTCCTGAGAGTTTCTTATGACAAAAATGCTTTTACCCCTCATCCGTGATGCAGGGCGTTTTGCCCTGTTCACCCTTGTCTTCGGCCCGGCGCTGTTGCTGTACGGTATTGTGATAGCCATATCGCTGGAGGGCTCGCTGGCCGGGCAGTTTGTGAAAGAGGCGCAAACGCTAACCGAAGGCGCGCCCGACGGTAAGGTAATGCAGTGCGTTACGCATTATGAACCGGCACCACGACCCCGGCTACCTGAACCCGGCGAGGAGGCCAGTCCTCCTTCTTATCAGCTCCCGCCGATGTCGATTTGCCATCGTGAACCGGTTGACAGCGAACGCTGGACAAAGCCGATGGATGCCACGCTTTTCAACTTCTGGCTGATAGCTGCGCTCTTCGGCGCAACTCTGGGTTTTCTGACCCATCTGTATATTCATCGTCGCGCCTCTGTGCATGAGGGGCGTGATATCTTCCAAAAGGAAACACATGTATGAATGCATCCCTTGTTGCAGGACTGATTTTCTGGGGCACGATGGCGCGCGTACTGAGCGAGCTGATGACCTGGTCGGTTGAGCATACGCAGCAGGGGCTTTTATGGCTCTGCAATGGTATGTGGGCCGGGGCGGCTGGCATGGTGGTGTATGCCGTGTATCGCTGGTTCCGTGACGAAAGAGGGCAAACGCATAAGGAAGGCGACCATGAACATTAAAACCGGACTCACGGCTCTGCTGATGGCCATACCGCTGCTGGCGAACGCCGGGGCGCGCGAGGAGTTAGTGGCGCTTGAAGCGACAAAAACGGCCTCTGCTGACGCTGCAGCCGTCACCGCCTCCACCATTCCGGTTCCCGCGCCGGTAAACCTGATGTCGCTGCCGGACGGTCGCCAGGCAAACATGAAGGATTATGCGGTGGTGCTCTTTATGCAGGCGCACTGTCAGTACAGCGCGAAGTTTGACCCGCTGCTGAAGGGCTGGGCCGATGAGCATGCCATCAGGGTGTACCCGTACACCCTTGACGGCGGCGGGGACGTATCTTACCCGACCCCGATGATCCCGCGTAAGACGGACCCTAACTCTCCCATCGCAGATGAGATTGTCACTTTCTTCGGAAACGGTTTGCCAATTGCGACACCGACGGCCTTTATGGTCAACGTCAACACCCTGAAAGCCTATCCACTCACCCAGGGCGTGATGGAAATCCCCACGCTTGAAAGCCGTATGGCCAGCCTGATTCAGGCTGACCTGGATAATGTTGACCCGAAATCGCTGCCGCCGATGCCGGCAAGTGCGCAGGTCACCCCTCAGTAAGACAACCGGACTTCAACATGAATACAACATCGTATGCATTATCGCGTGCCGAGCGCGTGTGGCTGCTGTTCAGCATGACGTTGCTGGTATCTGCCGCGTTTTACGGGACGCTGGCCCATCGCGTGGTCAGCGCACTGTCTCGCCCGGAAATGACTCTTTACCTTCAGGACGTGCCGGTGCTGCTGCTCATTTCGCTGAGTGTCGGCTTCTTTTTCACTGCCACCGGGTTGTACATCTGCCGTCTGACCCTGTCCCGGAAACCCCGTGAGGAGATCGCATGAAATTCACCAGACTGAAAACCTGTGTCCGCAATCGCTTCATTAAACAGATGAAGGACTCTGAGGGGAGCAAAGAGTCCCGGCAGTGGGCGAATTTATTCACGCTGAAACTGCTGTACAGCCTTGTTTTCTTTATCTTCGCTGAAAGAATTTATGTGTGGTGGGCTGACAACACGCTGGCTGCCATGCCGGAGCCGCTTGTTCGTTCTGAACAGTTTACACTCTCGCTGCTCATCCATTATCCGCAGTATCTCCTGTGGGCGATCATGAGTGGTCTGTTTGCAGTACTGGTACTGCACTGCATTCTGTGCTGTGTGGGTAAACTTGAGGAATCCCTGTACCGCCGGATAATCCGAAAAGACAGCGGCTTGGAGCCTGAGAGAACAGAGGTGCCCCATGATTAAGGCACTGATAACGGCAGGCGCTGTCTTTCTGGCTGGGCTGGTTGCACTGCCAGCGAAGGCGGACGTCAACGGCGACCTGAACGGTTTCTTCAATAATCTGGGCTACAGCGGCAATGTGTCGCAGGCACAGGCCTGGCAGGGACAGGCGGCCGGGTACTTCTCGGGTGGTTCTGTCTATCTGCGAAACCCCGTCAAAAACGTGCAGCTCATCTCAATGCAGTTGCCCTCCCTGAACGCCGGCTGCGGCGGTATCGATGCCTATCTGGGGTCGTTCAGTATGATCAGCGGGGAAGAAATTCAGCGATTTGTAAAACAAATCATGAGCAACGCCGCCGGTTATGCTTTCGATCTGGCCCTGCAGACGATGGTACCGGAGCTGAAGCAGGCGAAAGATTTCCTGCAGAAACTGGCCAGTGATGTTAACTCCATGAACATGAGTTCATGCCAGGCTGCTCAGGGCATCATCGGCGGGTTGTGGCCAGTGACGCAGGTCTCCCAGCAGAAAATCTGCCAGGACATTGCCGGCGAAACCAACATGTTCTCCGACTGGGCGGCTTCCCGTCAGGGTTGTACCGTCGGAGGACAGGGCGACAAAGTCACGGCTAAAGCCGGTGATGCTGAGAAGGATCAGGTGCTGAAGAACAAAAACCTTATCTGGGACACCCTCAGTAAGAATGGCCTTCTCGGCAACGACCGCGCGCTGAAGGAGCTGGTCATGAGTACCGTCGGCTCCATCATTTTCAACAAGGATGGCGATGTGACAATTCTGACGCCGCTGGTTGATAACCGCGACCTGATTAAAGTCCTGATGCGCGGGGGGACGGCGAAGGTCTACGGATGCGACGAATCCACTCTGTGTCTGGGACCTGTTGTCACCAGTCTGACGATTTCTGAGTCCAACGCTCTGGTCACGCTGGTTAAAAACCTGATGCTCTCAATGCAGAACAAGCTGGTCGACGATACTGCGCTGACCGATCAGGAAAAAGGCTTTGTGAACACCACCTCTGTACCGGTGCTGAAGTATCTGACTAACGCCCAGAGTATGGGGATGAGCGCCACGTACCTTCTGCAGGTTTCCGACTTCATTGCTCAGGACCTGATGATTCAGTACCTCCAGGAGCTGGTGAAACAGGCAAGCCTGTCTCTGGCCGGCAAGAACTTCCCTGAAGAAGCAGCCGCAAAACTACGCGACAACATCATTCATGCGCAGGGACTTCTCGCTGACATGAAGCTGCAGTCAGCAGCCGATCAGAACGCGCTGGACGGTATCGACCGCAACATGCAGTACCTGCAGCAACAGGTATCCACCATTGTTTCAGGCTCCTATCAAAGCAACTATCACTGGGGTGATCGCTGATGCTTGAGATATATACCATTTATGGCGGGGGAATGTGGAAAACGGCGCTGGACGCCGTTGTCACCCTTGTCGGCCAGAATACTTTCCACACCTTACTGCGTATTGCCGGCACCTTCGGTGTGCTGGCCGTACTGCTTACCTTCATCAAACAGCGTAACCCGATGGTTTTCGTTCAGTGGCTGGCGGTCTTCATGATCCTGACTTCCATCCTGCTGGTACCGAAACGCTCAGTGCAGGTCATTGACCTGTCCGATCCCGGTGCGGTCTGGGTAACCGATAACGTACCGGTTGGCCTGGCGGCTATCGCGTCGCTGACGACCAGTATCGGGTATAAGATGGCGTCAGTTTACGACATGCTGATGGCCAGACCCGACTCGGTGACCTACAGCAAAACCGGGATGCTGTTTGGCTCGCAGATTGTGGCAGAAACCAGTGACTTCGCCACGCAAAACCCGGAGCTGGCGCAGATGCTGCCGGATTACGTGGAAAACTGTGTGATCGGCGACATTCTTCTGAATGGTAAATACACAATCAATCAGCTGCTCAATTCCACTGACCCGCTGACGCTGATAACCAGTAACCCAAGCCCTCTGCGGGGCATCTTTAAGATGACCTCCACCTCACGCCAGTTCCTGACCTGCCAGCAGGCCGCAACGGAGATACAGAAGCTCGCCAATACTGACGTCAACCCGGGGAGTGCGACGTTTACCTGGCTGACGAGAAAGGTCTTCGGCAACAAGCTGAATGGCGCGACGCTTCTGGCCAACGCTATGGGGGAAAGCTACGGATATTTTTATTCCGGTGGTATGACTGCTGCGCAGATCATGAAGAACAACATCACGAACAGTGCAGTACGGCAGGGGATCAAGGGTTTTGCCGCTCGCTCATCCGATACGGCTAACCTGCTTAATCTGGCCACCGAGAACGCTGCAACAAAACAGCGACTCAGCTGGGCTGCAGGTAACGAGCTGGCGACCCGCACGCTGCCGTTTGCACAGTCCCTGCTGATGCTTATCCTGGTTTGCCTGTTCCCGCTGATGATTGCGCTGGCCGCGTCAAACCACACGCTTTTTGGCCTGAACACCCTGAAAATATACGTTTCCGGTTTTATCTATTTCCAGATGTGGCCAGTGATGTTCGCCATTCTTAACTATGCCGCCAACTACTGGCTGCAGAGCCAGTCCGGGGGCACGCCCCTGGTGCTGGCCAACAAGGATGTGGTTGCGCTGCAGCATTCGGACGTGGCGAATCTGGCAGGGTATCTGTCCCTTTCCATTCCGGTGCTGTCGTTCTATCTGACCAAAGGTGCAGCGGCGATGGGCTCTCAGGTGGCAGGGAGCGTACTCAGCTCGGGCGCATTCACGTCAGCAGGTGTGGCCGCGACCACGGCGGACGGAAACTGGTCGTTTAACAACATGTCGATGGACAATGTCAGCCAGAACAAGATGGATACCAACCTGATGCAGCGTCAGGGTCAGCAAACCTGGCAGGCGGATAATGGCTCCACGCAGACTCAGACGGCCGGTGGCCATACGGTTATCGACGGCTCGGGTGCAATGTCGAATCTGCCGGTGAACATGAAGCTCAGCCAGCTGGCCAGCAGTGGATTCCAGGAGTCCGCCCGTCAGTCGCAGGTCCAGGCGCAGACCGCCCTCGATGGCTACAACCACAGCGTGACCAGTGGCTGGTCACAGCTCTCTCAGCTGTCTCACCAGACCGGTACCAGCGACAGCCTGACCAGCGGTAGTGAAAACAGCCAGGCCACTAATGCAACGCGCGGTGCTGGCATGATGTTGTCTGCCGCTGAAAGTTATGCGAAAGCAAACAACATCTCGACGCAGGAAGCCTATAACAAACTGATGGATATCAGTAATCAGGGTTCTATATCTGCAGGCATTAAAGGAACGGCCGGAGGGGGGCTTAATCTGGGTGTTGTTAAGTTAGGTGCTGAAGGAAGTGTTTCAGGCGATTTGCGGCATTCGACGGGCAGCTCAAGAGGAATCCAGAATTCAGATTCCCATTCGCAAGATATGCGGCATGACCAGAACAGCCAGGCAGTTAATGACTTCCGCCAGGGTATGGATATGGTTAAAAGCAGCCGTATCACCGATGGCGCGAATCATTCCGAAAATGCAGCAAGCAGTAATGTTCAGCAGCTGGCCGCAACACTCAATGATGCTGAAAGCCAGTACCATCAGTACACCACCAGTTCTACACAGAGTAGCGAGTTCAGTCGGATGGCCACCGTTGCGCAGAATCAGAGCGCAAGCCTCGATACGAACTATACGCAGGAGTTTGTGGACTGGGCGGCTAATAAATACGGTGATAAGGCCCAGTCCATGCTGACAAGTGCGCCGTCGGCGCGAGAAGCAGCGATGGAATTCGTAAATGAGCGTCTCAAACCTGAAATTATGGGGGATTATCAGCAGGGTCGTTCTGATCTTACCAGCGGCCAGGAGCATGCAGCATTCAGTGGTGAGCATATTGTTCAGCCAGCGGGCGGCAGTCAGCAGGTATCAGGTTCATCTGGTCATGATGCTGGAGTCAGTTACAGCTCTCAGAATGGTGGTGCTCATAGCTCGGGAGGTGTTGGCGGTACCCAGACTTACGGAACGACTCAGGGCGCTGAAAATGGAGGCCAGCAGGGTGGGAATTATTCTGCCAGAACAGACGATTCTGTTTCGCCGGGTATGGAGCATTCAACTGTTCATCAAGGACAAGCAGCCGGACAGAGAAGCAGCTCGGGTAATATCACCTCGTCGGCCGGCATGGTTGTTGCCGGTGGACGCACCACTGCAGATGAAAGAACCGGCCACATTGCAGAATCTCACCAGGAGTTCCATCACTCAGGAGCTGTTAGGGAGCAAGGAAGCATGCATGGTCAGGAGAGTGAAGTTACTAATAGCCGTTCAGGCATTAATGTTGGCGGTGAAAAAGTACGTGGTGATGCTATGCAGGAGTCCTATAGAGAAAATCAGGCTAAGCTGCATGAACATTCCTCGCAGGGTTTTGGTCCTCAGAATGAATTACAGCGCCGAGTGGCGGAACAAAGATCTGAAAATGAGCATAAAATCAACGAATCTGCTGGAGAAATTGGCAAAAAACAATCCACTGTTCAGGCATCCAGTGATATCCTGAAAGGAGAGAATTTAAATGCAACCGGTAATTTCAAAATTCAACGAAAAGAAGCCGAAATTGACCAGCAAACTCCAGTTATAGACAGTGCTGAAAAAAGGAAGTTAGAAGAGCAATTGCTGGAATTGAGGAAAAGGGCCGGCTAGGAGGATAAATGCTAAAGGCTAATCTATGCAGAATTTCGTACATTCCTGTATTTAGTATATATGCTGCTATTCCAATCATTCATGATGTGATGCCTAACCATAACAGGTATTACAGTGAGGATTGGATTGCATTGGCAGGGATGTACGTATTAGGTACATTGATATCCTTACCATTGCTCTATCTTCTTAAAAAAGCGGATGAGAGTGGCAGTGGCGTTTCAATCGCCTCGCTCTTTCCTCGCTTGCTTACTTCAATTCTAGCGCAAGTAATATGCCTCTATTTCCTTTGGGAAAATGCAATATATCTATATCTGTCGATGTCCACAGTTATGGTTCTTTCCGCCGCGTTATTTGGGGCAGGAAGGAAGGGGTTAAACCTCTTGAAGGATAAAGATACAGGCAATATCTATGAAATACGCGGGAGTAAAGCGTATAGACTCTCAGATGAAGAGGCCGTTAGATATCAAACAAGTATGTGTGGCAAGGGAATAGCATTGGCTGAGTTTTCATCGAGCCAATATTCAGGGCTAGACACAAACTCATCTGTTCTACCTATCAATTTCGGTCCGAGTCATACGGATATCAATCAAGGGATTGCTATAAATCCTTCGTCAGGAATGCCAATGGTTGGCGGCATCTCTGGCCTTGATATTCACGGAAACAGTTGGGGAACAAACTTCAACGAACCTTCAAATACGTATGACCCTAACCGGGGATACTGAGAGTAAGTGGGCAATGGCCCCCTTAATTTTTGTAGTATTCTAAGCAAGCCATCTATTTAACCTAAATTCCCTTTCAAATCAGCCGATAACGTCTCTGTTAGCTATCTCTCGCTAACGGGGACGTTTTTCTATGCACAGGAAGAATTCATGAAATTAAAACAATTAGCCGTTGTAGGTTTGATCGCTTCTACTCTTGCACTGTCAGGTTGTGGTGCCATGTCCACTGCGGTGAAGAAGCGTAATCTCGATGTCAAAACTCAGATGAGTGAAACCATCTGGCTGGAGCCATCATCAGAGAAAACGGTTTATCTTCAGATCCGTAATACCTCTGACAAGGACATGTCTGGTCTGCAGGCACAAATTACAAATGAACTGGCCGCCAAAGGCTACCGCGTCACCAGTTCTCCTGACGCCGCCTACTACTGGATTCAGGCAAACGTATTGAAAGCCGAGAAAATGGATCTGCGTGATGCACAGGGCTTCCTCAAGACCGGGTATGAAGGTGCGGCAATGGGGGCGGCACTGGGCGCGGGTATTACGGCGTATAACTCATCTTCTGCTGGCGCAACGCTGGGTGTAGGTCTGGCCACAGGGCTGATTGGTATGGCTGCTGATGCTATGGTGGAAGACGTTAACTACACGATGGTGACCGATCTGCAAATCTCCGAGCGCAGCAAGGCGACCGTCACGACCGACAATATTGCGGCTCTGAAGCAGGGAACGTCAGGCGTCAAGCTGCAGACCAGCACTGAGCAGGGCAACCGTGCCAAATACCAGACCCGCGTGGTATCCAACGCCAACAAGGTGAACCTCAAGTTTGAAGAGGCTAAGCCAGTTCTGGAAGCACAGCTGGCCAAATCCATCGCCGGCATTATGTAACTGCATTGGCGGTCAAAGACCGCCCGTTTACCAAAATAAGGAATCAGCATGAAAAAAGCAGGAATTGTGTGTTTATCACTGGTCGTGGCTGTACTCACAGGATGTTCCTCCCCAAAATCTACCCCGGAAGAACCAGAAATGACAGCTGCACGCCAGTGCTCTGATCAGGTGCTCACCGCTTCAAAAAATAAAGCGGGTACAACGAAGTTAACGTCAATCATGAAAGATGAAGCTACGATTGTTCGGGTTGGTGATTCTTCTCAGGAAACCCATCTTATCAAGGGATTCCCTTACGTTGAGTCCACGTCTCTTGATAACGGTAAGCCGGGTTCAACATGGCGCAACTGCATGCAGGCGAAAGGGTTTACTGTTGGTGGTTGAGCCGCCTGCAACAATAGTGAGCTAATAGCTCGTTATCATTAAAAACGCACTGAAAAGATATCCCACATCTCAGTGCGGTAATTATTACATCTCCTTTCCAACTGACACCAGACTGAGTTCATTTCGGGCAGGGTGCGTCAGTGCTTTCTGTCAGTTACCAGTGATTACGCTTCCTCGCATGACTGCGCTTGGCGCAGCCCTGCCTGCGGCGAGCGTCGCGTCCTTAATTTCAAGGAGTTCGTCCATCATGATGCATCAGAGAAATGAACGTGCAGATTACTCAGCTGAATTCTGGTCACTTATCCATCTGGAAAGCGAGCTGATGGCAGCAAGGGCCTGGATGAATGTATTCGGTTCACTTCCTGAGGGGCAGGGTATGACCATTGTTGCTTTCTGGGCTGGCTATGAATTTACCCTTTACGATCTGGGGCCCCGGGGGTGGCATTCAGCGGTTTATAGGGATGTGGCCTCGTCAGTCCGTTCTGTGGCTGCATACATTAATAAACAGGACTGGGAGGACGGATGTCAGCAGGCCAGGTATGAACTGAGTCAGATGTAATAACCTGACGATTAACCCCCACGCGGTACCACATTTTTTCATCACCCTTTTCAACGTTTCTTCTCTGATAACACACATCACCGAGCAGGTGATGCGATAACGGCCGGACAACACGCTATGAGCTTCGCAGGAAAAAACCTCACCCAGGGCGGGCAGATGACCGCCTACCGCTGGCGCATGTTCATTCAGGTGAACAACTGGATAGGATTCTGGATCTTCATCCTGTTCGCCGTACTGACTACCGCCATCTTTCTCTGGCGAATCCCTCAGGAAGCCCTGGATAACGGTTCCCTGTGGTGGTTCGCCAGTATCAACAGCAGCTTTATTGACCTGATGCCGGCATCGGGAACGCCAAAAATCTACGACGTCCACTACTGGTATGCGCCAACGGCGACGGCAATGGTGCTCAAAATGACCCTGCCGCAGATTTATACCGACCCGTACATGCAGGCGATGGGCGACCAGTGCCTGCGTGAGCTGCAGTGGGCAGCCGGTGGCAGCGGGCTGTTCTGTATGGTGGTGTTTATCGCCGTGACCTGGTTTATCGCCAATATCGGCAGAAAGGAAAGTGAAGATGAATACATTTCCGGGATGCAGCTGACTGATAAGCCAGCTGAAGTGAACAAGCTCCTGCGTAAAAACGGTGAGTTCTCTGACCTGCGCGTGGGTGATCTGCATATGGTCAGGATGGCGGAGGTACTCAACTTCCTGATGCATGGCACTATCGGGGTGGGGAAGTCGACGCTGATACGCTGGTTACTCGACTACATCCGCAAACGCGGTGACCGGGCCATCATCTACGACTCAGGTTGTACCTTCACAGAAACCCACTATAACCCGTCTACCGATATTATCCTTAACGCCCACGACGAGCGATGTGCCAACTGGCAGATGTGGGGTGAGTGCGTTGACGCGGTCGATTACGACAACCTGGCCGCCAGCCTCATTCCGGTAGAAGGGGAATCCGATCCGTTCTGGGTATCCAGCTCGAGAACCATTTATGCCGACCTTGCAATTCGTATGTCAACGGACCCGGAACGGAGCATTGAGAAGTTCCTCAAAACCCTGCTGTCCCTCAGCATGAAAAATCTGCGTGACTATCTGGCCAACACGCCCTCAGCCAACCTGGTTGAGGAGAAGATCGAGAAAACGGCCATTTCCATTCGCTCAGTGGTAACCAACTACGCCAAAGCCCTTCGCTATCTGCAGGGGCTGGATGACGGCACCAGGCCGCCGTTCACCATCCGGGAGTGGATGACGCAGGAGCGCTATGACAGCAGCTGGCTGTTTATTTCAACACAGGCCCGTCACCGCAAGAGTGTACGCCCGCTGATCTCACTGTGGGTATCTCTGGCCACGCTGATGCTGCAGAGCATGGGAGAGAACAGCGACCGCCGCGTATGGTTCATTATCGATGAAGCCCCCAGCCTGCAGCGCATCCCCGAGCTGGCCGAGACGCTTGCCGAGGCGCGTAAGTTTGGCGGATGTTTCGTGCTGGGGATGCAGAACATGGCCCAGCTGGTTCACGTCTACGGCCGCGAGCTGGCCAAAAGTATCTTCGACCTGATGAACACCCGTATGTACGGCCGCTCACCGAGTGCGGAGATGGCCAAAGTGGTGGAAGAGGAGCTGGGCAACCAGCGTAAGCGCAAAATCCGCGAGCAGAACAGCTACGGTCTGGACCAGGTGCGTGACGGTGTGTCCCTCGGTAAGGACGAGGTCAATAACCCGATTGTCGACTACGAGCAGATCATGCGTCTGCCGAACCTCAACTTTTATGTGCGCCTCCCGGGGGAGTATCCGGTCGTCCGTCTGAAGCTGAAATATCGCGCGCTGAAGAAACGGCAGGCAGGCCTCATTGAGCGCAATATCCGCGATGCGCTCAGTCCGGAGCTTGAGAGGGTTATTCAGGAGAACGAGCGCGCAGCGGCAGCTGCCGGTCTGACGTTCCCGACCGGTGAAGAAGTGCTGGAGAAGGGAAGCGAAATGTCAGCCGCAGCTGACGGTACGGCTCATGTTGCTTCTGCCGGTACGCCGGCATCATCGCCCGTCGAAAAAAAGACAGCAACACCAGAGACAGCGCCGAAGCCTCCTCAGGGCACAGTGCCTGAACGGAAACAGGTAGCTGTCATGGAGCCTGTTATCTCCGGTTCTGCGACAGTCGTACCGGAAGAGGGGGGCGGAAAACACAACACGGTGACACCTCCTGTCATTGCAGTGAAAAAAGATAACGTTGTTTCTCTCCGTTCTGTTGGCGCAATGAAAAAACCGACTGAAGCACCGGGCAAATTACCGGTCTCTCCCGGAGTGACCGGTCACCCGGGTACCGCTGACTCTGTACAAACAATGCCCGATGCCCTCAAGGCCCTGCGAAACCGACATCATGTACCGGAACCACCTGTCGCCTCACCTCTGAGCATGCTGCACAGGGCACGCCAGCGGCCGGCCTCTTCGGAAAGCGATCCGCAGACAGAGGAAAATGGCGGTGAATCCATGAACCTCGACTTGAAAGTGACGGCACTGCCTGACGGCGGCCTGAGTGTGAAGACGGCAGGGAAGTCAGTGACACCGAAAACCCCGGATGAAGCCCATGGTACTCACCGGCAGCTGGCGCAGGAAGAAGAGAACATTTTACTTCACCGTAACGCGGACGATCCGGGTTACGACGAAAACGACCATCACTATTACGACAGAGAGCATGACCTATGATGTCAGTCGCCCCAGTAGCGTCAGCCGGCGAGGCTGCAGGCTACTACAGCAATTCCGATAACTACTATTTTCTGGGCAGCCTTCAGAGCCTCTGGATGGGAGAGGGGGCAAAAGAGCTGGGTCTGGAGGGCAACGTCCGTGGCGATGATCTGACGGCCGTCCTCGAGGGCCGCCTGCCGGACGGCTCACGGCTTGGCAAGGAGGTTAACGGACAGCACGTCCACCGTCCCGGCCATGACCTGACCTTTTCCGCCCCCAAAAGCGTGTCCATTCTGGCACTTATCGGCAACGATAAAGAAATGGTGGAAGCACATAACCACGCGGTCCGTGTGGCGGCCGGCTATGTGGAGAAGCTCATCTCGGCCCGCGACACGAAAGACGGCGTTACGTCCATTGTACACACCGGCAAGATGGTGGCAGCTGCTTACACGCATGACACGTCACGTAATCTTGACCCGCAGCTGCACACCCATCTCCTGATTGCCAACATGACGGAGTATGCGGGCAAATGGAAAGCCCTGGCCACGGACTATATCCATAACGCGGGCTTTATCGAAACCGTCATGAAGCATCAGGTCACGCTTGGGAAAATTTATCGCAGCGCGCTGCGTGAGCGGGTTGAAGCGCTCGGCCATGAAGTGGAAGAAGTAGGCAAGCATGGCATGTGGGAGATTAAGGGCGTTCCGGAAGACGTCAGGGACGAATATTCCTCCCGGGGCAGGGAAATTCAGGGTGCCGTGGGGGCTGAAGCCACGCTGCGCAGCCGGGATGTGGCCGCCAAAGACACCCGCAGGGCGAAAGTCGACCCTTCGAGGATGCGCCTGATGGAACGCTGGCTGGGCCAGATGAAGGAGAAGGGATTTGACCTGAAGGCGTATCAGGAGAGCGTGGTGCCGCGTGATGCAGGTCTTCGTGAGACCGCGCCTCAGCCGGAGCGAGATCACCAGGCTAAGCCGGTTCCTGCCGGGCCTGAGCTGGCTTCTCTGCAGACGTCGTCCAGGGCAGAAAAGAGCGTCGATACACCTGCTCAACCCGCAGAACGGGAGAGCCAGTCCCGTCAGGCTGTAACACAGCCGGCTGACACACTGCGTCAGACGGTACAGACCGGCCCCGAAAAGACGCCGGCGACCAGGAGCGTTCCTGCAGCGCAGCTGGACACTGAAATACCCCGCCCGGAACTGACTGAGTCTGTCCGGCTGGCCATCTCGCAGCTCAGCGACAGTAAAACGCGCTTCACCTTTGGCGAGCTGATGATGACCACCGCTGAGCTGAGCGAACGGCTGCCGGAGATTCAGGAAATTCGTGTGGCCATCGATGCGGCGCTGAAGGACGGCATGATTGTACCGCTGGACAGTGAGAAAGGGGTCTTTACCTCCCGTATTCACCTGCTTGATGAACTCTCGATCCAGGCGCTGAGTCAGGAACATCTCAAATCCACAAAAGTCGTCAGTTTCACCCGCCCGGCGCAGTACGCGCCGGCGGCGCTGGAAGTGGTGGAGAAAGACGCCCTGGTTCTGATGAATGCCCCGTCAGGCGTGGCGGGTATCCGTGACCTGACCGCGCAGCTGGCCGGTATTGCCGGCGCGAACGGTCGTGACGTGCAGGTGCTGGCCAGCTCTGCCGAGCGCGCCATTTCGCTGGCGAAATCCGACGATTTGCGGGAACGGATCATCAGCCGGCAGCATGTTCTGAGCGGTGATTTCCACCTGAAACCCCAGAGCACGCTGATTATCGAAGGGGCAGAGCGTCTGGGGTTAAAGGAGACGCTGGTTCTGCTGGGCGAAGCGCGCGCGCAGGATGCACAGCTGGTCTTTCTCGACAGTGCCGGACGTCAGGCGAACGGTAACGCCATGTCCGTGCTGGAGTCCGCGGGGGTTGCCCGCTCCCGCCGCACGGAGCCGGCGTCCGGGCTTGAGGCCGAAGTGGTCAGTATTCCGAACAAACGCGACCGTTACGAGGCGCTGGCCAACCGGTTTGCAGAGCTGAGCGGAGGAACTGAAAACGTCACCGCCGTTGTGGTCGGCAGGCGTGAACAGGCACAGCTGACGGGCCTGGTACGTGAGGCGCTGCAGAACGCAGGACAGCTGGGGCGCGACGGCGTGGAGATAGAGGCCCGGCAGCCGGTCTGGCTCGACAGCAAAACGCGCCGCATGCCCGGTTCATACCGTCCCGGGATGGTACTTGAAGATCGCACGGACGCAAAAGCGCGTAAGTCGTATGTGATTGACCGGGTGCATGAGGACACGCGAGTCCTCTCGCTCATCGACGGGGACGGCGTGCTGACCCGGATGAAAATCGGCGATATCAGCGCTGACTGGCGTCTCTTCAGCCGCGAAACCCTCAGTGTGGCCACCGGCGAAAAACTGCTGGCCGTGGCGGGGGATCGTGAGCACAGCCTGAAGGCAAAAGACCGTCTTGAGGTGACCGGGATAAGTGAAAAGGGGATTGAGGTGAAACGGGGGGAAGAGACCCTGACGCTGCCAAAAGACCAGCCGCTCTACCTGTCGCATGCCTACGTGACCGCGCCGGGCGGCCGGGATAACGACACCGGTGTGGTGCTGGCCGCACTGAACAGCCGCGACATATCGACCCAGACCATGAATTCGCTGGCACAGAGTGGCCACCGGGCGGAAGTGTTCACAGCCGAAGTACAGGACCGGGCTGAAGCCCGGCTGCAGCGCATGAAGACCAGTGCCTCTCCCGTGCAGCTGGTCAGAAACCTGAGCGGTCACCAGGACATCAGTCAGGCGGTGGATTCACTGCATGACAGCGTCCGGACGGACGCCGGGCTGGCCGTCTGGCGTGCCATCAATGACCAGCGCACTGTGGTATTCAGCGAACTGAAGCTGGCGACGGAAGCGCAGAAATATCATCCCGACCTTGAAGCTATCGGGAATGAAATTGGCGCGATGATTAAAAATGGCGAGCTGTTGTCCGTATCCGCAGGGGGAGAGCCGGTACTGGTTTCCCGGTCCACCTGGGAGATGGAGAAAGCCATTCTGCGTGTGGTGGAGGAAGGGAAAGGCACACAGCAGCCGTTGCTGGAACAGGTACCGGAAGCCGTGCTGAACGGACTCACCGATGGCCAGAAAAAGGCGACCACCCTGGTGCTGGGAACCACGGATCAGTTTATCGGGATTCAGGGCTATGCCGGCGTGGGGAAAACCACGCAGCTGAAGGCGGTGATATCTGCACTGGAGACCATACCGGCGGACGTTCGTCCGGTGATGACGGGGCTTGCCCCGACGCACCAGGCGGTGAAAGAGATGAGCGACGTCGGTGTCCGGGCGCAGACCATCAAATCTTTTATCGTTGAACATGACCAGGCGACGGCCGCAGGCGGTAAGCCCGACTATAAAGGACAGGTGTTTCTTATCGATGAGTCCTCAATGGCAGGCAACCAGGATACGGCGGCACTGTTCCAGGCCATTGCCAGCGGCGGCGGTCGCGCGGTCTCGATGGGGGATATCGACCAGTTTGAATCGGTCGACGTGGGCGCACCGTTTAAGCTGATGCAGGAGCGCAGCCCGATGGATGTGGCCATCATGAAGCAAATCGTCCGTCAGAAATACCTGCAGCTGCGCGGTGCCGTTCACGACATCATTGATAACCGGATCGATGCGGCCCTGCAGCGCATTGAAACCCAGCCGGCTGACCGTGTGGCGCGTAGCGCTTCAGCCGCGCTTCCGGAAAGTGCTATTCAGGAAACGGAGACGCCTGTTAGCGACATCGTGGCCGACTGGACGGACCGGACGCCGGAGGCGCGGTCCCGTACCCTCATTATCACCCAGCTGAACGCCGACCGTCGTGCGGTAAATGCCGGCATTCATGCTGTGCTGGCTGCCCGGGGAGAGCTGGGGGAGAAGGCCATTACGGTGCCGGTGCTCGATAAAATCACCCACACCCGTCATGAGTTCAATAAAACCGATGCATGGGAAGCCGGGATGGTGGTTAAACGCGGCGATCGCTACCAAGACGTGCTGGCCGTTGACCGCAACGGCAGTACGGTGACGGTGCGAGATGAGGAAGGCAAAATTGGGCTGTATTCCCCGAAGCAACTCATCACCGGCGACGTGCAACTGTTTCGCCGCAGCGAGAGGGAAGTCCGTGCCGGCGATCTGCTGAAGTTCACGGCGACAGACAAGGAGCAGGGACAGATGGCCAGCCAGCGCTATACGGTAGAGTCGGTCAGCGAAACGGGCAATATTCGTCTGAAGGGGGAAAACGGCCGCATTACCATCAATCCTCAGGCCGTCAGGGCGCAGCAGCATATTGATTACGGCTGGGCCGTCACCGGCTACGGTGCTCAGGGGGCCAGTAGCGATTATGTCATTGCGCTTGAGGGCACGGAAGGCGGGCGTAAGGCACTTGCCTCCCGTCGCGCCTTCTACATCTCGGCCTCGCGCGTGAAAGAGCACGTCCAGATATACACCGACGGGAAGGCGGACTGGGTTAAGGCGGTAAAAACGCCGGAGCGGGATATCAAAACGGCGCACGATGCGCTCGCACCAGAAACGCAGCGTAAACAGGCGAAAGCCATCTGGGCAATGGGACAGCCGGTGAATAAAACGGCCATTGGCCGCGCCTGGGTGCGCCATCAGGGTATGCAGGACGCGTCACTGACGGCAAAAATCATTCCGGCCACCCGGCGCTTTCCCGAACCGGCGCTGGCGCTGCCAGTGTATGACAACAACGGCCGGAGTGCGGGCCTGGCCCTGGTTTCCCTGGTTGCCAGCCCGGAAGGGCGGATGACACAGGGGGAGACCCGGATGGTCATGACAGAACGTGCCCGTGGTGCGGTACTGCAGCGGAGTCAGTCCGGAAACACGATTGTGGCCAGCGACCTGACTGCCGCGCTCGATGCTGTCCGCAACCATCCAAAGGATGGTGTGGTCTGGCAGACCAGCGATGAACCGCCTTCAGCCTACCTTCTGAAAGTCAGTGGTGGAAGTCTCAGGCGCGAGGAGGAAGGACTTGCTCAGCGTATCAACGCCAAAGAGAGTGACATCCTGCTTTCGGCAAAAGCTGAACGTAATGAAACCGCATCAGAAACAGTGGATCTTAAAGCTGCCCTGGCTCAGGAAGAAGCAAGACGCCAGCAACAGGAGCCTCTTATCAGTAAGGCACTGTTACAGGAGAATGCGACAAAAGATGTGGAGGAGAAATTCATGTATACAGATCCGGATGTTATTCACATTCGGCCTGATATGCTCACGGACAGTGATGGTACTGAATCCGTAAAACCTGACAGTCGGGTATTGAAACAAATTGCTGCCAGTGACAGTAACGCCGCCAGTGAGGCAGGAAGGGAACTTCGTGACGAGAGGCTGCCTGAAACTGCCCGTTCAGGCAAAGAACAACATGCAGCATCACTGATTGTTAATCAGCTTGCCAACAGTGAACGGGATATTGTTCGTCAGCCGGACGCCGGCGAACGTGGGCGTATGCCAGAACATGGCGAACACACCCTCACCCGAACCATTCAGAAAGAACGTTAATCCCCCTTTAAAAATGAGAGTTCAGTAATGAAAGCAAACACAATAGCCGCATTAATAGTTACAACATACATTGGCTTTGGTTTTACTGCCCACGCCTCAGCACCTCAGCCGGTATTCAGCCCGGAGCAGGAAGCACGAATCGGCGAAATTGCCGCAGACTACCTGGTGGCACACCCGGAAATCCTGGTCACGGTCAGCAGTAAGCTGCTGGAGCAGCAGCAGACGCGTAAGCAAAATATGTTTGCACTCAGCGTGATGGATAATCAGACCGCTCTGTTGCAGGATCCTGACACCCCGGCCTTCGGCCCGGAAAAGGCGAAAGTGGCAGTCATCGAGTTTTTTGATTACCAGTGCGTGTTCTGCAGTCGCTTCGCGCCGGAGCTGGAAAAAGTCATGAAAGCACAGCCGGACGTCCGCTATGTCTTTAAGGAGTGGCCTATCTTTGGCAACCGCTGGCCAGAATCTCTTCAGGCCGCACAGCAGGGTCTGTCGGTCTGGAAACAAAAAGGAGCACAGGCGTATGTGACCTACCATAACGCCCTTTACGCCACTGGGCACAACGAGGGCGCCCTCACAGAGAGCGATATCAGGGCGGCGGCGTCAAAAGCCGGACTGGCAACGCCAGCGAAGGACGAAAATACCGCATCCCTTGAGAAAAACAGCAGCCTGGCTGAATCGCTGGGCCTCACCGGAACACCCGGGATTATCGTGATGCCGGTCAGTGGTGCCACACCCGACACCATCACGGTTTTCCCGGAAGCCGTTACCGCTGAAAGACTCCAGGCAGCAATCCTGAAAGCCTCACGCGCACAGTGACCCAGGTCCTGTAGATTGTCTCCCGCCAGAGACTGTTTTTCAGGTTCCGCGCGTAAATGCCATCTTCCCGTTCCGTTCTCCTGCGCTTCCTCGATCAGGCCTGCCGGCCTGATGCTGCGGCGAGCGCTGCCGGTTATAGTCCCTTTAGGACAATTAGCACGCAAACAATGAACGCTAATCTGGCCTGACATCTGGAAATATTGCCAGCGAGAAGGTAGTATTCGGATCGTCAGCGATCGTCTTGTGGTGGGACAGATTGTTGATTCAGATTACTTTTGTGACCTAACTCAAACTGACGGTTTGACTGCTTTGTGGTGAGGCAGGCGGGTGGCAGAAGATGGTTTTACGGAAGAAATGCGGACTTCCGGAAACAAACAGGGACAGGACGTGTCCAGTAAAACGTTCAGGAGCAGGTGACGGGATTTCCCGGAGCCTGAATGCACAAACCCCCCGATATCTGCTACGAACTTGGCGGAACGTCAGATATCAGGGGGTCCAAAAGCAGGCGCGTTGCCTGTGAAGGATTATAACGCATGCACCATAGAAAACAACACCCGGCCGCCATAAGAACAGGCCGCCGTGAATGACAAGCAGATTTCTGTTCACTGGTCTGAGCTTCCGGCCGAAGAGTTAATCCGTTTCTGGCAGGACGTCGATGCCGGCACACAGGATAATTTTCTTACTGAGCCGGTCAAAAAGCGGACCCGCCGTAAGCGCGGTGAACACTCCACAAAAGCCAAATGTGAAAACCCGTCCTGGTTCCGTCCTGAGCATTATAAAAAGCTCTCCGGGGAACTGGGGCATGCCTACAACCGTCTCGTGATGTTCGACAAGCGGACCGGCCGCCCCAGACTGCGTGTTCACGTTTCCCGTCATCCCCTTTTTGTCACGGGTCGCCGTAAGGCAGGACGCAGATATGGTTTCCGGCCGGAACGGCGGAGCCTGATCGACTCCCTCTGGCCCCTGCTCATCAGTTTCTGTGATGGCGGCAAGCATACCGTCGGCATATGTATCTCCAGGCTGGCCAGAGAGTTAAGCCCGAAGGACGCTAAAGGAAATGTCATCCCGGAAACGGAGGTGACAGTGTCACGCTTATCCCGCCTGATTGAAGAGCAGGTACGCTTTGGTGTGCTTGGGCTGGCGGAAGAGCGCACCTGGGATCGGGAATCCCGCTCCTGGCTGCCGACCTATGTCTATATCACCCATCTGGGATTCCAGATGCTGGGCGTCAATATGGACAAGCTGTTTAAGGAGCAGGATAAGAAGCTCCGTCAGAGCGCCGAGCGCGAGCAGCTGATCCGGGACGGGGTAATTAACGAACATGATGATGTTCAGCCCCACTCTGCGCGTAAATGCTGGTCTGCCCGTAAGCGCCGTGAAGCACTGATTTACCGTCGTAAAAAAGGCGCTGAGCGTAAACGTGCCAATAATCTGATAAAGCTGCCGGTGGATGAACGTCTTTATGCCATGGAAAAGTGGGTGTTCAAAACCCTTTCTCATGATGAGGCATACTGGTGTACACCTGAACGACTGACACAACTGGCGATTCAGAACCTGTACCAGCTGGACCTGGCACTTTCACCGCCGGAATAGACCGGCGTACCGCACTCACTGACCCTCTTTTCACATGCCCCTGACCGGGGCTTCTGGTGCTGGTTTTTTCCGGAAAATCCGCGCATTTTTTGCCCTTCCCTCCCTGTCCCCCACGGTTTCAGACCCTGTAAAACCGTTCTGATGACTCAGAACGCCGGTCATTTTCTTTTATCCACAGAAATCCGCAAACGAATAAGTCATCTTTTCCGTAAAGGAAAAAAACAGAACCCGCAATTTAATCTAACCCCCCTTTTTATCGCTCTGTTCATTTCATTCCAGAGTGAATCTTTGTCTTCCGCCACACTGTGGATAATTAAAAAGGCCTTCGCATGCAGCGGCCTCACGGCCACGCGCTCAGAAAAAAATCAAAAGTACCTCCCGTCGCATACGACGGGCCCCGTTCAGGCCAAAACCTGCCCCCCTCTCCTGGCCTGACCCCTGCTAAACCGACGCCGCCCCGGCCCGAAGGGCCGGAACACCCTCGCTTTAAGAGGGATGTTGTAACTAGAATTCTGAATCGCTGTCAGTAAGTCGCTGAGGCTTTTGAGTACACGCCCGTAAGCGGCCCTCACGGCCCGCTAACGCGGAGATACGCCCCGACTACGGCTACGCCTTGTCGTGACCACTCCGACGGCGCAAACCGGCAACCAGAGTGGCTTTCAGGGGATTTGGCTTTGCAGGGAATGGGATGGGCAAGGCAGAAACTATCAATCCGTAACGGCTGAAGCCGGTCACGACGCCCCTCACCGGCTGCGTTCCGCGTGACTTCAGCTGGCGTCTCCATGCCGCTGCACGGCATAATGACCATCCGCCGTAATATTGAACAGATTCGCAGTGGAGAAATCAGGATGGACTATTCAGAAGCGTTCCTGCGCCAGCATGAAGAAATGTGCCAGGTCGTGGGCAGTATCGTTTTTTCGCTCGTGGAGGCCGGACACGACTCCACAAGCAAAAATATCATCACCGTGCTGCGCAATGAGCTGGCCGAAAGTAACGGGAAATGGGAGCCGGACCAGGTCCTTTATCTTCAGCTGGCCATTGATTTACTGGAGCGGGGGCGAGGGGTTCCCGGGGTGCGCTGACGCCCCGAAACTGTGGCTCTCTCACCAGAGGTGCAACAGGAGGAGGAGCACCAGAAGATGGCCGATATAGGCAATGTAGAAGAAATGTCGTGGCATGAAGCGCGGGCAGCCTTCCGGACACAGATGAATGCTCAGGGACAGGGCCATCAGGGGAAATACGAGTGTGGGAAGAGTGGCGAACAACAGCGTGTCTGCCGGCAGACTCAGCAGGTGCGATAATCCGTTCAGGCAACACAGCGCCAGGACGGACACGATAATTCCCGTGAGCTGCACGCCAGGTTTTTGTCCGCCGGTGGTGATTACCATGCCGATGGCCAGCGCAACACCCGTCAGACCGTAACTGGCCGGACTCAGCGGCCAGATCATGATGGCCAGCAGCAGAGCACCGGCAAGACTTCCCTTTCTGCCGAACCGGTACTGCAGGGCGAGCAGCTGCGTGACGCCGGCGAACACGAAGAGAATGTTCAGAGCCCACCACGGCTGATGGCCGGCAAAGACCAGGCTGAAGACGGGCTGGGTGATGATGGCCCATATCCACTGACGGTTTGCTCTCACCTGAAGACGTTCTGGTGCGCGCCGCACGTTCATCGCCCAGATAAGCGTGAACAGGGGGAATGCCATCCGGCCAAGCGCATACATCACCGGCTGAGCTGGGGTCATAAACACCGTATTGATGTGGTCGATCAGCATGGCCAGGAGCGCCAGAAGCTTGACCATATCCAGGGCGGCCGGACTGAGCTGGCCGGGTGTCTGAAGGGGGTGAAGAAGGCCGGGAACGGACTGATTCATTCGGTATACTCTCCTGGCGGCACGCATTCAACAGCCAGCGCTGGACATCATGCCAGAACGCCCTGCCCGTCAGCGATGTCACCGTGACCTTTATTTTTTCCAGAATCTTACGCGCGGCAAACTCTGATTTATCGCGCAGAACGCGCATGGCGCCTGCCACATCCTTATTCTGAATACAAAGACTTAAAATATGAAAATCGTACATACCACCCTCATTACAATAATATTATTATCGGCAGCAGACGCAATATATTCAGATTAAGGTGCGTTGTTCTTTGTTAAATTTTATTTCATAAGTAATTATATGTTATCTGACATTGACCTCCCTGCCTGTCAGTTAACCGGTATTCCGGCCAGTTCACACAGCCAGTCCATATCCCTGTCCAGGTTTTCAGTTGATATGCCGAACTGGGATGCAAGTGCTCTCCAGTGGAGGATAATTCCCCTGAGTATGCCCAGCTCATTTTCGCTGAGCTGGACCCTGCCCTGAATTCCTGTGATGGTTTCTATACTCATTGCTGTGATGTTCATCAGGTCATCATAGGTGATTTTGATTTTGCGCGAGGTGTTTTTCATCTTTATCATCCGTTTCAGAAAGGTCATTGGTATTGGAAAGTATCAGCGTTACTGATTAATAGAAAAACAGACCATCAGTATATCAAAATAAATGCTGTGCTGATTAAATTAATATTACCTGACTGAACTTTAATAATGACATTTAATGATGCCATGAGTATTTCCCGTAGAGATAGAAAGTAATACAGCAGCAGATTGTTCAGGACGGGGTGGCAGGAAGAAGATAATGGAGAAAGAACCTTCCGGGGGCGCTGAGGGGCAGTGCCGGAGGCGCGTCCCCCTTCCCCCGCTCACCGGAGGGGAACTGCCCTACCCGGAAGTGAGGCGTGCGGTCGCGCAGGGTAGGAATCTCCGCACTTTAGGGCGGAGAGGATGTCAAATGGGGTAATTAGGGTATAACATTCATAGATTGATACACCACGGGGTTCAGAATGTTCAATCTTCGCGTCAAAACCTGGGAAGACTGGGAAACACTTTGTATATACTGGATGAAAGAGATTGCCTGGTGGGGCCATAGAGTTGATACAAATTATCAAACCTATGGCAGGCCGGGGCAAAAACAACATGGGGTTGATATAAAACCTGTATTACCTGGCTGCGGTATTGTTGGCCAAAGTAAATTTATCCAGGGCTCATTCACCCTGAAAGATCTTAACGCTGAATTGGACAAGACAGATAATTACCCAGGGCCAATTACTAACTACTATCTGCTTACAACCGCAGAGAAATGCACTTCCATCCAGAATGCAAGTAGCTATGAGCGAATCTCTCATACAAGACAGGGTGGATCGTTCTTCTATGTTGATGTTTACTATTGGTCAGATAGAATTAACGTGGATTTTTTACCTAAAGAAGTTAAATACAACCTATTCCCTGAAGCCAAAACATTGTTCGATACTGAGAGCGAAAAAAGCACCAACAACAGCTCTACACTCAGTCCAGATGTGATGCTGGACAAGCTCGATAAACTTAAAAGGTTAATAAGAAACACGTTCAGTGAAGAAAACATTAAATGGCTGGAAACCTGGAACTTCAGAAGTTATAAAATTTATTCCAGGGATTATGACGTTTTCAACATGGCCTATCTCGACTGGACTATGATTGAAGTGGCGATGAGAACTAATAATCCCAAAGTGCTACGTGCGTATCTTAACAATGCAAGCAGAATTAATTTTTACGCAACATGGCCTGTAAGTCAGGCATTTTTCTATGCACTTGAAGAGTTTAGAAAAATTGCTTACAACCACTATAACACAGGGGCTTTAGATGGAGACGAAACCTTCTTGACAGTTTCAGATTTAAAACATCGAGACTCTATCGCCCATCAAATGGAATGCGCAGCATCATATTTATCTCAGGTAATCAGAAATATTCAACAATAATCTCTCTTAACCGCTACCAATATCATGAGCACTACAAATAATAAAACCGCCCATTAGGACGGTTTTATTATCTTTAAATTAAAATCGAAGACCTGTTTCAACTCAATTTGCAATTTCGCCGCCAGCATCTTTCTCCCGCAGGTTCACGTAGGGAAGGTGCGAATAAGCAGGTCATTTCTTCCCAAGCTGACTCGCTGATTAAAATTTCGCGGATCTGGGCCGATTTTTTTCCCGCAAACACATCGAATCAGCCTATTTAGGCTATTTTTTCCACCATTTCTGGCGTTATTTCCGGTTTTTACTGAGATCTCTCCCACTGACGTATCATTTGGTCCACCCGAAACAGGTTGGCCAGGGTGAATAACATCGCCAGTTGGTTATCGTTTTTCAGCAGCCCCTTGTATCTGGCTTTCACGAAGCCGAACTGCCGCTTGATGATGCGAAACGGGTGCTCCACCCTGGCACGGATGCTGGCTTTCATGTATTCGATGTTGATGGCCGTTTTGTTCTTGCGCGGATGCTGCTTCAAGGTTTTTACCTTGCCGGGACGCTCGGCGATCAGCCAGTCCACATCCACCTCGGCCAGCTCCTCGCGCTGTGGCGCTCCTTGGTAGCCGGCATCGGCTGAGACAAATTGCTCCTCTCCATGAAGCAGATTACCCAGCTGATTGAGGTCATGCTCGTTGGCCGCGGTGGTGACCAGGCTGTGGGTCAGGCCACTCTTGGCATCGACACCAATGTGGGCCTTCATGCCAAAGTGCCACTGATTGCCTTTCTTGGTCTGATGCATCTCCGGATCGCGTTGCTGCTCTTTGTTCTTGGTCGAGCTGGGTGCCTCAATGATGGTGGCATCCACCAAAGTGCCTTGGGTCATCATGACGCCTGCTTCGGCCAGCCAGCGATTGATGGTCTTGAACAATTGACGGGCCAGTTGATGCTGCTCGAGCAGGTGGCGGAAATTCATGATGGTGGTGCGATCCGGCAGGGCGCTATCCAGGGATAATCGGGCAAACAGGCGCATGGAGGCGATTTCGTACAGGGCATCTTCCATGGCACCGTCGCTCAGGTTGTACCAATGCTGCATGCAGTGAATACGCAGCATGGTCTCCAGCGGATAGGGCCGTCGGCCATTGCCCGCCTTGGGATAAAACGGCTCGATGACAGCGGTCATATTCTGCCATGGCAGAATCTGCTCCATGCGGGAGAGGAAAATCTATTTTCGGGTCTGACGGCGCTTAGTGCTGAATTCACTATCGGCGAAGGTGAGTTGATGGCTCATGATGTCCCTCTGGGATGCGCTCCGGATGAATATGATGATCTCATATCAGGAACTTGTTCGCACCTTCCTTAATCAATACCGCGTCACAGCCTGCCGATCCTTCATTACAGGTCTTCATTCCTGCCGGTGGCAATCTTCTTTCGCCCGGCGATGGATGGTTTGAACCCGTGGTGGAAATCGGTGATGAAGTACAAGCAGGTGATCTGGCTGGATGGCTTCACCGCCTCTCAGAACCAGAAGCCATACCGCAGGCTATACATTTTAAGGTCAAGGGACGGGTCTATTCTCAGCGCACTTTTGGTGCTACGTCTCAGGGCAACAGTCTTGCGGTTTTGGTACAAAACCTGTCGAATAAGGAACGCTCATGAATCAGGATATCACCCTGTCGGACTATCAGGCTTCTCTGGATCGAGTACGACCGTGGGTGCGCAAAACGCCGCTTGTTGAAACGGCACCCTGGCAGCCCGTGCCGGGAATTGAGCTCAGACTGAAAGCTGAATGTTGTCAGGTAACCGGCTCGTTTAAAGCCCGAGGTGCATTTAACCGTGTCCTCAATCTCCCACTCTCAGTTCGTCAGCAGGGGTTAGCCACTGCGTCAGGGGGAAATTTCGGTGCGGCAGTCGCTTACGTAGGGCAGCAACTCAGCATACCCGCAGATGTCTTTGTGATGAATACCAGCACGGATCTGACGCGAAAGCGTATTGAAAGTTACGGAGCAAAACTGACTGTTGAAGGCGACTTCTGGGATCAAAGCTGGGATGCTGCCGGCGTTCGAGTAAAGGAAACGGGGGGCGCATTACTTCACCCCTATGCTGACAGAGATGTCGTCATTGGTCAGGGAACCATCGTGCTGGAAATTCTGGAGCAATGGCCAGAGGTTGACACACTGGTCGTTTCAATCGGCGGTGGCGGACTTATCGCTGGGGTGGCACAGGCAGCCAAGCTGCTTAAACCTGACATTCGTATCATTGGTGTTGAAGCAGCGGGATGCCCGATGATGTGGACCAGCCGTCAGCAGCAAAAAATCGTAAAACTGGAGAATGTAAAAACGATTGTTCCCATCCTTGCGGCACGTTCAACAGAAGCGATTAATTTTGCATTGACGGAGCAGTATGTAGACGAGATTGTCCTCGTCCCTGAAGACCAGGTAGAAGCGTCAGCACGGGAAGTATGGGCGTCGACAGGGCTGGCAATTGAATTGGGCGCGGCTACGGCTGTTGCGGCCGTAACAAGAAGATGCTTCGTCACAAACCCCGATGAGAAAATCGCTGTTGTTTTGTGTGGGAGTGGGACTAACGGTATGTGATCCGGGTCGTTAACGGATAAGACAGTTTTCTCATCTGTAGCGTAACAGGCGGTGTTGTAGGCAGGATGCCATACCGCCTTGGCGATGCGCATATGCAGTAACGGCCTCTCCATTTCAATACGTTGTAGCTTTTTATTTAACTCACGTACTCCACTCACCAAAAGCAACGTGATTGCGAATGCAACGCAGCCTAGTTGTGAATGCAATGTCACTTATTGTTAAAAAAGATCATTCTTTTTGTGTGGTTGATCACGGTTCTTTATGAGGTATCCCTTACACTGCCAGCAGATGTTCAGCCTGCGCTTTTGCTATTTTCGCCATGGCATCATTCTATTTTGCTGTGATGAAGCTGTTTCCATGACCAGGATTCAGGAGCCTAAATGGACATTCTTATAGCCATTATGACGAAATAGGGGAAAACGATGTCAACATATTATTTTTTGCCCACACGGAATGTCTTTGGTGAGGGAAGTGTGCAAGAAGCCGGTGTTCTTGCGAAAACATTAAATGTCAAAAAAATACTGATTGTGACGGATGCATTTCTCGCCAAAAGTGGTATGGCAGATAAAGTGGCGGCGATTTATCAGCAGGTAGGCATTGGGGTACATATATTTGGCGGCGCAGAACCTAACCCAACCGATAGAAATGTGGAAGAGGGGATTAAATCCTATCGTGAGAATGAGTGTAATGCCATTGTGTCTCTCGGCGGTGGTTCTTCTCATGACTGTGCGAAAGGGATTGGTTTGATCGCTGCCAACGGAGGGAGTATCCGTGATTTTGAAGGTATTGATAAATCAATCAACAACATGATCCCACTGATGGCCATTAATACCACCGCAGGCACCGCGTCTGAAATTACGCGCTTCTGTATTATTACCGATACCGAACGCAAGGTGAAAATGGCGATTGTTGATTGGCGCGTGACGCCACAAATCTCCATTAATGACCCCGAGTTGATGGTGGGTATGCCGCCGTCGCTTACTGCGGCGACAGGTATGGATGCATTAACCCATGCGATAGAAGCCTATGTTTCCACCATGGCGAATCCGTTGACAGATGCGGCGGCATTAAAAGCCATTAAAATGATCACGCAATATTTGCCGAAAGCAGTTGCTAACGGTGAATATATGAAGGCCAGAGATAATATGGCCTATGCGCAATATCTGGCCGGTATTGCCTTCAATAATGCGTCGTTAGGTTATGTGCACGCGATGGCGCACCAATTAGGCGGCTTTTATAATTTACCGCATGGCGTATGTAATGCCATTCTGCTGCCGTATGTAGAATCATTTAATTTAATTGGCAACTTAAATCGGTTCAGGGATATCGCTGAAGCAATGGGGGAAAATGTCGCGGGTCTATCGACAGATGAAGCGGCGCTCAAAGCGATTAGCGCTATCCAGCGTTTGGGTAAACAAGTCGGGATCCCGAAAGATCTCAAGAGCCTGGGCGTTAAACCGGAAGACTTTGCTGTGATGGCTGAAAATGCGAAGAAAGATGTGTGCCAACTGACGAATCCACGAAAAGCGACGAAAGAGCAGGTTATCGAACTCTATCGTCAGGCGTATGAAGGTGAGGCGATTGTGTAATCTGCCGCCATAACGTCGATTAGTGTGAGATGATGGTTGCAACAGGGGCATTTTGCCCCTGAGGTTGCTGACAAGGTGCAGCGCGCGGCGATAATGGATGGCTCGTAAAGACGCTGCAAGTACGTCCGTGTACGCTCAACACGCGCCATCCTTGGCGCGTACGCTTTACTCTTCCATTCCATTATCACCGGTCAATATCGGCAAATAAGTTTGTCATCAGTCTCAGGGGCATATGGCCCCTGATTTTTTTATTGAGGCTCCACATCATGCGGAAATGTAAATAGGTTCTATACTGAGTTATTTATTGTTCGTTTATAATTCATAAAACCCATTCTGTTAGGGAAGGTGCGAATAAGCGGGGAAATTCTTCTCGGCTGACTCAGTCATTTCATTTCTTCATGTTTGAGCCGATTTTTTCTCCCGTAAATGCCTTGAATCAGCCTATTTAGACCGTTTCTTCGCCATTTAAGGCGTTATCCCCAGTTTTTAGTGAGATCTCTCCCACTGACGTATCATTTGGTCCGCCCGAAACAGGTTGGCCAGCGTGAATAACATCGCCAGTTGGTTATCGTTTTTCAGCAACCCCTTGTATCTGGCTTTCACGAAGCCGAACTGTCGCTTGATGATGCGAAATGGGTGCTCCACCTTGGCCCGGATGCTGGCTTTCATGTATTCGATGTTGATGGCCGTTTTGTTCTTGCGTGGATGCTGTTTCAAGGTTCTTACCTTGCCGGGGCGCTCGGCGATCAGCCAGTCCACATCCACCTCGGCCAGCTCCTCGCGCTGTGGCGCCCCTTGGTAGCCGGCATCGGCTGAGACAAATTGCTCCTCTCCATGCAGCAGATTACCCAGCTGATTGAGGTCATGCTCGTTGGCCGCGGTGGTGACTAGGCTGTGGGTCAGGCCACTCTTGGCATCGACACCAATGTGGGCCTTCATGCCAAAGTGCCACTGATTGCCTTTCTTGGTCTGATGCATCTCCGGATCGCGTTGCTGCTCTTTGTTCTTGGTCGAGCTGGGTGCCTCAATGATGGTGGCATCGACCAAGGTGCCTTGAGTCATCATGACGCCTGCTTCGGCCAGCCAGCGATTGATGGTCTTGAACAATTGGCGGGCCAGTTGATGCTGCTCCAGCAGGTGGCGGAAATTCATGATGGTGGTGCGGTCCGGCAAGGCGCTATCCAGGGATAACCGGGCAAACAGACGCATGGAGGCGATTTCGTACAGAGCATCTTCCATCGCGCCATCGCTCAGGTTGTACCAATGCTGCATGCAGTGAATGCGTAGCATGGTTTCCAGCGGATAAGGTCGCCGGCCATTACCAGCCTTGGGGTAAAACGGCTCGATGACAGCGGTCATATTCTGCCATGGCAGAATCTGCTCCATGCGGGAGAGGAAAATCTATTTTCGGGTCTGACGGCGCTTAGTGCTGAATTCACTATCGGCGAAGGTGAGTTGATGGCTCATGATGTCCCTCTGGGATGCGCTCCGGATGAATATGATGATCTCATATCAGGAACTTGTTCGCACCTTCC
>NZ_PUQF01000027.1:0-59448 GCF_003331015.1 Enterobacter sp. GER_MD16_1505_Eko_090 | reverse complement strand
AGTTCAGTCGGTTAGAATACCTGCCTGTCACGCAGGGGGTCGCGGGTTCGAGTCCCGTCCGTTCCGCCACTTATTAAAAGCCCTGAGCTAACGCTCAGGGCTTTTTTCTTATCTGACGTTTAATTATTGCGAAATCAGCAAAAATCCTCTGCATTTTGCGATCTTTTTCTCTATAACACCGCCAGCGATAATCGTCCTCAGTTTACGAACATAATGATTGAGGAATAGTATGACTCTCCCTGCATTTGGTCTGGGCACTTTCCGCCTGAAAGACGACGTTGTTATCGCATCAGTTAAAACCGCACTCGAACTGGGCT
This sequence comes from Enterobacter sp. GER_MD16_1505_Eko_090, assembly GCF_003331015.1. Lineage (NCBI taxonomy): Bacteria > Pseudomonadati > Pseudomonadota > Gammaproteobacteria > Enterobacterales > Enterobacteriaceae > Enterobacter > Enterobacter sp. GER_MD16_1505_Eko_090. The sequence goes on along the minus strand of NZ_PUQF01000027.1, from coordinate 59,131 downwards.
ATCGTGCTGTTGATACGGCGCAGATCTATGAAAACGAAGCTGCCGTTGGACAAGCTCTCGAAGAGAGCGGTGTACCGCGTAATGAGCTGTTTATTACCACGAAAATCTGGATTGAGAATCTCAGCAAAGACAAGCTGATCCCAAGCCTGAAAGAGAGCCTGAAAAAACTGCGTACTGACTACGTGGATCTGACGCTGGTCCACTGGCCATCACCGAACGATGCCGTCTCCGTGGAAGAATTCATGCAGGCGCTGCTGGAAGCGAAAAAACAGGGCTTAACGCGTGAAATTGGGATCTCCAACTTCACGATCCCGCTGATGGAAAAGGCCATTGCTGCTGTTGGCGCAGAAAATATTGCGACCAACCAGATTGAGCTCTCTCCATATCTGCAAAACCGCAAAGTGGTGGACTGGGCAAAACAGCATGGGATCCACATCACCTCATACATGACGCTGGCCTACGGTAAGGCGCTGAAAGATGAGGTAATTATCCGTATCGCCGAGAAGCATAATGCGACGGCTGCGCAGGTCATTCTGGCATGGGCAATGGGTGAAGGGTATGCCGTGATCCCATCATCCACTAAGCGTGAAAACCTGGCGAGCAACCTGTTAGCAATGGATCTTCATCTGGATGCTGACGATAAAAAAGCGATCGCAGCCCTGGAGTGCAACGATCGCCTGGTCAGCCCGGAAGGCTTAGCGCCAAACTGGGATTAAGTTTGACCCACCCTCTGTAACCTGAACCCTCACACAGCTCCTCCGGGAGCTGTTTTTATATGTTCACTCAGAAAATCGATAAAGGCACGAATGCGCGTACTCACCGCTCTGTCGCTGTAATACACCGCGCTAAAAGGCATTTCGACTGGCAGGCGTTTATCGGCCATCAATTCCACCAGTTCACCCCGCGCAATCTCCTTATCAATCATATAGTCAGACAAACAGGCGATACCGTTGCCTTCAAGACACAATTGCTTCAGCGTCTCCCCGCTGTTGGACGACAACCCGCAGGTGATCTCATGCAACTGACCGTCAGGGCAGGCGACGGGCCAGGTATTTAGCGAGACGGGTTCCGTAAAGCCGAGACACAAATGCTGTTTCAACTCCTCAACCGTCTCCGGTTTGCCATGTTCAGCAATATACTGTGGCGACGCGATAATTTTACGGTAGCTGGCAAACAGCGGGCGGGCCCGCAGGCTTGAATCGGTCAGGGTTCCCGCCCGGATCGCCACATCTACCTTCCGCTCGATGAGATTAATAAACGTCTCGGACGAGACCAGAGAGAGCGTCATCTCCGGATAGCGTTCACGGAAAGGTTTGATCAGCGGCATCAGAAAATGAAGCACAACCGGCGTGGCTGCATCAATGCGCAGTAACCCACGCGGCGTGCTGCGGGTCTCCATAATCTCGGTCTCTGCTGCGGCCATCTCCTGCAGTACCGACTGCACGCGGCGAAAATAACGCTCACCTTCCTCCGTCAGGCTCAGCTGCCGCGTCGTTCGGTTGAGCAGACTCACCCCAAGCTTCATCTCCAGCTTTTTTACCGAGCGGCTGATGGCTGAGTTAGCCTGTCCCAGCTGTTCGGCCGCGCGGCTAAAGCTGCCGCTTTCAACCACGGCGACAAAGATTGTCAGCTCTTCTGACGTTGCTTTCATTGTTGCACCACCCGCAAAATTCTATTGAGATTTTGACCATTTTTGTTATTTAAGCACTGGCGCATACTGCCTGTCATCTTAATCCTGATGATACGGAGTATTTTATGCCACTGGCGCTACTTGCCCTGACGATCAGTGCCTTCGCAATTGGCACGACCGAATTTGTTATCGTGGGGCTGGTCCCCACCATTGCTAACCAGCTTGCGATCTCGCTGCCCTCCGCCGGATTGCTGGTGTCTATCTATGCCCTGGGCGTTGCCGTCGGTGCGCCAGTCCTGACGGCCCTGACAGGACGTTTCCCGCGTAAGCAGCTGTTAGTTGCACTGATGGTGCTGTTCACCGCCGGCAACGTGCTGGCCTGGCAGGCGCCGGACTACACCACGCTGGTCATCGCTCGGCTGTTGACCGGCCTTGCTCACGGGGTGTTCTTCTCGATTGGTTCTACTATTGCAACCAGCCTGGTACCCAAAGAGAAAGCGGCATCCGCCATTGCGATCATGTTCGGTGGGTTGACCGTTGCACTCGTTACGGGCGTACCGTTGGGCACGTTTATCGGACAACACTTCGGCTGGCGTGAAACGTTCCTGGCCGTCTCCCTACTGGGCGTCATTGCCCTGGTGACCAGCCTGCTGCTGGTGCCGTCGAATAGTCCAGGCCGGGCCAGCGCTAGCTTGAGCGATCAGCTGAAGGTACTTACGCATCCGCGTTTGCTGATCATCTACGCGGTTACGGCACTGGGCTATGGTGGCGTATTCACTGCTTTTACCTTCCTGGCACCGATGATGCAGGACCTGGCGGGCTTCTCTCCCAACGCCGTGAGCTGGATCTTGCTGGGGTACGGTATTTCCGTTGCGATTGGCAATATCTGGGGCGGCAAGCTTGCGGATAAGCATGGTGCGGTACCGGCGCTGAAATTCATCTTCGCCGCGCTGGTTGTTCTGCTAATGATTTTCCAGTTCACCGCCTCGATACAGTACGCCGCGCTGGTCACGGTACTGGTCATGGGGATCTTCGCTTTTGGTAATGTGCCAGGGCTTCAGGTCTACGTTGTACAGAAAGCCGAGCTTTATACGCCAAATGCGGTGGACGTGGCATCGGGGTTGAACATTGCCGCATTTAATATTGGTATTGCGCTGGGTTCAATTATTGGCGGACAAACCGTCGAGCACTTCGGATTGACCCAGACCCCGTGGATTGGCGCGGTGATTGTCCTGATCGCCTTCCTGCTGATTGGCCTGAGCGGACGTCTGGATAAGCCAGCCCGCGTTGCGCTGGGGTAACATCAGTAAGCGCTGGCTTACAAAACTGGAAAGCGGTTTCTCAGAAATTGCGTTGAAAGTGTGACCTAAAGTCCCTATAACATTAGAACCAGTCCGTTTTCCGGACTGGTTCATGTTACAGAGGCTGTTTCCAAAAGTGCGAAAAAATACCTATGCCATGCGTTATGTTGCCGGAATGCCCGCGGAGAGGATCTTGCCTCCGGGGTCGTTTGCGAGCATCAGTCAGGCATTACCCGCCGGCACACCGTTAAGCAGCGATGAAAAAATCCGCGTACTGGTGTGGAATATCTTTAAGCAGCAGCGTGCGGAGTGGTTATCGGTACTCAAGAATTTTGGCAAAGATGCCCATCTGGTTCTGCTCCAGGAGGCGCAAACCACCCCTGAGCTGGTCCGGTTTGCCACCACTCACTATCTTGCCGCCGACCAGGTACCGGCCTTTGTTCTGCCTCAGCACCCCTCGGGGGTGATGACGCTTTCAGCAGCACATCCGGTTTATTGTTGTCCATTGCGCGAACGCGAGCCTATCCTGCGTCTGGCGAAATCGGCACTGGTGACGGTCTATCCACTGCCGGATACCCGTATGCTGATGGTCGTGAATATCCACGCGGTAAACTTCAGCCTGGGCGTGGATGTTTATAGCAAGCAGTTACTTCCGATCGGCGATCAGATTGCGCATCACAGTGGGCCGATCATTATGGCCGGTGATTTCAATGCCTGGAGCCGCCCGCGCATGAATGCGCTGTACCGCTTTGCGCGCGAAATGTCGCTGCGTGAAGTTCGTTTTAGCGATGACCAGCGCAAAAAAGCCTTTGGTCGTCCTCTCGATTTTGTCTTCTACCGTGGTTTAAGCGTACACGACGCCTCTGTGCTGGTGACGCGGGCCTCCGATCATAACCCTCTACTAGTCGAATTCAGTCCCGGCAAACCTGATAAATAATGGTGTGTCAGGTCTGCCGTGGGGCAGACCTGCGCGGGTGCTGCCCTTCTATTTTTAACCCACCAAGGACAGTACGATGACAACAACACACTCCCATCATGACAACGTAGAAAAACAGTTTGGTTCTCAGGCAAATGCCTATCTGAGCAGCGCCGTGCACGCTTCAGGTCGCGATCTGGTGCGTCTCGGTGAACGTCTGTCGGCATTCCCGCAGGCGCACGTGCTGGATTTAGGCTGCGGGGCAGGGCATGCCAGCTTCACGGCTGCGCAGCAGGTGGCGCACGTAACCGCATATGACTTATCCAGCCAGATGCTGGAGGTGGTTGCTGAAGCGGCGAAAGCGAAGGGACTGGGCAACATCGATACGCGCCAGGGCTATGCCGAATCCTTACCTTTTGATGATGCCTCGTTTGAGGTGGTGATCAGCCGTTATTCCGCGCACCACTGGCATGATGTTGGCCAGGCATTACGCGAAGTCAAACGCGTTCTGAAGCCGGGTGGCATCTTCATTATTATGGATATCATGTCGCCTGGGCATCCGGTACGTAATATCTGGCTGCAGACGGTGGAAGCGCTGCGCGACACCTCCCATGTGCAAAACTACGCCAGCGGAGAGTGGTTATCGCTGCTCACGGAAGCGGGGCTGATCGCGCGTTCGTTAATCACAGACCGTTTACCGCTGGAGTTTAGCTCGTGGATAGCGCGTATGCGCACCCCGGAAGCATTAAGCCAGGCTATCAGGCTGTATCAGGAGAGTGCGTCGGCAGAGGTGAAGGCGTACTTTAAACTGCAGGACGATGGTTCATTTACCAGCGATACCATCATGGCGGAAGCGCAAAAAGAGGGATAAACAAAAAAGGCACCGAGGGGAATCGGTGCCTTTTTATCTTTCGGTCGTGTTATCAGGAGTCTGGCGTCGCGCTGTTCTTCACAAACAGCGTTAGCTGGTCGCCCGGTTTCAGATTGTCAGTATCGTTGTTCCAGCGCATCACATCTTTGATGTTCACGCCGTGACGTTTTGCGATACTGGACAGCGAATCACCCTTACGCACGCGATAGGTTATGCTATCGCTGTTGCTGGCGAGACGCTGTGCGCTGCTACCTGCACCCACCGTCAGAGTTTGACCCACTTTCAGGCCTGAACTGCGCAGGTTATTCCACTGCTGCAGATCTTTCGCATTCACGCCAAGACGTGACGCAATGCCCGAAAGCGTATCACCTGAACGAACCTTATAGCTGCGGCTGTTAACTGATGATGCATCCGCGATCAGCGTTGACTGAACGGCGGCGATTTCACCCGAAGCTAAAGACTCACGTAACTGCTCAGCATGTTTCTGCGGAACCATTACATACTGCGGGCCACTCGCCCCCAGCGTTGAGCCTTTAACGCCAGCATTAAAGGTTTTCAATTTACTTACCGACATACCCGTCATATCAGCAACCTGTTGAATATCAACCGGATTGCTGAGGCGAACGCGCGCCAGTGCACGACTTTCGTCTGGTGTTGGCAGTTGTACACCGTAACGCTTGCTGTTCTTGAGAATATCGCTCAAAGCCAGCATTTTCGGTACGTAAATCTTTGTTTCCTGTGGCAGTGAGAGCGACCAAAAATCGGTGGATTTACCCCGTGCTTTATTCGCTTTCATTGCCTTCAGTACACGACCTTCGCCGCTATTGTACGCTGCGACCGTTAACAGCCAGTCGCCGTCAAACATCTTGTTCAGACGTTGCATCATGTCGAGAGCGGCTGTCGTTGAAGCGACAACATCGCGACGCGCATCATAGTTGCGGGTCTGTTTCAGACCATAGTTTCGCCCGGTGCTCGGAATGATCTGCCAAATGCCTGCAGCATTGGCGCCAGACGTCGCGTGTGGGTCAAAAGCGCTCTCCACTATGGGTAGGAGTACCAGCTCCATAGGCATGTTACGTTTCTTAACTTGCCCGGCTATCCAGTACATATACGGCTCTGCCCGTAACGTTACATCGTGGAGATAGCTCTTATTACTTAAATACTTCTGTTTCTGTTCGCGAATCCGGCTGTTTTCCGGAATTCCCATCTTTAGCTCGTCGCCAATAGAGGTCCACAAGTCTTGCTCCTGCGCGAAAGATGTCCCATCGTCCATCCAGCGCGCCGAACTTGTAAACTTCCCTGCTTCCCCTTGACCAGCTGCAGAAAGGCTCTGTGCGTGCTGTTGTACGTTGCTGCCGTTCTGCGACTGGCAACCTACAAGCAGGACAGAGGCGAGTAATATCGCTTTTGCCTTCATGTGTGTGTCAATAGTTGCTTAAAAGACGAGCGATGATAACGGCGAATTTTTGAAAAGGCAACCAGCAATTATCTGAAGTTATCTTTCTTTGACCTTAACCATGCAAATCGCTGTTCTGGTTGTTGCAAATTTGTTTCTTGGTTAATTTTGCTAATTAAATCAATATCATCTGTTCGCAAAAATAAATTAATTTGGCGCTCGTTTTTCAGAATTACGGGGAGTGTGTTTTGGTTTTTTGCACGTAACTCCTTCACTTTGTGATAATAATCCTTAATCGCCCGATCCTCAGGCAACAGGCTGACGGCAAACTTCATATTCCCTAATGTATACTCATGCGCGCAACAAATAACGGTGTCATCGGGTAATGCGTTAATCTTCTGTAAAGACTGATACATTTGCGCTGGTGTTCCTTCAAACAGCCTTCCGCAGCCCCCTGAGAACAGCGTGTCACCGCAAAAAAGATAAGGCTTACTGTAGAAACACAGATGTCCCAAAGTGTGACCCGGTGTGGCAAATACGGAAAACTCCCACTCGCGTATGAGGATTTTTTCGCCTTCTTCGACTACTTGCGTGACACCCTTATCTTGTGCCTCTGACGGTCCGTAAACCACAACATGCGGAAAATGGGTACGCAGTTCAGGTACACCGCCCGTATGATCGTTATGGTGATGCGTCAACAGAATGGCTTCCGGCTGCCAGCCGTTCTCTTCTATTGCGCGCAATACGGGGGCGGATTCTCCGGGATCGACAATGACGCATCGACGTTCATCGTCAACCAAAACCCAGATGTAATTGTCCTCAAAAGCAGAAATACTGATAAGATTCATACATTACCTCTTATAGCGTGGCGGGTGTGTTGATGAAACCGGCAAGGATACCTCAGACTGTCGCAGCACCGGAACGTTGGGCGGAACTGCCCTGGGGTGAATATTATCGCGAGGCGTTAGAGCAACAGCTGAAGCCCTGGCTCGCGAAAATGTATGGCTTTCACCTGCTTAAGATTGGCAATCTCAGCGCGGAAATCAATACCGAAAGCTGCGCTATCTCGCATCAGGTGAACGTCTCTCTCGGCGGATCGCCGGTTCAGGTGAAAGCAGACCCGTTACATCTGCCGTTTGCGGAAAAATCCGTTGATGCGTGTTTGCTCGCACATACGTTACCCTGGTGCAGCGATCCGCACCGTCTGCTTCGCGAAGCCGATCGCGTGCTGATTGATGACGGCTGGCTGGTGCTGAGCGGATTCAATCCGCTGAGCCTGATGGGCCTGCGAAAGCTGGTACCGGTGCTGCGCCGGACGCCGCCTTACAACAGCCGGATGTTCACCATGATGCGCCAGCTCGACTGGCTGTCACTGCTTAACTTCGAAGTGCTCTGCTACGGCGGCTTTCAGGTGCTGCCCTGGGCACGGCAGGGGGGCGTCTTGTTGAGCACGCATTTGCCTGCCTTAGGCTGCATGCAGTTTATCGTCGCGCGTAAGCGAACCATTCCCCTTACGCTTAATCCCATGAAGCAGAGCAAATCGAAAACGCCGATCCGCCAGACCGTTGGCGCCACGCGGCAGTACAGAAAGCCCTGATCAGGATTCAGGCTGATAGCCCGCGTCCTCATGCGCAGGGTTAGCGGCTGCCGCACGCGCCAGTTCGTCACAGCGTTCGTTTTCCGGATGACCGGCGTGCCCTTTAACCCACTCCCACTTAATCTGGTGCTGGCCCAGGGCGGCATCAAGCCGTTTCCAGAGATCGACGTTCTTGACCGGTTTCTTATCGGCAGTCTTCCAGCCGCGTTTTTTCCAGTTATGGATCCACTGGGTAATTCCCTGACGAACGTACTGGCTGTCGGTACTTAACACCACGTCACAATGTTCTTTTAGTGCCTCCAGCGCCACAATGGCCGCCATGAGCTCCATCCGGTTGTTGGTGGTCAGAAAATAGCCTTCGCTAAAAGTTTTTTCATGCTGGCGATAACGCATAATCGCGCCGTAGCCGCCGGGACCCGGGTTGCCGAGACAAGATCCATCGGTGAAAATTTCTACCTGTTTACGCATCTCTGGTAGACTTCCTGTATTTGAAACGTTCAGTTAAACGATAAGTCTGACATAAATGACCGCTATGAGCACTGCAATTACTCGCCAGATCGTCCTCGATACCGAAACCACCGGTATGAACCAGATCGGCGCGCACTACGAAGGGCATAAGATCATTGAGATCGGCGCCGTTGAAGTGGTGAACCGTCGTCTTACGGGGAACAACTTCCACGTCTATCTCAAGCCCGATCGGCTGGTGGATCCCGAAGCGTTCGGCGTTCACGGTATTGCCGATGAGTTCTTGCTGGATAAGCCGACTTTTGCGGACGTGGCTGACGAATTCCTGGAATACATCAGGGGCGCTGAGCTTGTTATCCACAACGCCTCGTTCGATATCGGCTTTATGGATTATGAATTCAGCAAGCTTAATCGTGATATCCCGAAGACGAACACCTTCTGTAAGGTGACAGACAGTCTGGCGCTGGCGAGGAAAATGTTCCCCGGCAAGCGTAACAGCCTGGATGCACTGTGTTCGCGCTACGAGATAGATAATACCAAACGAACGCTCCACGGGGCGTTGCTCGATGCCCAGATCCTCGCCGATGTCTATCTGACGATGACCGGTGGGCAGACGTCTATGAAGTTCAGTATGGAAAATGAGTCGCAGCAAACGCAGGGCGAAGCGGGTATTCAGCGTGTCGTCCGTCAGGCAAGCCGGCTGCGGGTTGTTTTAGCCAGTGATGAAGAGCTGCTTAACCACGAATCCCGTCTTGATCTGGTGCAGAAGAAGGGCGGCAGCTGCCTGTGGCGTGCCTGAAAAAACGCCGGAATGCCTGTAAAATCATCGTTTGGGCGATTTTTGCAGCAAACGATTCAAAACGCGAGAAAAAGCGTTGACGAGATCGGAGGCGCACCGTAATATGCGCCTCGTTCCCCAAACGGGAACAGTGGAGCGGTAGTTCAGTCGGTTAGAATACCTGCCTGTCACGCAGGGGGTCGCGGGTTCGAGTCCCGTCCGTTCCGCCACTATTCAGAAGGCCTGAATCAGAAATGATTCAGGCCTTCGTCGTTTCAGCAAGCTGTGATTCCATTCCCTCTCTTCTGACTTGTAGTTAACAAAAAGTTAATATCAATAGTGCAATTAATTAACAATTGCACACCATTAGTGCATTCTTTGCACTGTTGTTGTGCATTTTTCCACCGCCGGCTATTCAGGCACGAGTCAGATTGTGTCTCTCTGTAAAAAAGAATTCATACAGAATCATCTGCTTATAACCCGCTATGCAAAAAATTACTGAACCAATTGCAGATTGGTTTGGTTATTGCTTAATCATTAGCACGATAAGCGTCATTCCATATCAATAACTTATCGTTAATAAAAATAAAGCAATGATGAAAGCGAGCGAACCAATATAGAAAAACCGTCACGGTTTCTGGCAAATTCCAGCACCGCGCTTGAACAGCTGCGCGGGCTAATCAACCAGCACGAGTCAACACCAGGCACTCCGCTGCCCACGGAACGTGAGCTGTCGGACACACTCGGTGTAGGACGACGTGAAGTGCGTCGCGCGCTGGACGTGCTGGAAGAAGAGGGGCGCATCTGGCGTAAGCAGGGCAAAGGGACCTTTATCGGCCCGGCTGCACCCGTTGAACCGCTGGCCCTTCAGGGATTGGTTCAGCAAACCAACCTTCTGGAAGTGATGGAAGCTCGTCTGCAGCTGGAACCCGGCTTAGCCCGGCTTGCGGCACTGCGTGCCACCAGGGAAAACCTTGCGCTCATGCAGCGCATGCTGGAACGCATCGACAAGGTCAGCCCGGATGACCGCGATCTCAACGAACTGTGGGATAGCGCCTTTCATCGCGCCATTGCGGAAGCGGCTGGCAACCGCCTGATGCTCGGCCTGTTTGATGCCATTGATGCCGTGCGGCGTGAACCGGGCTGGCAGCATCTGCGCGAGCTGGCACGCACCCCCGAGCGTGTCGATAGCTATAACGACCACCATCACAAGATCATGGCTGCCATTATCCATCGCCAGCCTAACGAGGCCGCGACCGCGATGCGCGAACACCTGCTCAGCCTGCAAACCGCCCTGATTCAGGCGATCCACCTCGAGGACGACTTCACGCCATGACGACAATCCCCTTTAAGGACGCCACGCCCGTATTGCAAGTAAAAAACCTCAACGTTACGTTCGCGGGCTCGCCGGTAAGCGTGCTTGACGGTATCTCGTTGACCGTCAGGGCGGGCGAAACGCTGGCGCTGGTGGGAGAATCCGGCTGTGGGAAAAGTATCACCTCCCTGGCGCTGATGGGGTTACTGCCCGCCAGTGCACGGATCGTCAGCGGGGAGATGCAGTTTCGTCGCCACGATCTGCGCAAGCTCTCGCCGCGGAAATATGCCGATCTGCGCGGTAGCGAGCTGGCGATGATTTTCCAGGAGCCGATGACCTCGCTCAATCCGGCGTTTACGCTGGGCGATCAGCTGAGCGAGGCGGTTATGCGTCATCAGGACGTCTCGCGCGCAGAGGCGATGAAGATCGCGCTGCAGATCCTTGAGAAAGTGCAGATTCCGGCAGCAGAGATGCGATTGAAAGCCTATCCCCACCAGCTTTCCGGCGGCATGCGCCAGCGCGTGATGATAGCCATGGCGCTGATCAATCATCCTAAATTATTGATTGCCGACGAGCCGACCACCGCGCTCGACGTCACCATCCAGGCGCAAATCCTCGCCTTGCTCAACACCTTGAAAGAGGAAACCGGCACGGCGGTGCTGATGATCACCCACGATTTAGGCGTGGTGGCCGAAGTGGCGCAGCAGGTGGCGGTGATGTATGCCGGACAGGTGGTAGAGCAGGGAAGCGTCGAGGCGATATTTGCCGACCCGCAGCACCCGTACACCATCGGCCTGATGGGCTCGATCCCCTCCCTTGGCGCACGCAAGGGCCCGCTTTCCACTATTCCCGGATCGGTCCCGCTGCCGGAATCCATGCCGCAAGGCTGCCGTTTCGCAACGCGCTGCCCGTTTGCGCAGTCGCGCTGCCATGATGAAAAACCGCCGCTCGCCACGCTCGGCGCGGGCCATCGGGTTGCCTGCTTCCGCGTGCCGCTCGAACACCACATCGCCCTGGGAGAGACCGCATGACCACGCCCATTCTGGAAGCTCGGGACCTCAGCAAGCTGTTCCCCGGCCCGAAAAAACTCTTTACCCCCGCCCGGTTCGTCACGGCGGTCGATCGCGTGTCGCTTGCCGTGATGCCGGGCGAAACGCTGGCGATTGTCGGCGAGTCCGGTTCTGGAAAATCCACGCTTGGCCGCCTGCTGCTGCGCCTGCTGGCCGCCAGCGAAGGGCGCGTGTTTTATCAGGGGGAAGAGATCACCCACGCCTCGGGCGCGCGGCTCAATCAGCTCCGCCGCGAGCTGCAGATCATCTTTCAGGATCCCTTTGCCTCCCTGAACCCGCGCATGACGGTGGAGCAGATCGTCGGTGAGCCGCTGTGGCTGCACCAGAACATGAAGAAAGGGGACCGGCAGTACCGCGTTGCCGAACTGCTTAAGACCGTGGGCCTGCCCGCCGCCTGGGCCGGGCGCTACCCGCACGAGTTTTCCGGCGGGCAGCGCCAGCGTATCGGCATTGCGCGCGCGCTGGCCTCGGGACCAAAGCTGCTGCTGGGCGATGAGCCGGTATCCGCGCTGGATGTGTCGGTGCAGGCGCAGGTGGTCAATTTACTGGAAAGCCTGAAGCACCAGCTGGGGCTGACGATGGTGATTGTCGCCCACGGTCTGGCGGTGATCCGCCACATGAGCGACCGCGTGGCGGTCATGTACCTCGGGCAAATCGTCGAGCTTGCCAGCGTCGATGAGATCTTTGACGCACCGTTGCACCCCTATACCCAGGCGCTGATCGCCTCGGCGCCGCAGATGCAGCCGGGCGCTGAACGCGACGCGCCGCTGCTGCAGGGGGATTTACCGAACCCGGCCAGTCCGCCGTCCGGCTGCCGTTTCCACACCCGCTGCCCGTACGTCACCGACGAATGCCGTCAGGTCGAGCCGATTAGTCAGGTGCTCGACGGCGGGCGTCAGGTTGCCTGTCATCGCTGGCAGGAGATCAACCGCGATCGCAGCGTTATCCAGATCGCACCGCCATCCGCTGCGTTTCTGCGCCGCCGCGCGCTGTTTGAACACGCGGCCACCCACTCGTCCCTTCCTTCAAGGAACTCATGATAATGACAATGCGTAATTCTCTTTTGACCGTACTGGGAAGTGTTATGTTGCTTGGCGCGGCGCTGCCCGCCCATTCTGAAAGCGTGCTGCGTATTGGCCTGGGGGCTGACCCGGACATGCTCGACCCGCATCTGGCGCGCACCTACTATGGCCGCTTCGTCTTTGCCTCCCTGTGCGACAGGCTGGTGGATGTGGATGAAAACCTGAAGGTCGTCCCCGGTCTGGCCAAAGACTGGGCGTGGAGTGACGACGGTAAAACCCTGACGCTCAACCTGCGCGAAGGCGTGACCTTCCACGACGGTGAGAAATTCGATGCCGCCGCGGCAAAATACAACCTCGACCGCGCCCTGACCTTAAAAGGCTCCCTGCGTAAAAGCGAGATCTCCTCCGTTGAATCGGTCGAGGTCACCGGTCCGATGCAGATTGCCCTGCACCTGAAGACGCCGGATGCGGCACTGCTGATGCAGCTCACCGACCGCGCGGGCGCCATGATGGCCCCTGAAGCGGCAAAAAAGCCTGACTTTGCCGCCCATCCGGTCTGTTCCGGCCCGTATAAATTCGACAGCCGCGTGTCCCAGGACCGCATCGTTCTGACCCGCTTCGACAACTACTGGAACAAAGACGCCTACCACTTCGACAAAATTATCTATCTGCCGATCCCGGATGCCTCCGTGCGCCTCGCGAACCTGCGCGCGGGCGATCTTGATCTGACCGAAGGCATCGCCGCCAGCGATGTTAAAACCGTCGAAGCCGACAGCAAGCTGGCGCTGGCGAAGGTGACCGGTCTGGGCTATCAGGGCATCACTTTCAACATCAATAACGGCAAGGTGCCCGCCAACGATCCGTTCAAGGACGCTCGAGTACGCGAGGCGTTTTCTCAGGCCATCGACCGCGATGCGCTAAACCAGGTGGTCTTTGAAGGGTTGTATACGCCAGCCAACCAGGCGTTTTCCACGGTGAGTCCGTATCACGTCAACCTGCCGGTCCCGCCGCGTGACGTCGATAAAGCCAAAGCCCTGCTCAAAGCAGCAGGCGTCACCGCGCCGCTGACCGTCAACCTGCTGGTGCCGAACAACCCAACCTCGCAGCAGGTGGGGCAGGTGCTGCAGGCGATGGTCGCCGAGGCGGGCTTTAACCTGAACCTGCAGATGACCGAATTCGCCACGCTGCTGGACCGCCAGCAGAGCGGGGACTATCAGCTGAGCTTCTCCGGCTGGTCGGGGCGCCCGGATCCGGACGGCAGCATCTACGGCTTTATCAACAGCAAAGGCACCCTGAACGACGGCCGCTACAGCAACGCGCAGGTCGATGAGTGGCTGACCCAGGCGCGCCAGAGTACCGACCAGGCCGCGCGCCAGCCGCTGTACGACAAGGTGGTGAAGCAGCTGCAAACCGACATGCCGATTGCCTACCTCTACTTCGAGCCGCGTATTTTTGGCCTGAATAAAAGCGTGCAGGGCTTTAAGCCGTACCCGGACGGCATCGTGCGTCTGGCCGGTTTGACGCTTGCGAAATAAGTGTCCTGAGGAGAGCCCATGCTGGAACTTATTTGCAAACGTCTGCTGCTGGCCGTCCCGACGCTGTTGCTGGTGAGCATGATGGTGTTTGGGCTGCAAAAGCTGCTGCCCGGCGACCCGCTGATCGCCATGGCAGGCGAGGAGCGCGACCCGGCGGTCATCGCTCAGCTGCGTGCGGAGCTGAACCTCGATGCCCCGATCCCGGTGCAGTATTTCCACTGGCTGACGCGGGCGCTGCAGGGCGATCTGGGCGTCTCCTTACGCACGCACGAGCCGGTGACGCAGCTGATTGCCAGCAAGCTACCGGTGACGCTTGAGCTGTCGCTGCTGGCGATGATTATCGCGCTGGTGTTTGGCATCAGCATGGGGATCCTCGCGGCGGTGAACAAAAACAGCTGGGTCGATCACGGGGCGAACTTCGTGGCGATCTCGGGGATCTCGATCCCGCACTTCTGGCTGGGGATCCTGTTGATTCTGGTCTTTTCGGTAAACCTGCAGTGGCTCCCTGCGTCCGGCTACGTGCCGTTCAGTGAAGATCCGCTCCAGAACCTGCGCACGCTGCTGCTGCCCGCGTCCGTGCTCGGAACGGGCCTGGCGGCAACGCTGATGCGCCACACCCGCGCCTCGATGATTGCGGTACTGAAGGCGGACTACATCCGCACCGCGCGGGCGAAAGGGCTGCTGCCGAAGGCGGTGATCTTAAAGCACGCCTTTCGTAACGCGCTGGTGCCGGTGATTACCCTCACCACGCTGCTGTTTGGCGAACTGCTGGGCGGCGCGGTGCTGACCGAGCAGGTGTTCACCATTCCGGGCTTCGGCAAGATGATCGTCGATTCGGTATTTAACCGTGATTACGCGGTGGTGCAGGGCGTGGTGCTGATCGTCGCCATCGGCTTCCTGATGCTCAACCTGCTGGCCGACGTGCTTTACGTCCTTATCAACCCGAAAATGCGAGGCTAACGATGGCGGAACTGACGACACAAACCGTTGCGCCCGCACTGCCGCGGGCGCAAAACCGGGTATTGAAAAAATTCCTCGCCAATAAAAGCGCGGTCATTGGCGCGGCAGTGGTGGGATTCTTTGTGCTGGTGGCGCTGCTGGCGCCGTGGATCGCCCCGTTCGACCCGGTCAAAGCCAACTTCCTGGCGGTGCGCAAAGCGCCGTCGGCGATGTACTGGTTCGGCACCGACGAGCTGGGGCGAGACATCCTATCCCGCATTATCTGGGGGGCGCGCACCTCGCTGATGGCGGGCTGTATGTCTGTGGTGATTGCCGTGGTTATCGGCGTACCGCTGGGGCTGGTGGCGGGTTACTTCCAGAAGATGTGGGACGGCGTCATCTCGCGCGTGATCGAGGCGCTGCTGGCCTGCCCGTTCCTGATCATGGCGATCGCGCTGGGGGCGTTTTTGGGCCCGAGCCTGACGAACGCGATGATCGCCATCGGCCTTTCCGCGATGCCGATCTTCGCCCGCCTGACGCGCGGCCAGGTGATCGCCATTCGCAACGAAGAGTACATCGACGGCGCGCGGGCAATTGGCCTGCCGGATCGCTGGATCATCATCAAATACGTTCTGCCCAACGTGATGTCGCCGATTCTGGTGCAGGCCACGTTGGCGATTGCCTCGGCGATAATCGCTGAAGCCAGCCTGTCGTTTTTGGGGCTGGGACAGCAGCCGCCCAATCCGTCCTGGGGCTCCATGCTCAACACCGCCAAAGGTTTTCTTGAGCAGGCCCCGTGGATGTCCATTTTCCCCGGCGTGGCGATTTTCCTTGCCGTGCAGGGCTTCAATTTACTCGGCGACGGGCTGCGCGATGCGCTCGATCCGCGCCATGACTAAGGAGTCATGATGACCAAAGCGCTAGATTTTACGTCCGGTTACGCTTCACGCCGCCCGCCGATGCTGGGCCATAACGCCGTTGCGACGTCTCAGCCGCTGGCGGCGCAGGCGGGAATGAAAATGCTGCAGCTGGGGGGAAATGCCGTGGATGCCGCCATTGCCGCCGCGATGGCGCTGACGGTAGTCGAGCCGACCGGCAACGGGATCGGCAGCGACGCCTTTGCTATCGTCTGGGACGGTGAAAAGCTGCACGGCCTGAACGCCTCAGGTCGTTCGCCTGCAAGCTGGCACGCGGATCTGTTTGCCGGAAAAACCGCGGTGCCGGAAATCGGCTGGGACGCGGTAACCGTGCCGGGGGCGGTATCCGGCTGGGTCGCCCTGGCGGAACGCTTCGGCACGCTGCCGTTGACCACCCTGGCGCAGCCCGCCATTGACTACGCGCGCAACGGCTTCCCGGTCTCCCCGCTGATTGGGCATCTCTGGCAGCGCGGCTATAGCAAGCTGAAAGATCAGCCGGGCTTCAGCGCCTGCTTCGCGCCGGAAGGCCGCGCCCCGCGCGTGGGGGAGATCTTCCGTAACCCGGCGCAGGCGAACTCGCTTGAGCTGATTGCCCGCACCAACGGCGAAGCCTTTTACCGCGGTGAGCTGGCGCAGAAAATTGCCGCCTTCGCCAGAGAGCATGGCGCGCACCTGACGGCCGAGGATCTGGCCAACCACCGCGTGGACTGGGTAGAACTGCTGTCACGCGACTTTGCGGGCGGCTCGGTGCAGGAGCTGCCGCCAAACGGGCAGGGGATCGCCACGCTGATTGCGCTCGGCATTCTTGAGCAGTGCGGCATTGAGAAGCATCATCCGGATTCCGTGCAGTCTCTGCATCTCTCTATCGAGGCAATGAAGCTGGCGCTGGCGGATCTCGACCGCTACGTGGCAGACGAAGAGCACATGGCGTTCGCGGCGAAAGAGCTGCTGAGCGACCATTACCTGAAGTCACGCGCGGCGCTGATCAACCACGACAGCGCGTCCGATTTTGTCTACGGTTCCCCGACGCAGAGCGGCACGGTCTACATCAGTACCGCGGACGCCAGCGGGATGATGGTCTCGTTTATTCAGTCCAACTATATGGGCTTCGGTTCAGGCATTGTGGTGCCGGATACCGGGATCAGCCTGCAAAACCGGGGCTGCGGCTTTGTGCTGGATCCGAAGCACCCGAACGCGCTGGCGGGGAGCAAGCGCCCGTTCCACACCATCATTCCGGGCTTTGCGATGGACGGCAACGGCAAGCCGCTGATGTCCTTCGGCGTGATGGGCGGCCCGATGCAGGCGCAGGGGCACATGCAGATGGCGCTGCGCATCATGCTGCACGGGCAAAACCCGCAGGCGGCAATCGATGCGCCGCGCTGGCGCGTGGTGCAGGGCAGGGAGGTGATCGTTGAATCGACGTTCGATCGCAACACGATTGCCGCGCTGCGCGAGCGCGGGCATCAAATTGTGGTGGAAGATCCCCTTCAGGATTACAACTTCGGTGGTGCGCAGGTGATTTACCGCCTGCCGGAAGGACACTACGTGGCCGCGACGGAAAGCCGCAAAGACGGGCAGGCGTTGGTGAGTTAAAAGAAGCGAGCAACATTGGTAGGCCGGGTAAGGCGTAGCCGCCACCCGGCTTTTATTCATCCAATGCTAAAAGGATCCGCATCCTGCCATGCCGGAAACTTCTCCCGGTACTCCTTCAGCGCCGTTAACGAAAGCTCCGCATCAATGCGCGTCGCCTGATGCGGCTCGGCGGTGGCGATGATCTCGCCCTGCGGATTCACCACCCGGCTGTCGCCGCGATAGTGATGCCCGTTGCCGTCCGTCCCCACGCGGTTGCAGCCCACCACGTACGCCTGGTTCTCAATCGCGCGCGCCACGAGCAGCGACTGCCAGTGCAGGGAGCGCGGTGCAGGCCAGTTGGCAACATACAGCGCAAGGTCGTAATCGTTGCGGTTACGCGACCACACCGGGAAGCGCAGGTCGTAGCAGACCAGCGGCAGAATACGCCAGCCGCGCCACTCGAACACCACGCGTTCGTTACCGGCTTCATAGTGGTGGTGCTCATCAGCCATACGGAACAGGTGACGCTTGTCGTAGAAATGCACCTTTCCTTCCGGCTCGACCAGCAGGAAGCGGTTCACCGGGCCGCGCTCCGTTTGCAGCGCGGCGCTACCGGCAATCAGCGCGTTGGTCTGCTGCGCTTTGGCATGCATCCAGGCGACCACCTCATCCTGCGGCATTGACTGTTTTGCCGCTTCCATGGCGAAGCCAGTGGTGAACATTTCCGGCAGGACAATCACATCACGCCCGGTAATGTCTTCGAGTTGACGATCGAAGTGGCGCAGGTTGGCGGGGCCATCCATCCACACTAAAGGTTGCTGCAAAATAGAAATCTTCAGACCAGGCACGATACAGGCTCCTCAAACGACCACTTTTTGACACTGTAGCACGACATAACGAGAAAATGTGGCAATAAAAAACCCCGCGCGAGGCGGGGTTTAGGTAAGCGGAACGCGTTATGCCGCTTCAGGTTTACGGTGCTTCTCCGGCAGCTTTACCGGCTGCGTCGCCAGCTCGTCCGGTTCGAAATCATCCACGTTAATGCTGCGCAGACGGCTCTCTTCGGCTTTCACCAGCAGAGCGGCCTCATCTTTACTGATAATGCCACCGGCCAGCGCCTGTTTTGCCAGTTCGTCCAGACGGGTAAACGGCAGGTTTTTGCCCAGCTGTTTACAGATCTTCTGGTGAATCGGATCGGCGGCCATCACGTCAAGCAGTGCCTCTTCCAGCAGACCCACCGGGTTATGCGGCGTCGGTGCCAGGTACTGACCGCGACCGATACGGGAACGGGTTGCGCTCGGAACCTGCAGGATCTTCGCCACTTTGTGGTCCAGCCTGTCGGACGGTGCCAGATGGTGACGACCGGTCGGGAAGATCACCACGCGCAGGGCGCCTGCCACGAAGCGGTTCGGGAAGTTTGCCAGCAGATCGTCAATCGCCTGTTCAGCCTGATACAACGCATCCTGTACGCCCCAGTGCACCAGGGGCAGATCCGCTTCCTGACGGCCTTCATCGTCGTAACGTTTCAGGACCGCAGAGGCCAGGAAGATCTGGCTCAGCACATCGCCCAGACGGGCAGAGATACGTTCGCGACGCTTCAGGCTGCCGCCCAGTACCGCCATGGAAACGTCGGACAGCAGGGCCAGGTTGGCGCTCAGACGGTTCAGATGCTGATAATAACGTTTGGTTGCATCGCCGGTCGGCGTGGCGCTGGTAAGGCCGCGCGTCAGGCCCAGCCAGAAGCTGCGCACCTTGTTGCTGCCCACGTGACCGATATGTTTGAACAGCAGCTTATCGAAGGCATCCACGTCGTTGTTCTGCGCCGCGGCCATCTCTTCCAGCACGTATGGATGGCAGCGAATTGCGCCCTGACCGAAGATCATCATGCTGCGGGTCAGGATGTTTGCCCCTTCCACGGTGATGGCAATCGGTGCGCCCTGATAGCCGCGCGCCAGGAAGTTACCTTCGCCGAGCATAATGCCTTTACCGCCCGCGATATCCATCGCGTCAATAATTGACTGCTGCGCGCGGTGGGTACAGTGGTACTTCACAATGGCCGACAGTACGGCCGGTTTTTCGCCCAGCATAATACCGTAGGTAATCAGCGTGGCGGCAGCGTCCATTACGTAGGCGTTGCCCGCGATACGCGCCAGCGGCTCTTCGATACCTTCCATCTTGCCGATGGAGATTTTGAACTGACGGCGGATGTGCGCGTAGGCACCAATCCCCATCGCCACCGACTTCAGACCGCCGGTTGAGTTCGACGGCAGGGTAATGCCGCGGCCCACCGACAGACATTCCACCAGCATACGCCAGCCCTGACCGGCCATTTTTGGACCACCGATGATGTAATCAATCGGCACAAAGATATCCTGGCCGCGGGTTGGACCGTTCTGGAACGGCACGTTCAATGGGAAGTGACGACGACCAATCTCAACGCCTGGGGTGGAGGTTGGGATCAGCGCACAGGTAATGCCCAGATCTTCTTCGCCGCCCAGCAGTCTTTCCGGGTCAGAGAGCTTAAAGGCCAGACCCAGCACGGTGGCGATAGGGGCCAGCGTGATATAACGCTTGTTCCAGGTCAGGCGCATGCCCAGCACCTGCTCGCCCTGCCACTCGCCCATGCAGACCACGCCGGTATCCGGAATCGCGCCCGCATCGGAGCCTGCTTCCGGGCTGGTCAGCGCGAAGCAAGGGATTTCCTGACCGCGTGCCAGACGCGGCAGGTAGTGATCTTTTTGCTCTTCGGTACCGTAATGCTGCAGCAGTTCGCCCGGGCCTAAGGAGTTAGGCACGCCAACGGTAATCGCCAGGATGCCGGAAACGCCTGCCAGCTTTTGCAGGACGCGAGCCTGAGCGTAGGCGGAGAACTCCAGACCGCCGTACTCTTTCTTAATGATCATCGCGAAGAAGCGATGCTCTTTCAGGTACGCCCACAGCTCTGGCGGCAGGTCGGCCATTTCATGGGTGATGGCAAAGTCGTTCGCCATACGGCAGGCTTCTTCTACCGGGCCGTCAATAAACGCCTGTTCTTCCGCGGTCAGACGCGGCTGCGGGTAGTTATGCAGCTTTTTCCAGTCCGGATTGCCCTGGAACAGGTCGCCTTCCCACCAGGTGGTGCCCGCATCAATCGCCTCTTTTTCAGTACGCGACATGGGCGGCATCACCTTGCGGAAGCCTTTGAACACCGGTGCAGAAATCATTGATTTACGCATCGGGGCAAAGTTAAACGGCAGAAGGATGATGGCAAGAGGGACTAAAAGCCAGATAGTCCAGAGACCTGCGACGCCAAGCGCAGCCGTCCAGGCCAGAAGAATCAGGCTGCTCAGGAATAAACTTACGCGGTGATAGAACAACACACCGAGCAGAACAACGGTTGCGAGAATGCTCAAAATCATCATAAAGAAAAGCTCCCTTGCTTGTAGGAGGTCTGACCACTTGTGATGATATGGTTGTAGTTGATGTTATTTCCTTTAGCAATGTGTTTACAAAATAATTACAACCTGGTTCACATTGTTCGCGTTTTACCCGGCACGAAAAAGCAAAACGCCGGACGTTTCGCATGGCTTTAGCTTCTCGCTTTTCCCGCTATCCGGTACACTCCACTGTGTTATTTCATCAATACTGAAGGATTATCCTCATGTACCAGGATCTTATTCGTAACGAACTGAACGAAGCGGCGGAAACGCTGGCGAACTTTCTGAAAGATGATGCCAATATTCACGCTATTCAGCGCGCGGCGGTCCTGCTGGCCGACAGCTTCAAAGCGGGTGGCAAAGTGCTCTCCTGCGGTAACGGCGGCTCTCACTGTGACGCGATGCACTTCGCAGAAGAGCTGACCGGACGCTATCGCGAAAACCGTCCTGGCTACCCGGCGATTGCGATTTCCGACGTGAGCCACATCTCCTGCGTAGGCAACGACTTCGGTTACGACCACATCTTCTCCCGCTACGTTGAAGCGGTAGGCCGTGAAGGCGATGTGCTGCTGGGGATCTCTACCTCCGGCAACTCCGGCAACGTGATCAAAGCGAT
Organism: Enterobacter sp. GER_MD16_1505_Eko_090; assembly: GCF_003331015.1. Lineage (NCBI taxonomy): Bacteria > Pseudomonadati > Pseudomonadota > Gammaproteobacteria > Enterobacterales > Enterobacteriaceae > Enterobacter > Enterobacter sp. GER_MD16_1505_Eko_090. Next base: position 37,775 of record NZ_PUQF01000027.1, on the reverse strand, counting down.
TACTGCTGCACGTGAAAAAGGGATGAAAGTCATCACCCTGACGGGCAAAGATGGCGGTAAGATGGACGGTACGGCGGATGTTGAAATTCGCGTTCCGCACTTCGGTTATGCTGACCGCATTCAGGAAATTCACATCAAAGTGATCCACATCCTGATCCAGCTGATCGAAAAAGAGATGGCTAAGTAAGACTTCGCTGGGGGCATTCTTGCCCCCGCTGTTGTGGAGGTGTTGTATGTGCGAACTGCTCGGGATGAGCGCCAATGTGCCAACCGATATCTGCTTTAGTTTCACCGGGCTGGTGCAGCGCGGTGGAGGAACCGGGCCGCATAAAGACGGCTGGGGCATCACCTTCTACGAAGGTAAAGGGTGTCGCACGTTCAAAGATCCACAGCCCAGCTTTAACTCACCGATTGCCAAACTGGTGCAGGACTATCCTATCAAGTCCCGCTCGGTGATCGCCCATATTCGCCAGGCTAACCGTGGCGAAGTGGCGCTGGAAAATACCCATCCGTTTACCCGGGAACTGTGGGGCCGAAACTGGACCTACGCGCACAACGGGCAACTTACGGGCTATAAGTCGCTGGAGACGGGCAATTTCCGCCCGGTAGGCGAAACCGACAGTGAAAAAGCCTTTTGCTGGCTGCTGCACAAGCTGACGGAGCGCTATCCCCGCACGCCAGGCAACATGGCTGCCGTGTTTAAATACATCGCAACGCTGGCGACCGAGCTACGCGAAAAAGGCGTGTTCAACATGCTGCTCTCTGATGGCCGCTATGTGATGGCGTTCTGCTCGACGAATTTGTTCTGGATCACCCGCCGTGCGCCGTTTGGCGTGGCAACGCTGCTCGATCAGGATGTGGAGATAGACTTTCAGAAGGAGACCACACCGAACGATGTGGTCACTGTTATTGCAACGCAGCCGCTGACGGGCAACGAAACCTGGCAAAAGATTATGCCAGGCGAGTGGGTGCTATTTTGTCTCGGGGACCGTGTAATTTGACGCCAGCTGTGGATGGACAACTTCGTGGCTCAGCGGCTTGCTGACCACGTAACGGCCATCCACAACCGAGACAACAGGCGGCTTGTGAGTCTGCTCGAAGTAGTCATAGCCGGGTTTCAGCTGTTTCCAGAAATCCGCGTAGTACGAATACTTGTGACGCGCCATGTTGGCATCCGTCATGCGGAACGGATAGATGCTGACCTGAACGTTTGGCTGACCAAAGACCAACGCGCCGGTGACAAACTGGAAAATCTCATCAATGCCGGAATCGGTCATCGCGTAGCAGCCGATAGACACGCAGGCACCGTGGATCATCAGGTATTTACCTTCATAACCGTGTGCACGGTCATAGGCATTCGGGAAACCGATATTGATGGCTTTATAGAAACGGCTGTCTGGTTTGAGCTGGCTACGCTGAACGTTGTAAAACCCTTCCGGACTTTTGAAATCGCCCTGACGCTGTTTTGGCCCTAATCCACCGGAGTAGTTACATATTTTGTAGCTATCAAGCAGCTGATACGTCTCACCCATTTTTACAAACAGATCGAGAGTGCGTTCTTCCTTGAAGATCTGAATATAAACCGGCGATCCCATTAACTGCTGTTTATATTCTTTGCTGATCGGCGTCGTTGAGCTATTACTGCTGAGCAGTCCGGCAAACGACATGCACGGAATCAGAAGCATCGCAATGAACAATGCGATTTTACGCATACTACTAGTTCCTTGATAAAACCATGACCAACTTGCCAGGACGGCAAAAGAGACCCGAAATCAGATTATTCTGTTAGGAGCGCTCACATTAGCACCGCTATAGATTTTCGCAAGAGCCGGGCGGTGAGTTTACAAATTAGTTTTACTTTATAAACCATCAAAATCGCGATAGCTCCAGGAACTTTGCGCATTAGTTCGCAATTTGGCGCGCGCGACGGCGGATTCGCTGCCCGCGAGAAGGGGAAAATGTTACACTTCGCGGCCACTGGATTGTTGTTCATGGAAACCTGCTAACCACATGTTTAAAATCAAAAAAGGACTTGATCTGCCGATTGCAGGCGTGCCCGCGCAGCACGTTTCGACAGGCGCAAGTGTCCGTCATGTCGCCATTGTGGGCGACGACTACCTGGGAATGCGTCCTTCGATGTTGGTACAGGAAGGCGATCGCGTGATCAAAGGCCAGGCGCTCTTTGAGGACAAAAAAAATCCCGGCGTGATGTTTACAGCCCCCGCGAGCGGCACCGTTGTGGCGATCAACCGTGGCGAACGGCGCGTTCTGCAGTCGGTGGTGATCCGCATTGAAGGCGATGAACAGCGTGAATTCGCCCGTTACGATGCCGCAGACCTCGCGTCGCTGAGCCGTGAGGCTGTTCAGGCTCAGCTTCTGGCGTCCGGTTTATGGACCGCGCTTCGCACGCGTCCCTTCAGTAAATCCCCGGTTCCCGGCACGGAACCGGCCGCGATTTTCGTCACGGCAATGGATACCAATCCGCTCAGCGTGGATCCGCAGCCGGTTATCCTGGCACAGCGCAAAGCCTTTGATGCCGGGCTTACCGTTTTAACCCGTCTGACGTCGGGAAAAGTCCACGTTTGCCAGGCCGGTGGCGGCAAGCTTGGCGGTCATCCTCAGGGGCAGGTCACGTTTAATGAGTTTGCTGGCCCGCATCCGGCGGGTCTGGTCGGGACGCACATCCATTTCCTTGAGCCGGTGAGCCTGACGAAACAGGTCTGGCATCTTAATTATCAGGACGTCATCGCCATCGGTACGCTCTTCACCTCCGGAGAGCTGTGCGCGGAACGCATCATCGCCATCGGTGGGCCGCAGGCTGCAAACCCGCGTCTGGTGAAGACGCTGATTGGCGCGGATATCAATGAACTGCTGAACGAAGAAACCAAGGCAGGCGAAAACCGGCTGATTTCCGGTTCGGTCCTCAGTGGCCGCCATGCCGTGCAGGCGCACGCCTATCTGGGACGTTTCCATTTGCAGGTCAGCATTGTGCAGGAAGGCCGCGAGAAAGAGCTGTTCGGCTGGGTGCTGCCCGGTGCGGAAAAATACTCCGTCACCCGTACCACGCTGGGGCACTTCCTGCGTAATAAGCTGTTTAGCTTCTCGACCAGTACGCACGGCGGCGAGCGCGCTATGGTCCCGATTGGCAACTACGAGCGCGTCATGCCGCTGGATATTCTGCCGACCATGCTGTTGCGCGATCTGCTCGCTGGCGATACCGACAGCGCGCAGGCGCTGGGCTGTCTGGAACTGGACGAAGAAGATCTGGCGCTCTGTACCTATGTCTGTCCGGGAAAATACGAATATGGACCGGTATTGCGCGAGGTGTTAACCCGCATTGAGCAGGAAGGATAACCGATGGGCTTAAAACACCTCTTTGAAAAAATTGAGCCGCACTTTACCGAAGGGAAGCTCAAAAAGTACTACCCGCTGTATGAAGCCACGGCGACCATTTTCTACACGCCGGGGCTGGTGACGAAAGGAGCGGCGCACGTCCGTGACGCCATCGACCTTAAGCGGATGATGATCCTGGTGTGGTTTGCGGTCTTCCCGGCGATGTTCTGGGGGATGTACAACGTCGGTCTGCAGACCATTCCGGCGCTGCACCACATGTACGATGCGCAGCAGCTGGCGCAGGTGCTTCAGTCTGACTGGCACTACCGTCTGGCCCAGTCGTTAGGGGTGAGCTTTGCGCCAGACGCGGGCTGGGTGAGCATGATGACGCTGGGGGCGGTGTTCTTCCTGCCGATTTACATCACGGTCTTTATCGTGGGCGGCTTCTGGGAAGTGCTGTTTGCCATCATCCGTAAACATGAGATCAACGAAGGCTTCTTCGTGACCTCTATTCTGTTTGCCCTGATTGTTCCCCCGACGATACCGCTCTGGCAGGCAGCGCTGGGCATCAGCTTTGGCGTGGTCATTGCTAAAGAGATCTTCGGCGGCACCGGGCGGAACTTCCTTAACCCGGCGCTGGCGGGGCGTGCGTTCCTCTTCTTTGCCTATCCGGCGCAAATCTCCGGCGACCTGGTCTGGACGGCGGCTGACGGTTTTTCCGGCGCGACGCCGCTTTCACAGTGGGCGGCACACGGCGGCGAAACGCTGGTGAACAACGCGACGGGTCAGCCTGTAACCTGGTTTGATGCCTTTATTGGCAATATTCCGGGTTCCATTGGTGAAGTTTCAACGCTGATGATTTTGATTGGTGGAGCGATCATCCTGTTTGGGCGCGTGGCCTCCTGGCGAATTGTGGCGGGCGTGATGATCGGCATGGTGCTGACCGCAACGATGTTCAACGTTATCGGTTCGACCACAAACCCAATGTTCTCCATGCCCTGGTACTGGCATCTGGTACTGGGTGGCTTCGCGTTTGGCATGATGTTCATGGCAACCGACCCCGTCTCAGCCTCGTTTACGGACAAAGGTAAATGGAGCTATGGCGTGCTCATTGGCGCGATGTGTGTCCTGATCCGCGTGGTCAACCCGGCGTACCCGGAAGGAATGATGCTGGCCATTCTTTTTGCCAACCTGTTTGCGCCACTCTTCGATTACCTGGTGGTGCGGGCCAACATTAAGCGGAGGAAGGCGCGTGGCTGAAGTTAAAAATAACGACAGTATCAGCAAAACGCTGCTGGTGGTGCTGGTGCTCTGTCTGGTCTGTTCGATTGTCGTGGCCGGCTCTGCCGTGGGGTTAAAACCCCTGCAGCAGGCGCAACGTGCGCTGGATAAACAGCGCAACATACTGGCCGTGGCCGGGTTGATGCAGGAAGGGATGAGTGCAGACGACGTCTCGGCGGTATTTGCGGAGCGTATTTCACCGCGTCTGGTGGATTTGAAAACCGGCCAGTTGTTGGATAAAGATCCGGCGAAGTATAACCAGGCGCTGGCGCTGAAAGATCCGCAGATGAGCCTGACGCTCGAGGCATCGCAAGATCCCGCCGGGATTAAGCGCCGCAGCAATCTCGCCGAAATTTATCTGGTGCGTGACCCCCAAAAACGCATTCAGGAAGTGGTGCTTCCTGTCTACGGCAACGGCCTGTGGTCAATGATGTATGCCTTTGTGGCGCTTGATACGGATGGCCGTACCGTAAAAGGCATTACGTATTACGACCAGGGCGAAACGCCGGGGCTGGGTGGCGAAGTAGAAAACCCGAACTGGCGGGCACAGTTTATCGGTAAGAAAGTGCTCGACGATAACGGTCTGCCTGCGCTGAAGGTGATGAAAGGGGCGGCACGTCCCGGTGACGACTACGCCGTCGACGGGCTGTCCGGCGCCACGCTCACCTCCAAAGGCGTGCAGCACAGTTTTGATTTCTGGATGGGCGAGCTGGGTTTTGGTCCTTTCCTGAAAAACGTACGTGAAGGAGCGCTGAACAATGGCTGATACCGGTGAACTGAAAGAAGTCAAAAAGGTGCTCATTGGCCCATTGCTGGCCAATAACCCGATCACGCTGCAGGTGCTGGGCGTCTGTTCAGCCCTGGCGGTGACGACCAAGCTGGAAACGGCGGTGGTGATGACGCTGGCGGTCACGCTGGTCACGGCATTTTCGAGCATGTTTATCTCGATGATCCGCCACCACATTCCCAACAGCGTGAGGATCATCGTGCAGATGGCGATCATCGCCTCGCTGGTGATCGTGGTCGATCAGCTGCTGCGCGCCTTCGCCTATGAAACCTCCAAACAGCTCTCGGTGTTTGTCGGGCTGATCATCACCAACTGTATTGTGATGGGGCGTGCGGAAGCCTACGCCATGAAAATGCCGCCGCTGGCGAGTTTTATGGACGGAATCGGTAACGGCCTCGGCTACGGTGTGATCCTGCTGACCGTTGGCTTCCTGCGTGAGCTGATTGGCAGCGGTAAGCTGTTTGGCATCACGGTGCTGAACACGGTGCAAAACGGTGGATGGTATCTGCCAAACGGCCTGTTCCTGCTGGCTCCCAGCGCATTTTTCATTATCGGTTTGTTGATCTGGCTGATTCGTACCTTGAGACCAGAACAGCAGGAAAAGGAGTAACCGACGATGGCTCATTACCTGAGTTTGTTTGTGCGCGCGGTGTTTGTTGAAAACATGGCGCTCGCGTTTTTCCTCGGCATGTGTACGTTCCTTGCGGTGTCCAAAAAAGTGTCGACGGCATTTGGGCTGGGTATCGCGGTCACCGTGGTGCTTGGCTTATCTGTACCGATTAACAATCTGGTCTACAACTTTGTGCTGCGGGACGGCGCGCTGGTGGAAGGGGTTGACCTCAGCTTCCTGAACTTCATCACCTTTATTGGCGTGATTGCCGCGCTGGTGCAAATCCTGGAGATGATCCTCGATAAGTACTTCCCGTCGCTGTACAACGCGCTGGGGATCTTCCTGCCGCTGATCGCGGTGAACTGCGCCATCTTCGGCGGCGTCTCGTTTATGGTTCAGCGTGATTACAACTTCAGTGAATCCGTGGTGTACGGTTTCGGCTCCGGCATCGGCTGGATGCTGGCGATTGTCACCATGGCGGGGATCCGCGAAAAAATGAAATATGCCAACGTGCCTGCAGGCCTGCGTGGCTTAGGGATCACCTTTATTACCACCGGGTTGATGGCACTGGGCTTTATGTCCTTCTCCGGCGTGCAGCTATAAGGGCTTACAGATGGAAATTATTCTTGGCGTGGTGATGTTCACGCTGATTGTACTGGTGCTGTCAGGGCTCATTCTGGCGGCGCGGGCGAAGCTGGTGAATTCCGGCGACGTGGTGATTGATATTAACGACGATCCGCAGAATCAGATCCGCACGCCTGCGGGAGATAAACTGCTCAACACGCTCTCCGGTAACGGAATTTTTGTCTCCTCGGCCTGCGGCGGCGGCGGCTCCTGCGGACAGTGCCGCGTGACGGTAAAAGAGGGTGGCGGCGATATTCTGCCCACCGAGCTGTCGCATATCACAAAGCGTGAGGCAAAAGAGGGCTGCCGTCTGGCCTGTCAGGTCGCAGTGCGTCAGAACATGAAGATTGAACTGCCGGAAGAGATTTTCGGCGTCAAAAAATGGGAATGTGAAGTTATCTCTAATGATAACAAAGCTACCTTTATCAAAGAGCTGAAGCTGCGGGTGCCGGAAGGGGAAGATGTCCCGTTCCGCGCCGGAGGATACATTCAGATTGAGTGCCCTGAGCATACCGTGGCGTATGCGGACTTTGACGTTCCGCAGGCGTACCGCGCCGACTGGGACAAATTCAATCTCTTCCGCTTTGTATCTGAAGTGAAAGAGCCGACGCTGCGCGCCTACTCGATGGCCAACTACCCGGAAGAGAAGGGCATTATCATGCTCAACGTGCGTATCGCCACGCCGCCACCGAATGTGCCGGATGCGCCGCCGGGCGTGATGTCATCATACATCTGGTCCCTGAAGCCGGGCGATAAGGTGACCATCTCCGGCCCGTTCGGGGAGTTCTTCGCGAAAGATACCGACGCGGAAATGGTCTTTATCGGCGGCGGTGCCGGCATGGCCCCGATGCGCTCGCACATCTTTGACCAGTTCAAGCGGCTCGGCAGCAAGCGTAAAATCAGCTTCTGGTACGGGGCGCGTTCGCTGCGTGAGATGTTCTACGATGATGAATTTGAACAGCTGGCGCGTGAAAACCCGAACTTTACCTTCCACGTGGCGCTCTCCGATCCGCAGCCGGAAGATAACTGGACGGGCTATACGGGGTTCATCCACAACGTGCTGTATGAAAACTACCTCAAGCAGCACCCGGCTCCTGAGGACTGCGAGTTCTATATGTGTGGTCCGCCGATGATGAACGCCGCCGTGATTAAGATGCTGAAAGATCTCGGCGTCGAAGATGAGAACATCATGCTCGATGACTTTGGAGGCTGATGATGCTGACGTTTCTGGCAACCTTTGTGGTTTTTGTGCTTGTCATTTTCGGCATGTCGTTAGGCTGGATCGTTAAGCGGAAAAGCATTCAGGGCAGCTGCGGCGGTATTTCCTCCATTGGTATGGAGAAGGTCTGCGACTGCCCGGAACCGTGCGAGGCCCGCAAAAAACGCATGGCGCGCGAGCAGCAGCGCATTATTTAAGTTTTTGTAGGCCGGGTAAGGCAACGCCGCCACCCGGCATTCTTACATCTGCTTCTCAATCCTCATTTATTTACTGTATACTTATCCAGTGATGAGTGAGGGCTTACTATGCGCAAAATAATCCATGTTGATATGGACTGCTTTTTTGCCGCAGTGGAGATGCGAGACAACCCGGCGCTGCGGGATATTCCCATCGCCATTGGCGGCAGCCGCGTTCAGCGTGGCGTTATCAGCACCGCCAACTACCCTGCGCGCAAATTTGGCGTGCGTAGCGCTATGCCGACGGCGATGGCCTTAAAGCTTTGCCCTCATCTCACGCTTCTGCCCGGGCGGTTCGACGCCTATAAAGAGGCTTCCCTTCATATTCGGGAAATCTTCTCCCGCTATACCTCTTTGATAGAACCGCTGTCGCTGGACGAAGCCTATCTCGATGTGACCGACAGCGTGCATTGCCACGGCTCCGCCACGCTGATGGCGCAGGAGATCCGCCAGACGATTTTCAACGAGCTGAACCTGACGGCATCTGCGGGGGTCGCGCCCGTTAAATTCCTTGCCAAAATCGCTTCGGATTTAAATAAGCCCAACGGCCAGTACGTCATTACGCCGGAAGAGGTGCCTGCATTTTTAAAAACGCTGCCGCTTGGCAAAATCCCCGGCGTCGGGAAAGTCTCCGCCGCAAAGCTGGAAAGCATGGGATTACGCACCTGCGAAGACGTGCAGCGAAGCGACCTCGCCATGCTGCTCAAGCGCTTCGGGAAGTTTGGCCGCGTGCTGTGGGAGCGCAGCCAGGGGATTGACGATCGCGATGTGAACAGCGAACGGCTGCGGAAATCCGTCGGCGTCGAGCGAACCCTCATTGAAGATATTCATGACTGGTCCGAATGCGAAACCATTATCACGGAACAGCTTTATCCTGAGCTGGAACGACGCTTAAGCAAGGTAAAACCGGACCTGCTGATTGCCCGTCAGGGCATCAAGCTCAAATTCAACGATTTTCAGCAGACCACGCAGGAACATGTCTGGCCGCGTCTGAATAAAGACGATCTTATCGCGACGGCAAAAAAGGCATGGGAAGAGCGACGAGGAGGGCGAGGGGTGAGGCTGGTGGGATTGCACGTCACGCTGCTGGATCCGCAGTTAGAGCGACAGCTGGTATTAGGATTGTAAAAAAGCCCGGTGCGCTACGCTTACCGGGCCTGGGTTTTTCACCCTCTCGCTGTGGGAGAGGGCTGGGATGAGGGTATTACTTAACTGGGATCGCCTTAAGCAGTTCAGTCAGCAGCGTCCAGTAATGACCGACGCTTTCGATATGAACCTGCTCATCCGGCGAGTGCGGGCCGGTAATGGTTGGCCCGATGGACACCATATCCATATCCGGATACGGTTTCTTGAACAGACCGCATTCCAGACCCGCGTGGATCACCTGAATGTTCGGCGTGCTGTTGAACAGACGCTGGTAGGTTTCACGCACCAGTGCCATCACCGGAGAGCTCGCATCCGGCTGCCAGCCCGGGTAGCTGCCTTTGGCGGAGGTTTTTGCGCCCGCCAGCGTGCCCAGAGATTCCAGCATGCTCACCACATACTCTTTACCGCTGTCGATAAGGGAACGGATCAGGCAGATGATCTCCGCGCTGTCGTCGCTCATGGTTACCACGCCCACGTTCAGTGAGGTCTCCACCACGCCTTTCGCCACGTCAGAGTTGCGGATCACGCCGTTTGGCGTCGCGTTCAGCAGCTGAACGAAGGTGTCACGAGACTTCGCGGTCAGCGCGGCTTTATCCGTGGAGACGGATTCCAGCACCACGGTCAGGTTTTTCTCTTTCGCCGACAGTTCGTTTTTCAGGATATCCAGGTACACGCTGGAGAGTTTTTTCAGTTCGTCCGCTTTTGCCGCTGGCACTGCCACGGTGGCGAAGGCTTCGCGCGGGATCGCGTTGCGCAGGGTACCGCCGTTGAAGTCTACCAGACGCAGATCTAGCTCGGCCGCATGGCCTGCCAGGAAGCGTGCCAGCAGCTTGTTGGCGTTACCCAGACCCAGATGAATATCACCGCCGGAGTGGCCGCCTTTCAGCCCTTTCAGCGTCAGCTTGAAGGTCTGGAAACCGGCAGGAATCGCTTCGCGTGACAGCGGCAGGGTAGAGATGAAATCAATCCCGCCCGCGCAGCCCATGTAGATCTCGCCTTCTTCTTCGGAGTCGGTGTTGATCAGGATATCCGCCTGCAGCCAGTTCGCCTGCAGACCGAACGCCCCGTCCATGCCCGCTTCTTCGGTCATGGTCAGCAGCACTTCCAGTGGACCGTGCTCAACGCTGTCGTCAGCCAGCACGGCCAGCGCAGAGGCCATACCGATGCCGTTATCCGCACCCAGGGTGGTGCCGCGCGCTTTCACCCAGTCGCCGTCGATGTACGGCTGAATCGGGTCTTTGGTGAAGTCGTGAACGGTGTCGTTGTTCTTCTGTGGCACCATGTCCAGGTGCGCCTGCAGCACAACCGGTTTACGGTTTTCCATGCCTGCGGTGGCGGGTTTGCGGATCAGAATGTTGCCAACCTGGTCACGTTCCGCATGCAGACCTTTTTCCTTCGCCCAGCCCATAATATGTTCGGCAAGCTGTTCTTCATGGTAGGAAGGGTGTGGAATGGAGCAGATTTTGGCAAAAATATCCCACAGCGGCTGCGGAGATAGTTGAGACAGTTCAGACACGATAAGTCTCCTTGTCGAGGCGCTGCAAACAGGGTTGCAGGTCACAGGGTTAGCAGGTTAATAGTTACCACAAGTCAGGCTTGCGAGATGGAACTGAGAATACCACTTTCTCTGCTGGCTGGTAGCATAAAGCATGTAAAAACTCAGGCAGAGGGCGCTAAACACTGGTTTTTAGTGCGTCAGATCTCTATAATCTCGCGCAACCTATTTCCCCCTCGAACACTTTTTAAGCCGTATAAAAACAGGCTGGGACACTTCACATGAGCGAAAAATACGTCGTCACCTGGGACATGTTGCAGATTCACGCACGCAAACTGGCTGCGCGTCTGATGCCTTCCGAACAGTGGAAAGGCATTATTGCCGTCAGCCGTGGCGGTCTGGTACCGGGGGCGCTGCTGGCACGTGAGCTGGGTATTCGTCATGTCGATACCGTTTGCATCTCCAGCTATGACCATGACAACCAGCGCGAGCTGAAAGTGCTGAAACGCGCGGAAGGCGACGGTGAAGGCTTCATCGTTATTGATGACCTGGTGGATACCGGCGGTACCGCGGTGGCTATCCGTGAAATGTATCCGAAAGCACATTTCGTCACTATCTTCGCGAAGCCTGCTGGCCGCCCGCTGGTTGACGATTACGTGATTGATATTCCGCAGGATACCTGGATTGAACAACCATGGGATATGGGCGTGGTCTTCGTACCGCCAATCTCGGGTCGTTAATCACGTTCCGCAATTAATTTAACGCCCGGTGATGCCGGGCGTTGTTTTTTTTAGTCTGGCGCGCGTTACAATAGTCTCTATACGACGTATTCATGGAGGCAATGCAATGACGCAGGCGAATCTCACCGAGACTCTCTTCAAACCCCGTTTCAAACACCCTGAAACGTCGACGCTGGTGCGTCGCTTCAATCCGGGTACTCAGCCTGCCGTCCAGTCTGCGTTAGACGGTAAAAACGTGCCTCACTGGTATCGCATGATTAACCGCCTGATGTGGATCTGGCGCGGTATCGATCCCCGTGAAATCCTTGATGTGCAGGCACGTATCGTGATGAGTGAAGCCGAGCGTACCGACAGCGAACTCTATGATACGGTAGTGGGCTACCGTGGCGGAAACTGGATCTACGAGTGGTCTAAACAGGCGATGCTCTGGCAGCAAAAAGCCAGCCAGGAAGAGGATGCCACGCGCAGCGGCAAACACTGGCTGCATGCGGCCAACCTCTATGCCATTGCCGCCTACCCGCATTTAAAAGGCGATGAGCTGGCTGAACAGGCGCAGGCGCTGGCGAATCGCGCCTACGAAGAGGCGGCTCAACGCCTGCCGGGCCAGATGCGCGAGCTTGAGTTCGCTGTTCCGGGCGGGGCGCCCGTTACCGGGTTCCTGCATATGCCCGAAGGTGAAGGCCCGTTCCCAACCGTGCTGATGTGCGGCGGGCTGGACTCTCTGCAAATTGACTATTACAGCCTGTATGAGCGCTACTTCGCACCAAAAGGGATCGCGATGCTGACGCTGGATATGCCCTCAATTGGCTTCTCCTCCAAATGGAAACTGACTCAGGATTCCAGCCTGCTGCACCAGCATGCGCTAAAAGCGCTGGAAAACATTCCGTGGGTTGACCACACCCGCGTGGCGGCATTTGGCTTCCGCTTTGGCGCAAACGTCGCGGTGCGTCTGGCTTACCTTGAATCCTCCCGCCTGAAAGCTGTCGCCTGCCTTGGACCGGTCGTTCACGCCCTGCTCAGCGATCCCGCACGCCAGGGGAGCGTGCCCGAAATGTACCTTGATGTGCTGGCCAGCCGTCTTGGCATGCATGATGCATCAGACGAAGCGCTGCGCGTTGAGCTCAATCGCTACTCGTTAAAAACGCAAGGGTTGCTGGGACGTCGCTGCCCGACGCCGATGCTGTCGGGGTTCTGGAAAAACGATCCGTTCAGTCCGGAAGAAGAGTCGCGCTTAATCACGTCGTCATCTGCGGATGGCAAATTGCTTGAGGTGCCGTTCAGCCCGGTCTATCAGAATTTCGATAAAGCTCTGAAGGAGATTACGCGCTGGATCGCTCAGAGATTGTGTTAATAGATTGCTAAATTTCGCTGGTTTGGTAAAACAGTGGCTTCACAAAAGGAGATCGCAATGACGTTACCGAGTGGACACCCGAAAAGTAGATTGATTAAGAAGTTCATGGCTCTTGGCCCGTATATTCGAGAAGAGCAGTGTGAAGAGAATCGCTTTTTTTTCGATTGCCTGGCTGTATGCGTCAACGTGAAGCCTGCACCCGAAAAACGTGAATTCTGGGGCTGGTGGATGGAAATGGAAGCAGAGGAAAAACGCTTTACGTATAGCTACCAGTTTGGCCTGTTTAATAAAGACGGTAACTGGCAGGCCACCACCATTAAAGATCAGGAAGTGATCGATCGCCTGGAATATACCCTGAAAGAGTTTCACGACAAAGCGAGCGCACTGCTGGCCACCCTGGACCTTAAGTTCGAGCCAGCGGATGATTTTTCCAGCGAAGCGGTGAAGCTGACTGCCTGATAGCGTCACAGTGCCGGGTGGCGGCTTCGCCTTACCCGGCCAACAAAATGCACTATCCCGTAGGCCCGGTAAGCGCAGCGCCACCGGGCAAAAAAAATCCCGGCTTATCTGCCGGGATTTTCTTATTTGGATAATCTTAGAACTGGTAGGTCATACCCAGGGCAACGATATCATCGCTGCTCACGCCCAGTTTATTATCGTCGTCAATCTGGTTAATTTTATAATCAACAAACGCGGACATATTTTTGTTGAAGTAATAGGTCGCGCCAACGTCAATATATTTCACCAGATCTTCGTCACCAATACCTTCGATATCTTTGCCTTTAGACTGGACATAACCCAGGGACGGACGCAGACCGAAGTCGAACTGATATTGTGCGACGACTTCAAAGTTCTGTGCCTTATTGGCAAATCCGCCAGAAATTGGCGTCATATTACGGGTTTCTGAATACATCGCTGCCAGATAAATATCGTTCGCGTCATATTTCAGACCAGTAGCCCAGGCTTCGGCTTTCTGCCCCTGACCACGCGCCAGCAGGTTCTGCGCGTTGGTGCGGTCAGAGTTAGTGTAAGCACCGCTGACGGCAAAATCGCTGCCGCCGAAGTCATAGCTCAGAGAGGTACCAAAACCGTCACCGTTCTGCTTCTTGGCGTCACGGTTTTCGTTTTTACCCTGGTACTGCAGGGTCATGTCCAGGCCGTCAACCGCGCCGAAGAAGTCGGTGTTGCGGTAGGTGGCAAGACCGGTCGCACGCTTGGTCATGAAGTTATCGGTCTGCGCGGAAGAGTCGCCGCCGAACTCAGGGAACATGTCGGTCCATGCTTCGACGTCATACAGCGCACCCAGGTTACGACCGTAATCCAGAGAGCCAAAGTTTTTCAGCTTCAGGCCCGCGAACGCCAGACGGGTTTTCTGAGAGGAGTCGCTCTCGGCTTTGTTACCCGCAAATTCAGATTCCCAACGACCATAGCCCGTCAGCTGATCGTTAATCTGGGTTTCGCCTTTAAAACCGAAACGAACGTAAGTCTGATCGCCATCTTTGGTGGCATCATCGCTGATGTAGTGCATGGCTTTCACTTTGCCGTACACGTCCAGCTTATTACCATCTTTATTATAAACTTCAGCTGCGTGAACGGATGCAGAAGCCACTACGCCCATAACCATTAATGCCAGAGTGCTCTTTTTCATTTTCGATCCTGTCTTATAAACGCGCTAAAAAATTCGCTGGACGATAAGCTCATGCTTAAGTCCCGTGAAAAAACAGGAAGGGTTTTATCGTTCTGGAATGAAACTTTTATGACAAACTAAGAATAATTTTAAAAAACTGTGATTTATTATTTCGGTAATAAAAGTGTCAAATTCTCCCGCTACGCTTCCTGATCCCGCGCAACAAAGTGTTTCGCGATGTGCTAAGGCAGTTGGCAACGGGGCTGACTCCTGCTAAAACGTTCGTTCGACATTACTTTCCCTTATCGTTGAACGGCAGAGAATCATGAGTGACAGCCAGACGCTGGTGGTAAAACTCGGTACCAGTGTGTTAACAGGCGGATCGCGCCGCCTAAATCGCGCCCACATTGTTGAGCTTGTACGTCAGTGCGCTCAGTTACATGCCGCAGGGCATCGTATTGTGATTGTGACCTCCGGGGCGATTGCCGCCGGGCGTGAACACCTGGGTTACCCCGAACTCCCCGCGACGATCGCCTCCAAACAGCTGCTGGCCGCCGTGGGACAAAGCCGACTCATTCAACTCTGGGAACAGCTGTTCTCTATCTATGGCATCCACGTCGGGCAGATGCTGCTGACGCGTGCGGATATGGAAGACAGAGAGCGCTTCCTGAACGCCCGCGATACCCTGCGTGCGCTGCTGGACAACAATATCGTTCCGGTCATTAACGAGAACGATGCCGTTGCTACCGCTGAAATCAAAGTGGGTGATAACGATAACCTCTCTGCGCTGGCCGCCATTCTGGCTGGCGCCGATAAATTACTGCTTCTGACCGATCAGCAGGGGCTGTTCACCGCCGATCCGCGCGCTAACCCGGAAGCCGAGCTGATTACCGACGTTCACGGCATCGACGATGCGCTGCGCGCCATCGCCGGTGACAGCGTGTCCGGCCTCGGAACGGGCGGTATGGGGACCAAGCTACAGGCCGCCGACGTGGCGTGCCGCGCCGGTATCGACACCATCATTGCCGCGGGCAGCCGCCCTGGCGTGATTGGCGACGTGATGGAAGGCATCTCCGTTGGCACCCGCTTCCACGCCCAGGAATCTCCGCTGGAAAACCGTAAACGCTGGATATTTGGCGCGCCGCCTGCGGGCGAACTCGTCGTTGATGAAGGGGCGACCGCCGCGATTCTGGAACGAGGAAGTTCATTACTTCCTAAAGGAATTAAAAGCGTGACAGGCAACTTCTCCCGTGGTGAAGTGATCCGCATCCGTAACCTCGAAGGCCGCGACATCGCCCACGGCGTAAGCCGCTATAACAGCGATGCCCTGCGCCGCATCGCGGGTCACCATTCGCAGCAGATCGACGCCATTCTGGGCTATGAATATGGCCCGGTTGCCGTGCATCGCGATGACATGATTATTCGTTAAGGAGCCAGAACATGCTGGAACAAATGGGCGTCGCCGCGAAGGCCGCCTCTTACAAACTGGCGCTCCTTTCCAGCCGCGAGAAAAACCGCGTGCTGGAAAAAATCGCTGATTATCTGGAATCTCAGTCCCAGGAGATTTTGCTCGCCAACGAGCAGGATTTACTGGAAGCGCGTCGCAACGGTCTGAGCGAAGCGATGCTCGACCGCCTGGCATTGACCCCGGCCCGCCTGAAAGGCATCGCCGACGATGTTCGTCAGGTCTGCAATCTGGCCGATCCGGTAGGGCAGGTGATTGACGGTGGGCTGCTGGACAGCGGTTTGCGCCTGGAGCGTCGTCGCGTGCCGCTCGGCGTTATCGGCGTTATTTATGAAGCCCGTCCAAACGTGACGGTGGATGTCGCCTCCCTGTGCCTGAAAACCGGCAACGCCGCCATTCTGCGCGGTGGGAAAGAGACCTGGCGCACCAACGCCGCGACGGTGAAAGTCATTCAGCAGGCGCTGGAAGAGTGTGGCTTACCGGCGGGTGCCGTGCAGGCAATTGAGAGCCCGGACCGCGCGCTGGTCAACGAAATGCTGCGCATGGACAAATACATCGACATGCTGATCCCACGCGGCGGCGCGGGCCTGCACAAGCTGTGCCGCGAGCAGTCGACGATCCCGGTGATCACCGGCGGTATTGGCGTGTGTCATATCGTGGTAGACGACAGCGCTGAGATTGCACCGGCGCTGAAGATTATCGTGAACGCGAAGACCCAGCGTCCAAGCACCTGTAACACCGTGGAAACGCTGCTGGTGCATCAGGGCATCGCAAACACCTTCCTGCCAGCCCTGAGCAAGCAGATGGCCGAGAGCGGCGTGACGCTGCATGCTGACGCCAGTGCGCTCGCGCTGCTGCAGGATGGCCCGGCTAACGTCGTTCCCGTCAACGCGGAGCAGTACGACGACGAGTTCCTGTCACTGGATCTGAACGTGAAAATCGTGAGCGATCTTGACGACGCGATTGCGCACATCCGTGAGCATGGCACGCAGCATTCTGACGCCATCCTGACGCGCACCATGCGCAATGCCGATCGCTTCGTGAACGAAGTGGATTCCTCTGCGGTGTATGTGAATGCCTCCACCCGCTTCACCGACGGCGGCCAGTTCGGCCTCGGCGCTGAGGTAGCGGTCAGCACGCAGAAACTGCACGCGCGCGGTCCGATGGGGCTGGAAGCGCTGACCACGTACAAGTGGATCGGCTTCGGCGACGATACGATTCGTGCGTAAATAATCACGGGTGATGCAAAAATAGCCGTTTGATTCAAAAGGGCATTGACGCATCACCCGGATAGATCTAACCTTTTGCCCCGTGGTTACACTCGTAACCGGCCTCTCAGGGCCGATATAGCTCAGTTGGTAGAGCAGCGCATTCGTAATGCGAAGGTCGTAGGTTCGACTCCTATTATCGGCACCATTAAAATCAAATTGTTACGTAAGATCTTATCATTCTCCCACCAAAAAATTATCTTAATGTAACAGCTGGTGTAAGTAAATTCTATCAACGAAGATCAATCTTATCTACTGACCAAAAAGGCCTGATAGGGCTTCGCTCACTATACATCCTTGGCTGCAGGTTTAGTTGTACACTACTCCTAAATTTAATGTGTTGGCAATGTGTTCAATAAAGCTCGAACAAATTAGCTCATTATGATCGGTTAATACTTCAACTTCTGGTTGCATGATTGTTTGTCCGTAAAAAGATAACGCGCCTGCCGGGTAGTAGCAGGCGCATTACGCAATAGGTAAACAAGGGAGGAAGTTCAGAAATGTAAATCGGGAAGGTTGTACGCAATGTTCATCGTACTACGTTGTTACGGCTTTGCCGCAACAAGCCAGTTGCCTGCCGTGCTCGCAGAATGTCTACAGCCCGGAGATAAGGGGATTGTTCCTGCCAGTTAAATCCCTTCCTGTCGATACGCACCAGTTCGTATTTTTCCACCAGAAAATTCACGGCATCGGCTAGGGTGATACCGGCATCGATGTGTTCCTTAATCACAGCCTCATTGCAGAATGGCGTGTCGTTTATTGTCAGACCATAGTGCTGTTCCAGCAGACGTGTCAGTAACATTTGCCAGACAGCCACGGGTGACAGGCAGGGCTTCGCCGCCCGCTGAGTTGTTGCAGGTAAAGTTTTCATGTTTACTCTCGTGAAGGTAATTAACTCTGAGTGGGGTAAATGGCGATGTATACGTAGCCGCAACTGCCAAGAGTATCGGCTTCGCAGGTGAAACCGTTGTGGTACAGGGTGACGCAGTGGGCGTGTTGGGGACTGAGTTCACCGGTGGTTAGCATCGACTCCATATGGCGGATAAAGTGCGGGCATGTTTCATCCAGCTTCCGGCATTCGGTGTCACTGAACCTGCCGGTGATGCTGGCCCTGTCAGCCAGATAGTGCAGTCGGTTACCCTCCTGCACCAGACGGGCTCCCAGGCGCGGCGTGATAGCCCGCTGCAGGCCCCTGGTAGGGTTGCTCATTACAGTTCTCCACTATTGCCAGTTCAGGGTGATGCTCATCAGGCAGGTATAGGGCCCATTGCGGTCCTGGCGGCGTTCGGCGTATACCGCGAGGACTCCGGCGATATCCGGAACGTCCCTGCCGGTGTAATGACAGACGCTACCGTGCCACTGGTATTTGCCGGTGCAGTAGCGAAAGATCCGGGACTCAGGATGCTGGCGGTATATCGTCATTGCCCGGCGTTTACTGATAATTTTCATGTCATACCTCACAACAGACCGTGTTCTGCGAACGAATAGATTTGCCTGCCACCGACAATCAGATGGTCAGGGACACGGATATCCACCAGCTGAAGCACCTGAACCAGTCGCTGCGTGAGGGTTTTGTCGGCCTGGCTAGGTGTCGTCTCGCCGGAAGGATGGTTATGCGCGAGTATCACCGCCGCCGCGTTGAAGTGCAGAGCACGTTTGACCACCTCCCGGGGATGCACCTCGGTGCGGTTAATCGTGCCGGTGAAGAGCGTTTCATGGGCAATCAACTGATTCTGGTTGTCCAGATACAACACCCGGAACTCTTCCCGCTCAAGCGCGGCCATATGCAGTCGCAGCCATTCACGTACGGCGTGGGTAGAGGTGAAGGCTACGCCGGGCTCATGCAGGTGGCGGTCCAGAGCCCTGAGCGCTCGCTGAATGAGACGCCGGTCCTGTGGCGTCATCTCGCCGGGTAAAAAGGAAAGCTGTTTCATCTGTTGCTCCTTCGGTCAGTCGATAATACGCAGAATGGCGTGAGCCTCTGGATGTTGCATGGCATACTCCCGCAGGCGGTAATAGTGTGCGGTCATCGCGTCACATTCTGTACGGCAGGCATGGTGGCTATACGCAATCAGGCAGACAGCAATACCTGCTGCTTCTGCACTCATTTGGGCATCGTTACCGTTCAGGCAGTTAAACAGACGCCATGTCTCATCGTTGTCAGGCTCGGGGGACATAAATGCGCCGCCATTGCTGAGGGTGTAGAACGACCAGATACCACCGCTGTAGCCCTCACAGAAGCGGTCCATCCAGGCGAAGATATGCGGCTCCAGGAGTAGCCACTGCGGGATAGCGCCAAAGTACTGTGGCCAGAAATCGATACGCTGTTCATCGGGGACCGGCGTGACGGTCAGTTCAAATTCGGGTTGGTTAGCGGGTGCGAGGTCGTGCTGCGTCTGTGTTGTCATGGGTATGTCTCCGTCAATAAAAACGCCAGCGGCGATGGCTGGCGTATGGGGATATAAAGTGTGTTCGGGGAGGTGAATGCGGGTAAATGCTTCGCGATCAGCGGGTGGCCGTGTCTGTACGGATGCCTGAGGTGCGGATATAGCGGTTAAGACCTTCACCGGCATCCGGCTCAAAGTTCCATGCCCGCCAGACCATCCGGCCTTCAGTATCACGAACCACCAGACGGAAGTGACTGCCCTGGTCGTCTTCGAGTGTGATATTGCTGTACGTGGTAGTGACCGCTTGCGCTTGTCTCCGGGTGAAAGGCCCCGGTGGCAGCAACACGGATTGGGTCATTTTCGGGCTCCTGATAAAAGAAAACCCCGGCAGCCTGCTAGCTGTCGGGGTGGATTTGCTGGGGAAGATACTACTATCAGTCGTTGCTGCAGTCTCCGAGAGTGGACAGAACTTTCTCAGCGTTCTTCCGGTCCGCAGTGAAGGTCCCTGCTTTGTGGTCATTGACGTAGACGTCGAACTGCCCGGCCTCAGAGATATTGCTGATGAAGTCAAACCAGGCGTTATCGCCGTTACGCCAGCCCAGGCTGGACGGAATAATGTACTGCTGGTGATCCATCACTACGGTGATAGTAGTGTCGTCATCGTGCGAACTGACCATCTTGTCATCGGCAAGGGTAAGAAAGACTGAATGCTGATAGAAACCATTCTGGTCCGGGTTCCCTGTGCAGTTGATGGTAAACGTCTTTCCGCTGGCTTCGGTCACGCTGTATTCCGTATTGCCCTGACCGTAACCCTGCTGCCAGAACCCCGGGATAGCAGAGGCATTAAAGCTCGCGAGCAGTACACCCGCCAGCATAAACCGACTTAGTGAAAGTATTGTCATTCTTGTCTCCTTTGTCGTTGTTTTATTCCTGGTTCTCAGGGTTTGAGGGTATCAGCAGTCGCCCCATCAGTTTGCCGTCATGGGCGTACTCAAAGTATTTTTCTTTGGTATACGGGTCCGTCACCTCCTGGTATTCCAGTTTGATGTTATCGGCAATACACAGCGCATTCATCAGTGGCTGGACGGTTTTTTCCTGCATATCCACGAGGTAGTAGTAACTGCCATCCTCGCAGCCATCGGGCGACTGGTGGGTACGTAAAACCTGCAAGGTGGGACCGGATAAGTAGTCAACCTGTGACCATTCTTCGCTGACATCATCCTGGTGGCTGACCACATCACTGAAACGCGGTGGGGTTAGATCCTTAAATTTGCTGATGGCCTTCAGGTCATCACTTCTGTTATCGCATGCGCTGAGAAACAGCGTGGTGGCAACCAGCACCAGCAGAGGCAGTGTTTTACGTTTCATTATTTTTTTCCTGAAATCAGACGAACCACTTTGGCAAAGACATAAATGCCGACGAAAATACCCACCGGCACGCCGACGAACGGTGTCAGTGCGACACTGGCCGCACCGGCTGCCCCTCCGCCCGTCAGCAGTGCGGCAACGGTGGCAAGGGTCAGGGCCGTGAGGCTGTCGGACACCCCGGTTTTGTTCAGAATGATGACGATGACAACAATGGCGATAATGGCAATAAATGGCATAGGCTCTCCCTGCGGATGAGTTGAGATAGACCTGCACTATTCCGGTGGGCTGTCGGCCGGAACAAACGCAAGCAGCGACTGCTGGATAAAGCGAAAATGGGGTAAGGCCTGAATAAACACCGGGTCTTCAACCAGACTGCACAGACTGTCGTTGCGGCGAAAAGACTCCTGCAGGGGTTGAACCAGATGGATTTCATTCAGGGTGAATACGGCGATATGTCCGTCGTGCTCTGCCACCAGATACCAGGCCTGCTGGTGGATAAGTAACCGGCAGGGAGCCAGCCGCTCACAGCGCTGCCCCTCGGCAATCAGCGTCACCCGCCTGCGCCCGGTAATGGCCTGAATCAGTCGCCAGAAAGACAATGCGCCTGATGGCGAAGGAGCCGGACTGGCGGGTGCGATTACGCAGGGAGACTCATCGCACATCAGCAGTGCGTTTACCAGACGACGGTCAAAGCCAGGGAAAAGACCGGCCATCCCGCTGCGGTGGGCAAAGATAAGCACGTCGGGCACCATCTGCGTCTCACTGCCCGCAGTACGTAAGCGGCAATATCCGGACTGATACTCCAGGTCCAGATACATCAGCCGCTCACGAAAATCACGCCGCAGCGTGCGCACCGACACACCAAACTCAGCGGCCAGCTTACGCACACTCAGTGTTTCCCCTGCCACCAGACGGCTGATTATCAGTGACAGCCTGACAGCCAGCCGGTCATGGCGGCGTTCTGCCTGTGTCATGAGACGTTCTCCGTGAAAGTTAACTGACTGAAAATGATGTGATTACTTTAAAGAGGGGGTCGGACAGGGTATGGACATCACAGAAACTATTTTTCATTTCTGCAAAAGCCAGAGGCAGCGGGGGTTACAGGCCATTCACTCAGTGAGTGAGGACCGCCAGCACGGTGCGATGCGGACAGGTGGTGTCCGATATTAACAAAGCGGCAACATTAAACGGTCACTGCAGTTGCGTGAGCATCGCTTCCGCCATCACCCACAGTGCCCGGTTAAGTTTCACGTCCCCGTCGATACCGCGAACGGCACGGGTATGTGACCGTCCTCCTTTGGCATTACGGCCACTGAGCCCACCCTTAATCAGGTTCTCCTGAATACGCTGGTACGTGGTCCACAGGTCGCTACTCTCATCTTGCCAGCGGCGCGGGGAGAGGATCTGCGACTCAGTCACCGGCTGGTGGTCCTCACCAAAGCGGTACGTCAGCGCGGCTTTTGCCAGTGCCTGCTGCGCAGGTGGTGGCAACAGCAACGACTGCATCGCATCCCGCTTCTCCTCCACACGGTCAAAAATGCCCAGCACTTCATAGGCCCCCTCAATCACCTGACTCACTACATCGCCTTTGTGCGGCACACGCACCTCGCCAAATGACTCACCGCAGACGAGCCCGTTCTGACAAACCGCACGAAATAAACCCGGCAACATCTGGTACGAACTGGTGCCATCATGGGAGTTGAGCAGGATAATTTCTGGTACCTGTTTACCGGTAATCTGCCCCTCCCGACGAAGGCGTAGCATGTGTTTTGTGTGCTCGCGTCGACCCGGGTCGCGTACCCGGGTCTGACAGGCAAAGAACGGCTGGAAGCCTTCGCGCTGAAGGCTGTCCAGCAAGGAGATGGTGGGTATATAGGTGTAGCGTTCACTACGGGATTCATGTTTGTCCTCACTGAATACACTGGGCACCACGCGAAACAGCTCTTCGCGGGTTAACGGACGGTCGCGACGGATAAGATTTGCTGCGCCAAAGCGCGAAGCCAGACGGGTCATAAGCAGACTCCTCATAACGGGAAAACAAATAAAAGGGATCCCCGTCGCATCTGCGACAGGGGCAGGGAAGTAACAGGGATGGGTTAAATACTCAGAAGAAGAAATCCCAGACGGCGCGGGCCACTGACACCACCGTGGTGCGCACGGCCTGAATGACAGCCCGTACCGGGGCGGGTATCAGGGGAAAGGCACTGATGCTATCGAGTACGGCCCCGACGGTTTCACCAAAATCGCTACGAGCCTGTTCCCGGACTACCGTCGTGCGAAAGGAAGACTGGAGTTGCGACACCACCGGGCTGGTGGCCTCACGTGGCAGGCACTTAATCATTCGCTCGGCCATCACCCGCAGTCCCCACTGAAGACGGACCGACACGGCACACACCGGATGTACGGGCTGGAACAGCTCATGCAGCAGACAGATTTTGCGGCTGATATTCTGCTTCTGCGCCGTGGACAACGGTCCCCCACCGCTGGTGGGTTCGGCCTTATCCGACTGGCTGATAACAAACAGCACCTTATGCCGGTATACCTCTCCAATCACCTGATGATAAAAATGTTCATCCACCGCCAGCGCCCGGTCATCGGCCTTAATCAGCCACAGAACCAGGTCGAGCCGGGGGAGTTGTTCGCGGTACATCGCAGCATACTCGGTATCGCGAGCACCACTTTCGCCCACGCCGGGCAGGTCCACCAGCGTCATATAGCGGTCGCCGACTTGCAGGCGAAAGCGCAGTGGCTCACGGGTACATGCAGCCACATCGCTGACCGGTGATATATCTCCGGCAAACAGGGCATTGCACAGACTGCTCTTCCCAACACCGGTTTTACCCATAATGCCGATCACTGGCTCGTAGCGGGTTAACT
This sequence comes from Enterobacter sp. GER_MD16_1505_Eko_090, assembly GCF_003331015.1. Taxonomy (NCBI): domain Bacteria; kingdom Pseudomonadati; phylum Pseudomonadota; class Gammaproteobacteria; order Enterobacterales; family Enterobacteriaceae; genus Enterobacter; species Enterobacter sp. GER_MD16_1505_Eko_090. Next base: position 13,961 of record NZ_PUQF01000027.1, on the reverse strand, counting down.
GATTTATCTGCTGCAATATACGTTCAGACACCCACTGTGGCAGACCAGCGAGCGATTGCTGAAACGGCTTCAATCCTTCAGAATTGTTCATTACTACTCCTCTGAAAAATAATACAAAAACGGCAGAATCGTGAGATTCCACCGTTAATCTGGTATGTTCAAAGGGATGATATATATCTGAAAATTATTAACTTGATCTACTTTTTGTCTTTTTTACGTGATGAAACAGCCTGCTGCCAAGCATGCTTCATTTTCTGAATAAAGAAATATTTTTCTTCAACTCCAGTGTCCCAACTATCCATGCATGCAATGATCATCTGTATTCTCATTGCAGTGTTATATGGTTTTAAATAGAGGGGGATCATGTTTTTATTTCTCAGATACTCCCAGCAATAGATGGCTTGTTCTTCATCTTTTTTATCTAACCAGTCATAATCAGTAAGGAATGTATTATATTGATTTAACCATTTATCATGCAACTTGCGAAAATAAGAAATTTTCTTCTTTAAGCTTGCAGGTGCAAAATCGATAAACCTCATCAGGATACAAATTCGCTCTTGTTCAGATGTTGTGTTTGGGCTGTATTCTTTGGGGTCTGCGCCAAGTGAAAAGTAAAAGTCACGCGTATATTTTTCCGGTATGTCTCTATCCTTTCCTTTTTTGCTAGGAGAAATGCCCACCTGCATTTCGGCTTGCGCTTCATCAAGTGAGAAATTTTTAATTTCATCAATGTTTTCAAATTCAAAAAAGGATGCAGAAGTTGAGTTTGGGTTGTAAATATTATCTTGTGCAAAGATATTCACGTTCGAGGAGGTTTCAGGACTGATTCTGTTGTTATATATATACATTAAGGCAAACCACGATCCTCTATCAGAACCTTTGAAACAATCGAACTTCTCTTTGTCAATGATTTTGTAATGGAACTGTTTTTTCAAGTAAGCACACGCACTTTGTATTGCTTCATTATTGAATGGGAATTTAGTGTTCAATATATGATTAATGAGTTTTTGAAATTCCTCAGGCGTGTCAAAATTACTCGCCTGCTTAATGTAATCTTCGTTGTAATACAGACTCAGAACGTAAAGGGAAAAGAACTCCTCTCTCACTTCGTCATACCTAAGCATGTACCCTCCAGTGTGATATCACATCTGTCCGATGCTTTCAAAAGTATAAATGAACCATGATGATTTGGCATCTGCAAGGTGACTGTTGACTGATTTTTTAATGATAAAGTAGTGATTACTGACTGATTAGTAAGTGATTAATGGCTGGTTTTCTCCTGTGATTTTTCTGCCTCTGGTAAATTGGGGGAGAGTACTGATCAACTCACCACTCTGAATAATTTTCATGGTTGCACTCTACAAAGTTTCGACATCCGTCAAATTGTAACGGTCAGAGAACAGCGTTACACGAGGTTTTCCGTATCTATTCATTCTCAGTCGGGTGGTTCCACGGTTCTCTCCCGATCTTTTTTACGTCACACCCCATTCATGTGGAGGAGAAGGCGTGAACAATTAGTTATCGCCTGCTCCGGTGCTCTTCTCGCAACGGGACACTCAGCATGAAAACGAAACCTGCACTACTGGAAGATGAGTTCATCGATATGAAGTTTATCACACGCCTTACTGGCCTGAGTGATAAATGGTTCTATAAGTTGATACAGGAAGGGGTATTTCCGAAACCCATTAAGATGGGTAGAGCTTCTCGCTGGTTAAAAAGCGACCTGGAGGAGTGGTTGCAGGCTAAAATTAATGATTCCAGAAATTAAATATTTTGGACTGTGTTTATCAAATTCCATGCCCTTTTTGCTGCTTAATTTTAAATGACACTCTGATCATGCACCGTGATTGAAATAAGTTATAGCCACCCCTTAATCATTTTTTTCAGACGACATTAACTTCGGAGTAAATAATTTAACACAATGAAATATCAAACCGCATCTGGCCTGAATGTTGAGTATTAATACGTGACGGATTGTTAATATATATCAGTACATAAACCCCAATATTCCAGTAATACACACCTACGCAATACACACCAAGCAATTTAGTCAGCATCACCCAACTAACATCCAACACAAACTCAATAAGCCAGATTTGATACCACCTAATTACCTCAACCATCGCGGGTAAGGTTCCGTCCTGCCCGATATTCAGATCACAGGAATCTATTATGCTTAATGATATTTATCTTGACCAACGTCATGCCCCATTCAATACAACGTATTTGCAACGGATGCTGGGTGTAATTGATAACGCTATAGCACAACACCCAAGGACAATGGCTGTCCGTGTCGATCTACGTCTGCCTGATGACAACTGTAATAGGAATAGTGGTCTGATATCCCGTTTCATTGAATCGCTTAATGCAAAAATCGATGCTCGGTACCGAAATAAAATAAAGAATGGCATCAGGAGCTACCCATGCCAGTTGCGTTACGCCTGGGTTCGGGAAGTGGGAGAAATAAACGAGAAGTCCCATTACCACATGGTACTTTTCGTGAACAAAGACACATTCAATGGACTTGGGAGCTATGGAGAAGGGGGAACGGGATTAGCCAGCCTGATACGTGAAGCCTGGCTGAGCGCTTTGCAACTAGGCCCTTACCCCGAATACCGAACGTTGGTCCACATCCCAGATAATCCCCTGTATTATCTGGATGCCAACGCCACAGACTATCGTGCGGTTTACGATAAGCTCACTTTCCGTCTGAGCTACTTTGCGAAGGAACGGACCAAGTCATACAGCCGAGATGAACGCTCGTTTGGCTGCAGTCAGTCCTGATATAAATCCTGCTGCCCAGCCTAGGTATTAGAGCCAGCCCCTTAGCTTGGCTCTAATACCTGCTTTTGAGTCTTTAAGGCTTCAGACAATTGCCTGTGGGGTCACTGGGGCCACTTGGCACTGCAATCCCTTGGGTAACATCAAGAGTAGTGATAGCACGACTTACAGTGAGGTTGCGCTGGGCAATGTGCGGATAGCAACCCGAAAACCGGAGTGCAGGTGACCTGGCATGGGGTTAGCCTAGGTAGTCTGCGAACGTCTGACGGTACAGTTTGCAGAATCGATACGTTGGCCTGTCTGAAGCGTGCCGATGATAGTAGACCTCCCTCGTGGTTGATGGGGAAATGATCACTTGATTTGCGCGAGGTTTAGGGAAGGTACGAATGTTTACCGAGTAATGAATAATCGGCAGAACAAAAAATAGTCAGTTGAGTAACGCCAAAGGTTGATGATGCTTGCACTGACGGTATTCAGTAGCTAATTTAGCTAAATTAGCTGTATTAATTTACTTGGAGTCATTAGTGTCTGAACAAGAGATCTATCAGCAGATCAAGCATGCCTTGTCAGTTGCACCTCGCAACCAATATACAGTCGAGCTACATCTGCAAATGCTCAAATATGCAGATGAGCTTAAACACGTGACTTCGCGGGAGTTTTGTGAAGGGGTTGGGCTCAAAGAGAGCCTTGGTACCGAATTCAGCAAGATGCGTAATCTGACTACTCGACTAAAGCTTGCTGGGCTCGATACCTACAAGCTCTAATATCGTTCAACTTCGCGAAAACCGGTTTATAAACCAGCAAGTTATTAAGGAACAACATGCTCAAGCTCGAAGAGATCAAGAAAGATGCTCAGGTCCGCGGCATTGTCGAAGGGCAAGTGGTTCGCGTGGTGACAGTGGAGCAGATCGGTGAGCACGCTCTGACTGTTTACTACAAAGACAGTAAGGGCGTATTGGCAGAACGCATGTTGTTTCGAAGTGATGAGATGGCGCTTGAGCTCGCGACAGTGGGCCGAGCATGGGCTTTTGATGCTGACGGAGGCGATTTCAAACTGGGGCTGGAAGCATATCGGATATCACAGGCAGCTCTGTTTGATCCGATGATGGCTGTCAACATGGCCAATGTTGACCCCTTGCCGCACCAAATTTCAGCTGTTTACGAATATATGCTACCTAAGCAGCCGCTGCGCTATGTCTTGGCCGATGATCCTGGCGCGGGCAAAACGATTATGGCTGGCTTGTTCATTTCTGAGCTGCTGCTGCGAGCTGATGCCAGACGGATTATGGTGGTATCGCCTGGCTCACTGACCGAACAATGGCAAGACGAACTATTTGAAAAGTTTGGCCTGCAATTTGAAATCTTCAGCAAAGAAAAGCAGGAACAGTGTGCAACGGGCAATTTCTTTACCGAAACAGATCGCCTGATTTGCCGTCTGGATCAGCTTTCCCGTAGCGAAGAGCTACAAGAAAAGCTGCGTAATACCGACTGGGATTTGATCATCGTCGACGAAGCGCACAAACTCTCAGCGAACTATTTTGGTAACAAAATCAATAAAACCAAGCGCTTCACACTGGGAGAGCTGCTTGGATCTATTTGCCGCCATTTTTTGTTGATGACAGCCACGCCACACAACGGCAAGGAAGAAGACTTTCAGGTCTGGATGTCACTGCTCGATAGTGATCGATTCTATGGCAAGTTTCGCGAAGGCGCCCATAAAGTCGATATTACTGACATGATGCGCAGAATGGTGAAAGAAGAGCTATTGACCTTTGATGGCACACCGTTATTTCCTGAGCGTCGAGCCTATACAGCCAACTATGATCTTTCTCCTCTCGAAGCAAGTCTTTATGAGCAGGTCACCACGTATGTAAGAGAAGAGATGAATCGAGCCGACAAACTCGACAACAAGAAAAAAAACACAGTTGGCTTTGCACTAACACAATTGCAACGACGATTGGCATCCAGCCCGGAGGCGATCTATCAATCGTTAAAACGACGTCGTAATCGTCTTAAAGACAAGCTTGCAGAAATGAAGCTGTTGGCCCGTGGCCAGAAGGCGAAACAAACAGGTGTGGCTGAAACGCTGGGTAGCTATACAGTGACTAAACAGCTCGATTTACCGGATAATTGGGACGAACTGGATGAAGACTTAAGCGCCGAAGAGTACGAACTCTATGCTGAGCAAGTAGCAGATCAGGCTACTGCAGCCGAGACCATATTAGAGCTCGACGCCGAAATCCTGTCACTCAAGGATCTGGAAAAACAAGCACTGCTGTTGGTGCAATCAGGTAATGATAAAAAGTGGGAACAGCTATCCGCTTTACTGCAAGACTCGCCGGAAATGAAAAACCGCGATGGTAGTCGTCGCAAACTGATCATCTTTACCGAGCATAAAGACACGCTCAATTACTTGCGTCAACGAGTCGGTGATCTGCTTGGCCAGTCAAATGCTGTCAGGGTGATTTACGGCGGAACCAACCGTGATGAGCGGCGTAAAATCCAGAGTGAGTTTCGCAGTGACCCCACAGTGTTGGTGCTCATTGCCACCGACGCTGCGGGTGAAGGTGTCAACCTGCAAAACGCCAACTTGATGGTCAACTATGACCTGCCATGGAACCCCAATCGACTGGAACAGCGCTTTGGCAGGATTCACCGAATTGGCCAAAAAGAGGTGTGCCACCTGTGGAACATTGTCGCCAATGAAACCCGTGAAGGTGAAGTATTCCAAAAACTGTTCGCCAAGTTAGAAATTGAGAAACAAGCACTTGGCGGCAAAGTATTCGATATCTTGGGGGAGGCGTTCGATAACGTTTCACTCAAACAGTTGCTAATGGATGCCATTCGCTATGGAGAAGATCCTGCTGTGCGCGCCAGAATGGACCAAGCAATTGAGGGGGCACTGGACAGCGACCACCTCAAGGAGATCATGCGCCGCAACGCCCTGGTGGAATCCCACATGGGAATGGAAGGGCTGTACGCCATCAAAGAGCAGATGGAAAAAGCCGAAGCGCGCCGTTTGCAGCCCTTTTTTATCCGAGCCTTCTTTCAGGAGGCCTTCCAAAGGTTGGGGGGCGATTTGCGCGAGCGCGAACAAGGCCGATACGAGATCAGGCATGTCCCAGCTGTTATCCGCGAGCGAGATCGCACCATAGGGGAAAGCCGTACGCCGGTACTACCGCGTTACGAGCGGGTCTGCTTCGAAAAGCAGTTAACTCGTCCTACTGGCAAGGTGTTAGCTGAGCTGTTGCATCCGGTGCATCCTCTGATGCATTCCGTGCTGGACCTTACCTTGCAAGCCCATCGCGGCAAACTGAAACAGGGCGCCGTGTTGGTTGATCCGGCTGATGATGGTAATGAACCCCACCTGATCATTATGTTGGAACACACGGTCAGAGAAACGGCGGAACAAGCAAAAAGTATCGCCTCCCGCCGCTTGCAATTTGTTGCGATAGATAGGGCCTGTCAGGCCAGTTATGCAGGCTGGGCGCCACACTTGGACTTAGTGCCCATCAGCGAGGGGGACTTGGCACTAGTACAAGATATTCTCTGCTCCCCTTGGTTATCCCAACCACTGGAACCACTGGCACTGCAGCTGGCCTCTGAAAAACTGGTGCCAGAGCATTTTGCTGAAGTAAAAAACCGGCGTGAGCTGCAGGCAGACAAAACTTTGGCAGCAGTACATGAGCGCTTGATCAAAGAAATCAACTATTGGCAAGACCGCTATCTCAAACTTAGTGATGATGTGAAGTCTGGCAAGCAGCCCAGAATGCAGCCAGAAAACGCGCGTCGGCGCGTTGATGAACTTACCGCCCGTTTACAGCAGCGCACAGCTGAACTCACTGCGCTCAAGCAGGTGGTCTCCAGCACCCCGGTGGTCATTGGTAGTGCTCTGGTGATCCCGCAGGGGCTATTGGCCAAACGTAAGGGGGAGGTCATGTTTAGCCCCGATGCGGCTAGCCGCGCCCATATAGAACGGGCCGCGATGCAGGCGGTAACCGATGCGGAACAAGCGTTAGGCCACATGGTTATTGATGTAGCAGCGGATAAATGTGGATGGGATCTCACCGCGCGCCCGCCACTCAAAAGTGATGGCTCCTTGCCACAAGATCGTCACATTGAAGTGAAAGGCCGCAGCAAAGGACAGACGACCATCACCGTCAGTCGTAATGAGATCCTCTATGCCCTCAATCAGGCAGACAAATTTTTGCTGGCCATCGTACTGGTAGAGGGGGACAAGGCTGAAGGCCCGTACTACCTTCGCCAACCTTTCACCAAAGAACCCGATCTGGGAGTGGCGAGCATCAATTACGACTTAGCGGATTTGCTGGCACGATCCACCGATGCTGAAGGAAGCTTATGAAAATTGAACAAGTTAGCTTAAAAAACTTTCGATGTTTTGAGCAGCTCGATGTGACTTTCCACCCGCAGTTGACTGTGTTAATCGCCCCCAATGGTACGGGTAAAACTACGATCCTTGATGCAGTACGCATTGCGCTATGGACCTTTGTCAAAGGCTTTGATCTAGGTAGCCAAACAGGCAAGTCGGCCGCCATTCAGATTGAAGATATGCGTATTGAACGCCGCGGGCAAGAAATGGAACCGATATTACCCACACTGACCAGAAGGCAGCGTCACCCAGTTGTACAAATACGTGACATGCTGGGGTTGAATAAGGATCCAAATCTGGTCATTGAACGGAAAAAATGGTTCACCCAAGCTGTAACTATGCTAAAAACGGCGCCAGACGATTTTGATCAATTTTTGCAGTCATCGCCTTTTCGCGCGCTGATTGCTGCATCCATTTAATGTTGGAAAAATCATGACACCCATCAAATCCCCCAAAAAACTGATTGAGGTGGCGCTGCCGCTCGATGATATCAATGCAGCCTGCGCTCATGAAAAACAACCAGGTATAGGTTCTCATCCTAGAGGCCTCCACCTTTGGTGGGCGCGTCGTCCTTTGCCTGCCGCACGGGCGGTCATCTTTGCCCAGATGGTTAACGACCCCGGTTATCAGCAAGGGGCGGGGTTTAAGTATGGGGTTAACAAGCAAGAAGCCGCCAAGAAGCGTGAAAAGCTGTTTAATATCCTGCGCGAGCTGGTGAAGTGGGAAAACACCAATAACGAAGCGGTACTTAATCAGGCGCGCGCGGCCATCATGGAGAGCTGGCGCGAAATCTGTGCTCTTAATAAAGACCACCCAGATGCGGCCAAACTGTTTAACCCCGATAAATTGCCCGGCTTTCACGACCCCTTCGCTGGCGGCGGCGCGCTGCCGTTGGAGGCCCAGCGTTTGGGACTTGAGTCCTATGCCTCCGACCTAAATCCGGTGGCGGTCACGATTAACAAAGCCATGATAGAAATCCCGCCCAAGTTTGCTGGCCGTAAGCCAGTGGGGCCAGACGTGCCAAGCGATAAGACCAGCAAGAAAAAAGCGACTCAGGATGCCTTTGAAGACTGGTCTGGTGCCAAGGGGCTGGCGGAAGATGTGCGCCGCTATGGCGTCTGGATGCGCGAGCAGGCGCAAGCGCGCATCGGCCATCTCTACCCTAAGATGCTGATCACCGAGGCGATAGTCGCCGAGCGCCCGGATCTGGCGCCTTACCAAGGTGATGAGTTGACAGTGATTGCCTGGCTGTGGGCGCGCACAGTGAAGAGCCCGAGCCCGGCCTTTGCCCATGTCGAGGTGCCGCTTGCCTCCACCTTTATTTTGTCATCTAAAGCCGGTAAAGAGGCCTATGTTGAGCCGGTGGTGCAGGGGGATCGCTACCACTTTACCGTTAAGATCGGTACACCACCTGAATCGGCTAAAGGCGGCACCACCGCGGGCAAGCGGGCGGCTTTTATCTGCCTGATGTCTGGCTCGCCTATCGATTACAAATATATTCGCAGTGAAGGTCGCGCCGGGCGCATGGGACAGCGACTTATGGCGATTATCGCGGAAGGTAAAAAGGGACGAGTGTATCTCTCTCCGACCGATGAACACCTTGCTGTTGCACTGCAAGCAAGACCTGAATGGTCACCCGAAATGGCCTTGCCCAATAACCCCCGTGATTTTAAAACACCTAATTACGGTTTGGATAAATTCGGCGATTTGTTCACTGCCCGACAATTGGTGGCATTGAACACCTTCTCCGAGCTGGTGAGTGAAGCCATTACTCGCTGCCGCGAAGATGCTCTTTCTGCTGGGATGGCGGATGATGGTGTCGGGCTCGATTCTGGCGGTTCTGGTGCAACGGCTTATTCACAGGCTGTTGGCGTTTATCTGGCTTTTGCAATAGATCGTCTAGCAGACTACGGTAGTTCGATTGCGACCTGGAAGCCCTCTGGTGAGCAAGTTATGCAGACTTATAAGCGTCAGGCATTGCCGATGACGTGGGATTTCCCTGAGTCTAACTTTATGATTGATAAGTCAATCTGTTTTATTAATGCCATTAAATATTCAGCAGATAATCTCTGTGCAACATTTCCACTAGGGGTGAGAATTGGAGGGTATTCTAAACAAGCTGATGCCCAAAACCAGACAGTGAGTCGTGATAAAGTAATCTCAACCGATCCTCCGTACTACGACAATATCGGTTATGCCGATTTGTCGGACTTTTTCTATATCTGGCTGCGCAAATCACTGCGCCCGATCTTCCCCGGGCTCTATGCCACCATGGCGGTACCTAAAGCTGAGGAACTGGTGGCGACCCCCTATCGCCATGGCAGCAAAGCCGGTGCCGAGGCCTTCTTTCTGGATGGCATGGGTAAGGCTATTCGCCAACTAGCCGAGCAGGCACACCCGGCATTTCCGGTCACCATTTATTACGCCTTTAAACAGTCCGAGACCAAGGTGGACGGCACGTCCAGCGCCGGTTGGGAGACCTTCTTACAGGCAGTGATCGATGCCGGTTTCTCTATCTCCGGTACTTGGCCGATACGAACTGAACTTGCTAACCGAATGATTGCATCTGGCACTAATGCGTTGGCCTCCAGCGTGGTGCTGGTGTGCAATAAGCGCGCGGCGAATGCCGACAGCATCAGCCGCCGTCAGTTTATCCGCGAACTTAACCGGGTATTGCCTGAGGCGCTGGATGAAATGACCCAGGGCAGTATCGATGCCCTGGGGATAAGCCAATCAGCGGTGGCGCCGGTGGACTTGTCGCAAGCCATTATTGGCCCCGGTATGGGCATCTTCAGTAAATATTCCGCGGTGCTCGAAGCTGATGGCAGCAAGATGAGCGTGAAGACAGCACTGCAACTGATTAACCGCTTCTTGGCCGAAGATGACTTTGACAACGATACCCAATTCTGCCTGCACTGGTTTGAACAGCAGGGCTGGCGCGTGGGTAAGTTCGGTGAAGCCGACGTATTAGCCCGCGCCAAGGGCACCAGCGTGGCAGGCTTGCAAGAGGCCGGAGTGATAAGTAGCGGCCAGGGTGAGGTGCAACTACTCAAATGGGCCGAATTGCCCACTGACTGGGCGCCAGAGCGCGATAACCGTACTCCGGTATGGGAAGGACTGCACCAGCTTATTCGTATCCTCAACAGCGAAGGTGCCAGCGGCGCCGGTGCCATGCTGGGGAGACTCTCAGACAAGAGCGATGCGATCCGCTCCCTGGCTTATCGCCTTTATACCCTCTGCGAGCGTAAAGGTTGGGCCCAAGATGCCCGCGCCTATAACGAACTCGTCACCGCGTGGGATGCGATGCAAAGCGCCATGTCCGACAGTGGGCAAGTGGGGGAAAGCTATAGCCTGGATCTCTAAAGACGAGGAGCCGAAGGTTCCTGAGCAGAGAGGCAACGACACCTCTTTGCTCAATAAATTTGGAGCCCCAAGCCAATATTGAATTGGATTGAAACGGATAATGAAATTATGAGTCTGAAACCTTGGCGCGAGATTGCGCGCCCGCATCGCGATGTACTGGAAGGCACCTTTAAACAGTCGGAATTTGCGGCAGATATTACTCAGGTCGCTAATGGCTCTGCACCAGCAGAATATCAGGATGCTGAGCAGTTTTTTGCGCGCACCTTTATCACAGAAGGGATGCGCTTGTTATTGGGGTCGGTCGCCGAGCGGCTGGCAGGCAAGGGCGGCGACCCGGTGATCCAACTGCAAACGGCTTTTGGTGGCGGTAAAACTCACACCATGCTTGCGGTCTATCACTTAGCCTCACGCACAGTGACCACGGATCGCTTGCAGGGTATTCCGCCGATTTTGGATGCGGCAGGAATTCATGACTTACCTGGTGCCCGAGTGGCGGTGATCGATGGGATTAACCTGTCGGTGAGCCAAGCGCGTACGCACGGTGTGATCCATGCCAATACTCTGTGGGGGGAGTTAGCCTGGCAACTTTTGGGCGATGAAGGCTATGAGCTAGTGGCGGACAGTGACCGCGACGGCACATCACCAGGCAAAGAGCAGTTAGTCAAATTGCTGACCAAGGCGGCACCCTGTGTGGTGTTGATGGATGAGCTGGTGGCTTTTTTGCGCCAGTTGGAAGTGGGCAAGCAGTTTAATGCCGGAACCTTCGACTCCAATATCACCTTTATTCAGGCGCTGACTGAAGCGATGAAGTCGGTACCCAATGCCATGTTGTTGGCTTCTTTGCCTGAGTCGGCCTTGGAAGTGGGTGGCACTATGGGGCAGAAGGCGCTGGATTCGCTGGAGAAATATTTTGCTCGGGTTGAGTCGGTATGGAAGCCGGTAGCCACTGAAGAGGCCTTTGAGATTGTGCGCCGTCGTTTGTTTGAGTCGGCTGGTGATGCCGCTCAGGTGCAGGGTATTGCGCAGCAGTATGCTGATTTCTATCGCCAGCATGCGCAGGAGTTTCCGAACGAAACACAATCCAGCCACTATTACGACCGACTGTGCAAGTCATACCCGATCCACCCGGAGGTATTTGACCGGCTTTATGAGGACTGGTCGACGCTGGATAAGTTTCAGCGCACCCGTGGGGTGTTGCAATATATGGCGATAGTGATCCATCGCTTGTGGGTCGCGGATAACCGCGATGCACTGATCATGCCGGGGTCGTTGCCCCTTGATGACAGCAATGTGCGTGGCAAGAGCATTCATTATTTGCCACAAGGCTGGGAACCGGTCATAGAAAAAGAGGTGGATGGCTCGCGCTCTGAAGCGGCAGATATCGATAATCAAGATACCCGTTTTGGCCAATTCCACGCCGCTCGCAGGGTGATGCGTACCCTGTTTTTGGGTAGTGCACCCAGTACAGGCGATCAGATGCATCGCGGCCTGCTGGCTGAGCGGATTATGCTGGGCGCCTGCTCGCCCGGGCAAACAGTGGCCACCTTTAAGGATGTGTTGGTTCGGCTGCGTGATCGTCTGACCTACCTTTATGGCGATAAAGATCGTTTTTGGCTGGATACTAAGCCTAATCTGCGTCGGGAAATGGAAACCCGTAAGAGTAAAGTCAGTGAACGTGAAGAGTTGACGCCGCTGCTTAAGAAGTCAGTGACTGCGTGTTTTGGCTCCCAGCACTGTTTTGCCGGGATACATGTTTTCACACCTTCCAGCGATGTGCTTGATGAATACGGCAATGGACCGCGTTTGGTGGTACTGGAGCCGTCGGCATTTTCTGCTTATAGCCGTAGTAGCAGTACTAATCAGGCATTCAAAGCAGCCGAAGTGATCTTGTTTAAACGTGGTGAGCAACCACGTGTGAAACAAAATCGGCTGTTCTTTCTCGCTGCCGATTATGACAGTCTGAATCGTTTGAAAGATCAGGGGAGAACGTATCTGGCCTGGCACTCTATCGTTACCGATATCGAAAACGGAGTGTTGAATCAGGATCTGGCGCATTTGACCCAAGCCAAGGGTAATCGCGATACGGCGAAGAAGCAGTTTGATAGCTTGGTCCGCGACACTTATAAGTGGCTACTGGCGCCGCTGCAGGATCCCGGTCAGCAGCTAGAGTGGGAGGTGTCGCAAATCTCTTCCAGCTCACCTAAATTAATTCAGGAAATTGAAAGTAAACTGGCTGAAGAGGAGTGGTTGATCAAGGAGTGGTCACCGGTTCATCTGCGTAATTTGTTGGAAAAGTACTATTTTGCCAACGGGGCAGAGTCAGTCAGTGCAGTGAAGGTCTGGCAGGATGCCTGTCAGTACCTCTATATGCCTCGTTTAGTTAATGACCAAATATTGCGTCGAACTGTAGAAGAGGCTGTCAAGAGTACCGATTTCTTCGCTTTTGCGTCCGGTATACGTGACGATCGCTTTGAAGGGTTTGCTTTTGGCAAATCATCCACCGTGTTTTTGGATGAGAACAGCGTTCTGATTAGCCGGGATGCTGCGCTGCGCTATCAAGCCAAGTTGGAGCAAGAAGCCCGTGAAAAGAGTGAAGAAGAGCGTAAGAGGGTTGATCCGGATAAAGACGGCCACGATGGGACCGATAAGGACGAATCGGGTGACGGCAAGGACACGGATACAGGTTCTGGAACTGGTCAAGTGATTATAACAGAGAGCCAGAAAACACGGTTTTATGGTTCAGTACGACTTGATGCCATCAGAGCCAAAATGGATTTTGCTAATATCATGGACGAGGTGGTGCAAAATTTTGCCAGCCAATACGGTGTTGAGGTAGAGATCTCCATTGAGATTAATGCCCGCTCTGAGAAAGGGTTTGATGCAAATTTACAGCGAGCTATCAAAGAAAACTGCAGTATGCTGAAATTCGGTAATGCTGAATTTGAAGAGTAAAACGCAAAAAAATGAAGGCCGGATTTTCCGGCCTTTTTCACATCCAATGCTGCGGAATAGTGAGTTCGAAGGATTGTGCGGCATAGCGCAGCATACTCAAAATTTCACTGTGTCTGGCTTTGTCAATGACATGCCCGGCCTTGCGCTGCTCCAACATCTTCTGCAGCTCCGGCAAGTTAAACATGCCAAGACGATGGAAGTTACCCCAAGTAGGTTGGCCAAATAGGTTGTAGATCACCACTGTGCTATCTCGTTCACTGGCCAGGCGTTTTTCACCGAGGAGCTTCGTCAGTGCTTCTTCGGCTTCATTTTTGTCATCATAGGTGTTTAGCAGTTTCATTGTCGGATTTTCTGGCATAATTTAAGCTGCAGATTCTAGCAAAAATGTTGACTTAACTGTAAGCGTGCAGTGAGAACCGTATTGACGAAGTGAAGCTGGTCAGGCAGGCAGAGTAACCCGCCACGGGAGCAGAGC